>CAIQPS010000078.1 GCA_903873715.1 uncultured Actinomycetes bacterium
CCTCGACGGCCTCACCGTCGGTGATGTCGAGGTCCGCTTCGGCGAACGGCCGGCACTCCACACCCAGCTCGGCGCAGCGCGCGATCACCGCCCTTCCGAGCATCCCTCCGGCCCCGCATACGGCAACTATTGGGTAATCGTTCATTAACTCTACTCTTCCGGCAGCTTGGCCGAAGCCCATCCTAGACCTTGGTCGGGGAAAAATCTTTCGGACTATTGGACCAAGGTCCATGTACCCCTATTGATGACTACTTTGCAAAGCTATATGGTTCTAATCATCTCAGGTCCGCTGGAGGGTTCGTTTGGCCGCTATGAGACGTCACCTGCACGGTTGGCGGAAGGCTCTTCTCGCCTCGGTCCTCGATGTCCTCATAGTCGTCGTCGCCTACTATCTTATCCTCGCGTTTCGCTACCAGGGTGCCATCCCGCTACGGCTGCACTTCCACTCGATGGAACTGTGGGGCTTCATAGCCGCGGCCGTGGGCCTTCATCTCGCTCTGAACTGGGTGTTCCACGTCTATTCCATCGTCAACAAGTACGTGGGGCTACACCAGGCTTTGTGGGTCCTTCGCGCTGCTACCACCTCCGTGCTGGGACTGCTGGTGATCGATCTGGGATGGCCCACCGTCCACGGCCGTTTGATGCCGCTGTCGGTGGTCGTCTTCGGCGGCTACGCGGCCGCGGTGCTCATGCTGGCGGTCCGCTTCTATAGCCGGGTGTTCCACACCTTCAGCCTCTCGTCGGTGGACAAGGGCCGGCGGGTCATCGTAGTCGGGGCCGGCAGCGCGGCCGAGATGCTCATCCGGCAGATCAACAGCAGTCCCCACCTGGGTATCACCATCGTCGGCCTGCTGGACGACAACCAGGACCTGCACGGTATGCGAATCCACGAGTACCGGGTGCTCGGGCCGGTGGAGGACGCTCCCACCGTGGCGACCACCTGCAACGCCACCGAGTTCTTCATCGCCATCCCGTCCGCGAACGCGGCGGAGATGGAGCGCCTGTACAACCTCATCAAGCCGGCCCGTCTGCCCATCAAGACGCTGCCGCCGCTCACGGAGCTCATGGACGGCCGGGCGACTCTCGGCGACGTCCGCGAGCTCACGGTGGAAGACCTGCTCGGCCGCCAGCCCATCGAGACCGACCTGGCTGCCATCGGCAAGTATCTGCGCGGCCGCCGGGTGTTGGTCACCGGGGCAGCCGGGTCCATCGGCTCCGAACTGTGCCGGCAGATAGCGGCGTTCGAGCCCGACCGGCTGGTCTGCGTGGACCGCAACGAGTCGGGCCTCTACGCCCTGCACGAAGAACTGCGCGTGCGCGGTTGCCGCAGCCACGTGCTGGTGGCCACCCATGTCCAGCAGCGCCTCAAGATGCGCAGGATCTTCGTGGACAACCAGGTCGACGTGGTCTTCCATGCGGCGGCCTTCAAACACGTGCCGCTGATGGAATCCTCCCCGGACGAGGCCGTCGTCAACAACGTGGCCGGGACCCTCATCGTGGCCGAGGAGGCTGCGCGGGCCGGGGTGCAGCGCTTCGTCAACATCTCCACGGACAAGGCCGCGGACCCGGTGAGCGCTATGGGGGCCAGCAAGGCCATGGCGGAGCTGGTCGTCCGCGATGTGGGCCACCGGTACCCGGAGTCGCACTTCTGCTCGGTCCGTTTCGGCAACGTGCTGAACAGTCAGGGCAGCGTGGTCCCCATATTCCAGAAGCAGATCGACCTCGGTGGTCCGGTGACGGTCACCCATCCGGAGATGACCCGCTACTTCATGTCCATCTCCGAAGCGGTGCAGTTGGTGCTGCAGGCTGCCACACTCGCCGGAGATGGGGCCCACCAGGGCGGTGTGTTCATCCTGCGGATGGGCGAGCCGGTCAGGATCCTGGAACTGGCCCGTAAGATGATCAAGTTCACCAAGAACGGCCACAGTCACGAGATCGACATCGTCTACACGGGCCTGCGCCCGGGCGAGCGCATGCACGAACTGCTCGTGGGCTCCCTGGAACGGCCGTCGTCCACGTCGCACCCGTTCATCGACCTGCTGATGCCGCTGCCGCAGGATGCCCTCGGGGTGGTGCCGGGGCACGTGGGCTTCCGCGACCAGGTCGAGCAGCTACTGGCCTTGGGCCAGACCCACGCCACCCGCGACGTGGTCATCAAGGGGCTGCGCCGCTTCCTGCCCACCTACCGGCCCTTCGACCTCGAAGCAGCCGCTGAGGGACCGTTCGTGGCGCCGCAGGCGGCTCCGGCGATGGCCACCGTCGACGAGATCGTCCCGGAAGCCGCGCCGGGCAGGTTGGGCGACGCGGTGTCGTCCGCGATCGCTTAGACCGCCGGACGGCGGGCCGGCCCCCGGCTTCGCAGGGCGCCACGCGGCGCCGCTTCACTCACTGCTGGACCACTCTGAACGCCACCAGGTCCCCTTGCACCACGATGCGGTGCGACGCGCTGTAGATGGGGTGGCAGGCGGCCAGCGACACCTGCTCCTTGCCGGCCTGGGCGACAGTCTGGACTTCGTCCGGCTCTACGATGATGCTTCGCGTCACCAGGTACTTGGCCACGCCGTAGGGAAGGACGAGGTCGATCTCGTCCCCTATCCGGATCTTGTCGAGCTTGAAGAACGGATGCCCGTAAGTGGTGCGGTGCCCGGAGACCACGAAGTTGCCGCCCTGTCCGGGGAAGGGCGTCTCCGGCCAGTGCCCCGGCCCTTCGCGTAGGTCGCCGTTTCCGGTCCCCTCCAGCATCACCACGTCCAGTCCGATGGCCGGGACCACGATTCGCCCGATGGGGGTGCCGGTGGAACCCATCTTGGCGACGAAGGCGTCGGCCGCGGCCTTGAAGGCCGCGAGTTGGGCCAGGCGCTCGGTCTCGGCGGGATCGGGGGCGCTCTGCGTCCCGCCGGCGCCGGCGGTGGTGGCCGGCGGCGTGGCCGGCACCAGATCCCGGGAGTCGAGGGCGGCCTGGGCCGTCGCCAGCCCCGGGTGGTCGCGGGTGAGTTCCTGCCGCATCTGGCGTTGCTCATACCAGGTGTAGCCCCAGGTGCCGACCGGATAGGCCAGCAGGAGCACTCCCCCGACGATCATGAGGTTGGCCGCCCAGCGGAGCCAGCGGCGCCAGCCGGTCGGGCGGGGGCGGCGCGCCCTGGTGCGCCGGTGGCGCTCGCTGCGACGGGGCGTTTCGGGCAGGTCGGACATGGTGGCCCGAGTATAACCCCGGGCAGGCACCGACCGGGGCCGCCTCGACCCAGCTCTGTCGTCTCCTGGGCAAGGCAAGCCCCACCCAACGGTGTAGCTGCTCTTCTTGGCCGGCCGGTAGCGTCGTTCCATCGCCTCCGCGGACTGAAAGCTGGTAGAATGGAGAAACTGATAGCAATGCATGCAATGATTGCGGTAGGAGACACCATGGCCAGCCTCACCATCCGCGGGCTAGACGACAGGTTGAAGAGCCGCTTGAGGATGGAAGCAGCGCGGCAGGGCCAGTCGATGGAAGAGACCGCCCGCCAGATCCTGCGCCGGGCTCTGATGCCGGATGCGCCGCAGACCGGGGGCTTCGGCAGTCTGGTCCACGGATATTTCGACGACGCGGGCGAGTTCGATCTCGAACTGCCCACCCGCTCGCTTCCGCGCTCGGGACCGGATATCTCGGCATGATCCTTCTCGACACCAACATCCTTTCCGAACTCATGCGTAGTGAGCCGGACCCGGTGGCGCTCTGCTGGGTCGATGCGCAACCACGGGAGGAGTTCTACGTGTCGGCGGTGACACGCGCGGAGATCGGACTGGGCATCGCCCTGCTGCCCGATGGCAGGCGCAAACAGGCATTGGCTGATGCGGCCAGGAGGATGTTCGCCGGGCTGCCCGGGCGCTGCGTGCCATTCGACGAATCGGCCGCCTCCCGCTATGGGGATATCGTGGCCGCCCGGGTTCGCCAGGGTCGTCCGATGAGTGTGGAGGACGCGCAGATCGCGGCGATAGCGGTGGCAGGAGGCTTCGTCCTGGCGACACGCAACGTCGGGGACTTCACCGGCATCGACGGGCTGACATTGGTGGACCCGTTCTCGGCCTGAGCCGCCGACGCCCGAAACGGTCGACGGCCGTCCGCACGCGGTAAAATCACCGCATGAGCAGCATGGACCGCAGAACGTTCCTGATGCACACCGGGCGCTGGCTGGCCCTCGCGGGCCTGGCCGGGGTCGCGCCGCTGCTACCGGGCTGCGGCGACACCGCCACCTCCACCACCACGTCGGTGGGCCCCAGCGAGGAAGGCCCGCCCACCACTGCGGGCGGCACCGCGGGCGGTGACAGCGCGACTTCCACGAGCGGCGGCGCGCCCGGGACGGGCACCTCGGCAACGAGCGGCACCGGCTCGGCGACCACCGGCACTACCGCGGGCGGCGCAGCCGCCCCGGACCTCGCCGTCATCAAAGGCGACTCCCCCGACAAGAACGTCCGTGCAGCCATCGCCCTGCTGGGAGGCATGGAGCGCTTCGTCAAGAAGGGCGGCAAGGTCGTCGTCAAGCCGAACGTGCTCACCGGCCGCCCGCCCGAATACGCCACCACCACGAGCCCCGAGACCATCAAAGCCGTCATCGCCATGTGCTGGGAGGCCGGCGCCAAAGAGGTGACCGTCCTCGACAACCCCACTTCCAACGCCCGCTCCTCCTTCGAGACCGCCGGGCTCGCCCAGGCCGTCTCCGATGCCGACGCCACCCTGGTCTATCTCGCGAGCCGCGATTACCAGGACTACGACATCCCCGAGGGGAAGGTGCTCCACTCCTGGGGTTTCGTCACCGAGGCGCTCGAGGCCGACACCCTCATCGACCTGGCCCTGCCCAAGCAGCACTCGGTCTCGGGCGCCACCATGACCATGAAGAACCTCATGGGCGTCATGGGCGGCCGCCGCGGGATGATCCACATCGATTTCAACCAGAAGATCGTCGACGTCAACACGCTCGTCAAGCCCACCCTGGCCATCCTGGACGGCTACCGGGTGCTGTTCCGCCACGGGCCCACGGGTGGCTCGCTGGACGACGTCCGTATGGACAAGACCTTGGTCGCCGGCACCAACACCGTCAGCGTGGATGCCTGGGGCACCCAGTTCTTCAACAAGACCCCCGCCGACTTCGCCTGGCTGGTGGAGGCCAACAAGCGCGGCATGGGCGAGATCGACTTGGCCAAGCTCGCCATCGCGACGGGGGACGCGTAGTGGCGGACGCATCGCCAGGCGCCGAGCCGCGCGCCACCGCCTCGGACGCCACGCAGGCTCCTGCCACCCAGGACGCCACTCCGGCGCCTGCCACCCGCCCGCGCCGCCATGCCACCCGCCCGCGCCGCCATGCCGGCCGCCGCAAGCCGGTCCGCCCGCTGTCCGTGCACCGCTTCCGCTGGGTCTTCCAGCTGGTCTTCCTGCTCGTGTCGCTCGGCCTGCTCACCGCCGCCTTCTGGCCGGTCTTCTCCGGCCTGGTGAGCGGCTTCCTGCTGGCCGACCCGCTCATCGCTGCGAGTTCGGCCGCCCACGGCTTCTTCCGCTGGGAGATGCTGCTGGCCGTGCCGGTCATCCTGAGCCCGCTGTTCCTGGGCCGCATCTTCTGCGGATACGTGTGCCCCATGGGGTTCCTCATCGAGCTTTTCGGTCCCAAGAAGGAACGTTCTCTCAGACCGGGCGCGCGCAAGATCTTCCGCAAGGTGCCGCTCTTCGGGCTGGTACTGATACTGGTCTTCATCCTGCTCGGCAGCACCTGGTTCCTGGTGGCCGACCCCATATCGTTGTTCACCCGGAGCGCGACAACTCTGGTCTATCCCGCGCTCGACCGGCTCGTCACCTGGGCCGGCGACGCCCTCTATCACGTGGACGCCCTCAAAGGCGGCGTCGACAGCGTCACCAACACTCTGACCGGCCGCATCGTCTTCGAGAACGGCCTGCACTACGCGCTACAGATACTCATCCTGGTGATGCTCGTCGCCGTGCTTGCGTTCTCGTGGATAGAGCGCCGCCTCTGGTGCCGCCACCTCTGCCCGTTGGGCGCGCTGCTGGGATTGGTCGGACGGTTCGCGCTGTTCGGCCGGGTGGTGGATCAGGACCGCTGCACCAGCTGCAAAGCCTGCGTGAAGGCCTGCCCCATGGACGCTATCCGCGACGACGGCCGCTCCACCGACATGTCCCGCTGCGAATGTGGCCTCGAGTGCGCCGACGTCTGCCGCCAGGGCGCCGTCCACTGGGGTTGGAGGCCGCGGAAGCAGTACGCGTACGACCCGGGCCGCCGCGCCCTCCTCGCCGGCGGCGTGGCCATGTTCGCCGCCAGTTACGGCATCTTCAAGCTGGTGCGGCACTATAGGCCGCCGGTCCAGGCCGCCGTCACCACCGCGTTCGCCGGCGAAGTCACCGCTGCCGGCGCAGCCACGTCCGGTGCCGCCGCCCCGGTCGGCAACGCCGCGCTGACCGCCGGCTCCAAGCTCATCCGTCCACCGGGCGCCGTCACCGAGGACGACTTCCTGGCCACCTGCGCCCGCTGCGACGAGTGCCTCAAGGTCTGCCCCACCAACGTGCTGCAGCCCGCGGCCCTGGAGGCGGGGTGGGAGGGCGTATTCACTCCCCGGCTCGACTTCGCGCGCAGCTTCTGCGAATACACCTGCGCGGAATGTGGCAAGGTCTGCCCGACCCGCTCCATCGCCCCACTCGATCTCGCCGACAAGCAACGCGTGGTGATCGGCGTGGCCCGCATCGACAAGACCCTCTGCCTACCCTATGCCAAAGGCACTGAATGCCTGGTCTGCGAGGAGTTGTGCCCGGTGCCGCGCAAGGCCATCCAGTTCGGGGCCGAGGGTGCGGGCCACGGCAGCGGCCGCGGCATGCACAACGGGACGGGCCCGGGCGCCGGCGGCGGCGAAGGCGGCGGCGGCGAAGGCACCGGGACCGGCGGCGGCACCGAGGGTGCCACCGAGGGCGCCACCAGTACGGCCTCGGTGGCTACCACGGGCCTCAAGCTGCCCTGGGTGAACGAGCGCCACTGCATCGGGTGCGGCATATGCCAGTACAACTGCCCCGTCCAGGAGCCGGCGCCGGCCATAGTGGTGGTCCGGACTCCGCAGCGCACGACGCCCACCAGCATGTAGCGCGGCCGCGTCCCGGGTCTGCGGGGCACCTCTGCTGGGCTCGCCACCGGTATACGATTGTGCGAGATTCCGCACAATCGTACGGCCGCCGACAAGTCATGAAACGCCAGGTCGGGCGGGGCGGCTCCCTTAGGGCTGGACCAGGGTCCCGCAGATGTCGAGCGCGTCCACGTTGATGGCGGTTCCGGTCGAGAGCGCGTTCTTGGTGCCCGACCAACCGATCTTCACCTTGTGCGTGCCCGTTGTCAGCCAGGGTGAGAAGTAAGTCGCCTGTCGGAAGAGGGCGGTGGCGGCGTAGAGGTCCACGTACGATGAAAACCCGTCGAGCGTCAGGGTCAACTTGCCCTGCGTCGGGCCGGTGAGCGCCACAAGAGAGAACCTGTTGCCGACGAAGCTGAAGGCCAGCGAAGCGCCGGCCGCGTCGACGTGATCGTAGCCGCCGCCCGAGAACCGGCTGCCGAGGGTGGTGACCCAGGCGCCGGTCCAGGTCAGCCCACTCGCGGTCTCCTGGTACAGATTGCGGGCGGCCGGGCTGCCGGCTATGTCGACGGCGTCGAGATCGACATATGCGCCTGCAGGGTTAGTACCCGAGTAACTGACGGTCACATAATGGAAGCCGTTCGGCAGGATGCCGCTGGACCACACTTTCTGGGAGTAGGAGGGCACGGCGCTCGTTTCTCCGACGAGGAAGTCGCCCGCGCCGTCGAGCCTGACGAGCACCTGTCCCATCGTAGGGTCGAGGGTGGCCACGAGGTCCAACTGTCTGCCGTTGAACGGGATGGTGACGGAGGACCCCGCCGAGTTCGACCGCGCGAAGGACCCACCTGACGCGCTCCGCGACGCGAGGGTGGACCACGTCCCGGTCCACCACAGCCGCCCGTCGTTGTCCTCGAGGCGGGTGAGGACCAGCGGCGACACGTACGTGAAGTCGTCGGCAGCGGTGTCGGCGCTCGGGCCTCCGGCAGCCGAGAAGACGGCCAACTGCACGGCGCCGGCCGCGTGTGGCGGCGCCACTGCGACCAGCCGGTAGGAATCGTATGCGTGGTAGTACGTCGCCGGTACCCCTCCGAACGTCACGGCGGAGGTCCCGGACAGATAGTCGAGATTCGACCCGGAGATGTTCACCCAGGCGCCCCCACCGGTGGAACCGGATTGCACACTGAGCCCGGTCACCTTGGGCGGGGGCGAGTATTCGTAGTATGTCGCCGTCCATCCTCCGGCGGCCGTCACCTTGAGGGTCACGCTGCCGGCGGTCGTGGTCGCCGGGACGACAGCCGTGATCCGGCTGGGGCTCTCCACTGCGTAGCTCGTGGCGGCGACGCCGTCGAACGTGACGGCGGACGCGCCGAAGACGCCGTAGAAATCGGTCCCCACGATGACCACTGTGGTGCCCCCGGTCATGGGGCCACGCTGGGGCGACGGATAGCCGGTGATGACCGGCCGGCTGGCATACCTGTAATCGTCGGCGATGGTGTCCGGCGTAGTCCCGCCTGCCGCTGTTACCCTGACACGCACCACGCCGGCCACGTGAGCGGGGGCGACCGCCGTGATCTTGGTGGGGCTGTTGCAGACCCAACTACTGGCCGGCACCCCGTCGAACGTCACCGCGCTCGTACCGGACATGCCGTAGAAGCCTGTGCCGTTGATCACGACGGACGTGCCCGCTGTCACCGGTCCCGCGTTCGGGCTCAGACCAGTGATGGTCGGCGCGCCTACATACACGTAGTCGTCGGCCACCGTGTCTGCGCTGTAGCCTCCGACGGCGGTGACCTTCACGCGCACGCGTCCCATGGTGTGCGCGGGCGCGATCGCCCGTATCTGACGCGGCGAATCCACGATATAGCTGGTGGCGCTGACCCCGCCGAAGGTGACGGCTGCCGCACCGGACAGCCCGATGAAGCCGGTCCCTTTGATGGTCACGGTATTGCCACCCGTCTGTAAGCCCCATGCGGGCGTGAGCGACGTGATGGCCGGTGGGCCCTGGACGTACGCCTTGATGCAGACGTTCGTGTTCGCATAGATGCTGGTCAGGTCGGTCCAGGTGCCGCCGTCAGGCCGGACGTAGCTCTGACCGGCGGCGGCCGTGGCCTGGCTGCAGTACATCGCGAGCGGACGCTCTATGGCGAGGGGCTTGGTCACGCCCGGAGACGTCACCTTGATGGCGACCACGAAGGTCTGTCCGGTGCTAAGGGTGACCGCCGAAGGCAGCAGAAGCGTGTGATAGCCGCGGTTGGTCTGGGTGCCCGATCTGTAGAGAGTGAGCGTGTTGAGTGACGGTCCGACGTAGATGGAGTAAGCGCTGTCGGCGGCGAGAGTGTAGAACCCGACAGCCCGCAGGGCGGAGCCGCTACGGGCGGTGAACACATTGGCCGCCCATGCGGTGTTCGGCGCGACCGAGGTCGGGTAGCCGAGGTCGTTGTCGAACCCGAAGGGGTCGTACTGGTATATGTCCGTGTAGTTGTCGGTGGCCTCGGCGTTGTTGAACACCGCGACCGAATCGCCGAACCTCTTGTCGTAGTAGGAGACCCAGAAGTAGCCGCTCTTGCCCCAACTGGTGCCCCAGCTGTTCTTGACGAGCAGCGCGCCGGGTCCCGGGGGGGTCGTGGTGAAATACGAGGCCGGATAGCTGTCGTCCCACCCGACCACGACCACGGCGTGGTTCGTCCCGACCGTCCCGGTGTAGTAGTACCCGCCCGTCGACGAGTTGTAGTAGGTGGAGGACTGGACCATGGTCATGGTCGCCTCCACTCCACCCGATTGCATCACTGCGTTCTTGAGGTAGGCGAGGTAGACCAACGATCCTCTGCTGGGGAGCCATTCGACCTGCTGCACGTGTTTGCGGGCAGTCAGTCCTGCCGGCGTGAGGCCGTCACCGTAGGGGTCGTCGGTCTCGTAGACCGGGCCGCGCCAACGCAGCAGGTAGGCGGCAGCCATCAGATCGTTGATCCCGGAATCGTAAGGGGTGACGGAGTCCCATCCGGCGGCCAGCATCATGTTGTCTTCGGAGAAGTCAAGATTCTGGGTGGGCAAGAGGCAGGATTCCAGAGATCCCAGCGAGGCGAACGCCCCGCATGTTCCGAGGGATCCCTGGGACCTCACAGGTGTGACCCGACCGAGAGAGGGGAGGGAGTAGCTCGTAGGCAGTGCGGTCAGCGGTGTGCCGGAGGCCCCCGATGGCATCGCTGCCTGGCCTACGATGGAGAAGTCGTACGGAGAGGGTGACCAGCCGAGGCCGTGCCCGTAGGCGAGCGCGGCCGGACCGTCGGCGAGCGGGCGGAGTTGTGCTGCGACGAAATCAGCGGGGAGAGGTGATGAGGCCGGTGCAGGCGCCGCGGGTACCGCGGCCGGAGCGGCCGCCGGGGCGGCCCCGGCCCCGGTCAGGAGCAATACTGCGAGGGCCGCGACGACGCCTCGCGTCACTCGAAGGACGGCAGCGATGATCTCGTGTCTTCTCATGAGCATCACCGGATACCATGCCCGCTTCCGGACGGCAAGACCGATGCGGGAGCTATGGACCAAATGACTACGTAAGGTATGCTGACGGCAGGGCTTGGAGACGTTATCGGCGCAGGCCGTGTCGATCTTGGAGGTCGGCTGATGCATCTCTTGTTGACGGGGGTCGCGGGGTTCATCGGGAGCAAGGTCGCCGAGCTCCTGCTGGCCGACGGGCACCATGTCGTGGGTATCGACAATCTCAACGACGCCTACGACGCCCGGCTCAAGCGGCACAGGCTCGACGGTCTGCTCGGCAGGCCGGGCTTCGAGTTCGACCGCCTCGACATCGTCGACCGCGACGCCCTCGACCGCGTCTGCGCCGGCAGGGCCCAGTTCGACGCGGTCATCAACCTGGCGGCCCGGGCCGGGGTGCGCCCGAGCGTCTCCGATCCCTGGGTCTACGTCGAGACGAACACCGTCGGCACCCTCAACCTGCTGGAACTGTGCCGCTGGCGCGGCATCGACAAGTTCGTCCTGGCCTCCACCTCCAGCCTCTACGGCGGCAGCAATCCGCTGCCCTTCTCCGAGGACCTCGACACGAGCCACCCGCTCTCCCCCTACGCCGCTTCCAAGAAGGGCGCCGAGGTCATGGCGCACACGTATCACCACCTGCACGGCATCGACGTGACGGTGTTCCGCTACTTCACGGTCTACGGTCCTGCGGGGCGGCCGGACATGAGCATCTTCCGCTTCTGCCGCTGGATAACCGAGGGCGAACCGGTCGAGATCACGGGCGACGGCAGGCAATCGCGCGACTTCACCTACGTGGATGACATCGCCCGGGGCACCATCCTCGGACTGGAACGGGTCGGCTACGAGATCGTCAACCTGGGTGGCGACCAGCCCTACGAGATGCTGCGCACGATCGAACTGCTCGAACAGCAGACCGGCAAGAAGGCCGACATCCGCTTCATCCCCACCGACAGGGCCGACGTCCCCGCCACCTGGGCCGACATCGGAAAGGCCCGGCGCCTGCTGGGTTGGGAGCCGCGGGTGGGACTCGAAGAGGGCATCGAACGGACGGCCGCCTGGTATCGGGACAACCGGGAGATGGCCTCCCGACTCGAGATGTAGGCCGGGGCCGAGGGACCGCCGCCGGGTGCTCTTCACCAGCTACAAGTTCGCCATACTCGTGATCGCGGCGTTCGCCGTCTACTGGACGGCGGGCCGGTTGTCGCGCTCGCGGCGCCCGCAGAACGTCGTGTTGCTCTTCTTCAGCTATCTGTTCTACGCGCTGTTCGATTGGCGCTGGTGCGCGCTGCTACTGGGGGTGACCATCACCGGGCTCGCAGCGGGGTGGCTGCTCGAAGGGTGGGCGGCGGCCGGCGCCG
>CAIQPS010000079.1 GCA_903873715.1 uncultured Actinomycetes bacterium
GCTGGTGAGCTCGCGCACGAACAGGTCGGCGCCGAAGATGATGGCGGCCAAGGCGACGACGATCTGCAGGATCACCCTCGGGAGATCGGGGCTCTCGGCCGTGCGATGGAAGTAGAGGGAGCGACATTCGCCTTCCAGGTCGCCCTCGCTGGCCATGGTCTTCTTGACGTAGACGCCGTAGCCGACTATGAGCAACACGGCCACGGCCCACCGGAACGGCCCGATGTCGAAGATCCCGGCCGCGATGGCGACGACGTAGGCCACCAGGAAGTAACCCAGGTCGCGCCTCATGATCTCCCGGTTGAACTTGATCTGCCGGGAGCGGCGCTTGCGGGCCGCGAAGATGAGCACCGCGACCCCGCACACGAAGATGGCGAGAGTGGAGAGCATGAAGGGGGCGCCGAGGATGGCCCCGATCCCGACCTCCTTGCCCGAATCCCCACCTTTGATGAGGATGGCGATGAGCGGGATGATGGTCTCGGGCAACGCCGTACCGACGGCGGCGAGGACACTGCCGACAGCCCCTTCGCCCAGATCGAGCTTGCGCCCGAACCACTCCACGCCGTTGACGAAGAGTTCGCACCCGGCAAGGATGACGGCGAAAGCGACCAGTAGAAGGAGAATCGACATGGCCCGGGGATTCTAACCGAACTCGGAAAGGCGCGCTACGCGGCGCGGCCCGGCACGACGCCGTGCCACCCCGCCGGAGACCGGCGCCTCATCCCAGACTCATGCCCAGGGACGCCCCGACTATGAGCAGCGCCGCGACGATGGCGCTGATCCCGACGAAAAGCCACTGCCGGCGCCCCGCGAAGACGGCCCCCAAGGCGAGGACCCGCGCGAACGGCGTGAGCAGAAGGACGATCAGGCCCAGTTGCAGGAAGCCTGAGGCCTCCCCCGCCGCGATCTGGCCGGGGATCTTGGTGACGGTGCTGGCGTGGATCACCGCCTTGCCCGGTTGAACGGCGCTGAGGACCGCCCCGACCACCAGCAGCGCCACGGCGGCCAGCAACCCGACGACGAGCACCCGCGAGATGACCGCGTTGAGCCGCATCTCGGCCTGATGGTCGTCGCGGACTCCCTGGCCCTCGACCGCCGGGCGGTCCCTGTCCGCGCCGCCGCTCACCGTACGGCTATCCCGGCCGCGCCGAGGATCATCTGGATCGAGAGAGCGAAGAGGACCACGGCAAGAATGACCGTCAGTACCGAACTCTTGATACGGAGGGTGAGCTTGGAGCCGATGAACGCGCCGACGGTGGTCCCCAGGACCACGGGCACCGCCACCGCCGGGTCGATCATGCCTCGAGCGAAATAGACGGCGGAACTCGCGCAGGCGGTCACGCCGATCATGAAACTGCTCGTGGACACGGCCGCCCGCACCGGGACACCCATGCCCAGCACCATGACCGGGACCTTGAGGAACCCGCCACCGACGCCCAGGAGCCCGGAGACCGCCCCCGCTATGCCGGACACCCCCATCCCCACGGGCAGCCGGTGCACGCGATAGCTGACCACCGTCTGCTGGTTGCGGTCGTAGTAGGAGTGGCCGAGCGCACCCAGGTCGGCGTCGTGCGCCAGGGAACCGCGGACGGCCCGCTTGGCCACCACCATATAGACGGACACGCAGATCATCACCGCGCCGAAGATGCCCTGGAGCACGCCCTTGCTGAGCGCGGCCCCGACGAAGCCTCCAACGAGAGCGCCGGCCACGGTCATGGTCTCCATGGTCATGCCCAGGCGCATGTTGGACAGGTCCTCGCGGACGTATGCGGCGGCAGCGGTGGTGGACGTCGCGACGACGGCGATGAGACTGGCCGAGATGGCACTGTGGATGGGGACCCCGAGGAAGAGCGTAAGCGCCGGGATGATGAACACCCCGCCGCCCAGCCCCACCATCGCTCCGAAGGTCCCGCCGACGAGCCCCACGATGCCCAAGAGGATCACATGCGTCATGCACATGAGGCTACCACAGGGCCCGCGGCCGCTGCCGGGCGGGAGGCGGCGCCCCAGAGCGCGGCGGGCGGCGGCGGGGCGGCGTGCGCCCCGGTAAACCGCCCACCGCGCCGCCGCACTTGGTCAAGCGGCCCCGACCTAGTACGCTGTCAGGGTCCTGCAGCGCCTGTCCGGCGCGACGACACGAGTACTTCCGAGGGGTGGCCCATGTTCTGCTCTGACTGTGGAGCGCGGATATCCGATGGGACCCGTTTCTGCCCGGAATGCGGCGCGCCTCAGGCGCCCACTCAGGCGGGCGGCACGCCGCCGCGCGACCGGGCCGTCATCCACACGCCCGCGCCGGAGGACCCGTATCTCCCGGGGCCGGACCACGTGTCGAGCATGCGGCCCGTCCCGCCCAGGAAGGGCCCCTCACCGGCGGTCTGGGTGGCGCTGGCCTGCGTGGCCATAGTCGTGATCGTGCTCGCGGTGGCCCTGCCGATGCTGCTCCTGCGAGGCGGCGGCACCGAGGACACCACCACCACGGCGCTGTCGACGACGTCCACGAGTGAAGACACCACGACCACCGAGGAGTCGACGACCACGACGGAGGCCACCACGACGTCCAGCGAGCCGGCCGAGGTGTCCACCAGCATCACCGGCAAACCGGGCCCGGGCGTGCCCGGGGACTCGGGCGGCACGTGGACCGAGACCAGCATCACCGGGCTGGACCTCACTGTCAACGAGGTGGCCGTGTCCGATGACGCCCTCCTGTTCCAGGCCGGTACCAACGGCGTGTACGCCTACGTCTTCGAGTCCGGTAAGACCATCGGGCTGCCGACGGCGGCGGAGAAGGCCGGCGGCATCGCCCTCGACGGCATGCTCGCCGTCTGGTGGGAGGCGAACGGGACAGACCCCGTCACCGACGCGCACATCTACGCCATGCTCCTGCCCGACGGGCCGAAAGTGGAAGTGGCCTCGGGCACCAGTGTGGCCTACCCGCAGGTGGCGGGCGGCATGATCACCTGGGTGGAAGGCCAGCCGTGGGCCACCCAGCCGGACGAGTGGTACGACTACACCATCAAGGGCGTGTCGGTCGACGAGACCGGGAGCCCCGTCGCCTCGGCCTCCGTGCTGGTCAAGCCCGGGAGGGCCATCGCATCGACGGTGGGCGACTCCACCTGGGTCTACAGCCTGTCGGAGGGTTTCATCGCCTGGGAGCAGCAGAACAAGGCCGGCGCCATCAAGCCCGGCACCTGGATGATGGACCTGGCCGAACTCAAGCCCTGGCGCATCGGCGCCGACGCGTGGCGCCCCTCTCTGTACAAGAACCGGGTGGTCTTCACCCTGGACGGGGTGGAGACGGCGAAGTTCAGCGGCAAGGCCCAGACCATAGACGGGGCCGGCGACTACGCGACCGCCGCCCCGACCTACGCAGCGTTCTACAGGCCGAAGCCGTCGGGCGACGGGACCGCGTGGGCCGTCGTGGCCAAGGGCTACACCGGCGGCTACCAGCAGGTTCTGCTGGACGACACCGGGTCGCCCCCGTGGTTCCTGCCGTCAATAGCGGCCTCGGCCCACCGGATCGCCTTCTCGGTAGACGGAGCGCTGCACCTGTTCACCTGGCAGGAATGATCAGTCGGGGACGCAGGCCACCACGCTCATCTCGAACTTGAGCCGGGGATCGGTCGCCAGCCGCACCACTTCGACCGTGCAGCTCGAAGGCCGGTGGGCGCCGAAGTACTCCGCCTGCACCCGGTTGATAGCGTCCTGGTTGGCCGCCACGTCCTTGATGTAGCGGGTCACGAAGACCACGTCGCTGAGCGTGCCACCGGCGGCCGCGAGCAACTCCTTGAGCTGCTCCATGGTCCGCCGGGCTTGGCCTTCCGCGTCCTCGGGCATGTCGTCGAACTCTTCGGGCCGGTGCGGATGATGGTGATAGGTCGGCGCCGCCATCGCGGCGGTGAACAGCAGCCGCCCGCCGTTCACCACGATGGCCGGGGCGTACGGCAGGTTGTAGCTCGGGTCGTTCTTCGCCGTATGTATCACTTCGATGCGCGGCCTTTCCTCGATGCTCATTTCCCCTCCCGATCGTCTGTGCCTGTTCCTATTGGTCCGCGGATGTGTCCGCCGCCCGCGACGTCCTGCGGCGTACATCCCCTGCGGTCGCTCCGCTGTAGTAGCCCCACGCCCATCCCTTCACCTGGGGCATGTCGTCACCGGTGTCACGGATGTATCCCGCGTGGTCCACGTGGATGTCGCGGATCAGTTGGCGGACGTGGGCGGCGCGCTCGGCGAGCCCGGGCACCCGGTCGATGACGTCGCGGGCCAGGCTGAAGCGGTCGAGCTCGTTGAGCACCGTCATGTCGAACGGCGTGGTGGTGGTGCCCTCTTCCTTGTAGCCGCGGACGTGGATGTTGTCGTGGCCGGTGCGGCGGTAGGTCAGGCGATGGATGAGCCAGGGATAGCCGTGATAGGCGAAGATCACCGGCTTATCCGCGGTGAAGAGCGAGTCGAACTCGCCGGCACTGAGCCCGTGCGGGTGCTCTTCGCGGGGCTGCAGCGTCATGAGGTCCACCACGTTGACCACCCGGATCTTGAGGTCCGGGACGTGCTCGCGTAGAAAGTCGACCGCCGCCAGGGTCTCCATGGTGGGCACGTCGCCGGCGCAGGCCATGACCACGTCGGGCTCCTGCCCCTGATCGTTGCTGGCCCATTCCCAGATACCGACGCCCGCCGAACAATGGCGGATGGCGGAGTCCATGTCGAGCCACTGGAGCTCCGGCTGCTTGCCCGCCACGATCACGTTGATGAGGCCCCGGCTGCGCAGGCAGTGGTCGGTGACCGCGAGGAGCGTGTTGGCGTCCGGTGGCAGGTAGACGCGGGTGACCGCGGCCTTCTTGGTGAGCACGTGGTCGATGAAGCCCGGGTCCTGGTGGGAGAAGCCGTTGTGATCCTGCCGCCACACGTGCGAGGTCAGCAGGTAGTTGAGCGAAGGGACCGGCCGCCGCCAGGGGATGGAACGGGTCACGTCCAGCCACTTGGCGTGCTGGTTGAACATCGAGGAGATGATGTGGATGAACGCCTCGTAGCAGGAGAAAAGGCCGTGCCGCCCCGTCAGCGTGTACCCCTCTATCCAGCCCTCTATGGTGTGCTCGCTCAGGATCTCCATGACCCGGCCGCCCGGAGCCAGACGGTCGTCGTAGGGCTCAGTGGCCGCCTCCCAGGCGCGGGGCGTCACCTCGAGGACGGCGTCCAGGCGGTTGCTGCGGGTCTCGTCGGGGCCGAAAAGGCGGAAGTTCCCGGCGCCCAGGTTGCGGCGCATGATCTCGGCCAGGAACTGGCCCATGATGCGGGTGGACTCCGCGATAGTGACGCCCGGCGTGGGGCAGTGGACGCCGAACTCCCGGAAGTCCGGCATCTCCAGGTCGCGGAGAAGGAGGCCGCCGTTGGCGTGAGGGTTGTCCCCCATGCGCCTGCGGCCGTCCGGCGCGAGCGCGGCCAGTTCCGGGCGGAGCGCGCCGGCTTCGTCGAACAGCTCCTCGGGCTTGTAGCTGCGCATCCAGTCCTCGAGCAGCTTCAGGTGGCCGCCCGTCATGTCGGCGAACGGCACCTGGTGGGAACGGTACGTCCCCTCCACCTGCTTGCCGTCCACCGTCTTGGGGCCGGTCCAACCCTTGGGCGTCCGCATGACGATCATGGGCCAGCGCGGCCGCTCGACGACGCCTTCGACCCGGGCGCGGCGCTGGATGGCGGCGATCTCGTCGAGGACGTCGTCCAGAGTGGCGGCCATGAGCTGGTGCACGGTGGCCGGGTCGTCGCCTTCCACGAAGTACGGCGCGTAGCCCAAGCCTTCGAAATAGGCGGCCAGCTCGTCGTGGCTGATGCGGGCCAGCACCGTCGGGTTGGCGATCTTCGCCCCGTTGAGGTGCAGGATGGGCAGGACGGCACCGTCGCCCGCGGGGTCGAGGAACTTGTTGGACTGCCAGCCGGCCGCGAGAGCGCCGGTCTCGGCCTCACCGTCGCCAACGACACAGACGGCGATGAGGTCCGGGTTGTCGAAGACGGCACCGAACGCGTGAGTGAGCGAGTAGCCCAGTTCACCGCCCTCGTTGATGGACCCGGGGGTCTCGGGCGCCACGTGGCTGGGGATGCCGCCCGGGAACGAGAACTGCTTGAACAGGCGCTGCATCCCCACTTCGTTCTGGGGGATGTGGTTGTAGTACTCGCTGTACGTGCCCTCGAGGTAGACGTTGGCCACCATGGCCGGTCCGCCGTGGCCTGGCCCGCAGACATAGATGATGTCGAGGTCCCGGTCCTTGATGACCCGGTTGAGGTGCACGTACACCAGGTTGAGCCCCGGGCAGGTGCCCCAGTGGCCGAGCAGCCGGGTCTTGACGTCCTCGGGCACGAGCGGCCGCCGGAGCAGCGGATTGTCTTTCAGGTAGATCTGCCCCACGGACAGGTAGTTGGCCGCCCGCCAGTAGGCGTCCATGCGCTCGAGCTCGTCGGGAGCGAGCGGGGCACGCCGGTCGAGCGGGACCCGCCCCTCGACCGCCTGTTCCTGGGGAGACGCCGCGTCGCTCATGATGGTCCTCCTCGCGCCCGGGGGCCGGACTCTACTCTCCGGCGACCCCACGCAGTTCCTGGTATCGGAAGCAGTCGACCGTGTGGTCGTTCACCATGCCGGTCGCCTGCATGTGCGCGTAGCAGATGGTCGGGCCGACGAACCGGAAACCCCGCTTCTTGAGGTCGGCGCTCATGCGCTCCGCCTCGGGCGTCTTGGCCGGTATGTCGGAGATGGTGCGCCATTCGTTGTGTATCGTCCCGCCCTCCGTGAACCGCCAAACGTAGGCGTCGAAGCTGCCGAACTCCTCCTGCACGCGCAGGAACGCCTTGGCGTTGCCGATGGCGGAGCCGATCTTGAGCCTGTTACGGACGATGCCGGGATCGGCGAGGAGCCGCTCCACGTCCGCCGGACCGAAGGCGGCCACCTTCTCGGGGTGGAACCCGGCGAAGGCCACCCTGTAGCCCTCCCGCTTGCGCAGGATGGTCAGCCAGCTGAGCCCGGCCTGGGCGCCCTCTAGGACGAGGAACTCGAAGAGCAGGCGGTCGTCGTGGACGGGCACGCCCCATTCCTCGTCGTGGTAGGTCTGATAGAGGGGCTCGCCGCCCGCCCAGGCGCAGCGACAGACATCGTCACGAGGCACGAAAGGCTCCCTTCGCCGGTCGGGACCACCGGCCGACTGTAGCACGGCTGTGACGCCGGCCGGAGCACATCCGGTCCGGCCTTGTCAGATGTTGACGTGCGCCTCCACGACGAAGGCCCGCGTCCGGGACGGGTCGAGCAACTCCTCCTCGAGCCGCCGCACAGCCGCGCGCACCGCCGGGCCGGCGCCGAGCGCGGCGAGGCCGCCGGGGCCGTCCAGGTAGAACTCGTCGATGACGTCGTAGTACTTCGGGTCGCCACCGTCGGGCATGTCGGCCTCGGCGATGGTGTGGTTCTGCAGATAGGCCGCCACGCCGGCCGGCCTTCCGGCCTCGTTGAAGATTGCGCCCATGCCCTCCAGCCAGCGGCGCTGGAACTCCTCGCGAGTGAGGTCGGCGGCGCGGCGCCGGAAGTAGAGCGCCCGGTCTGTGGTGCGCTGCCCCTCGAGCACCGGCTGCTCGGTCATCAGGTGGAAGACCGCGGCCCCGGCGAAGCGGTCCTCGTCGGGACGCACCTGTCCGATGTACTCCGGGCGCGCCATGTTGCCCCGGAACGCCTGCAGACTGTCGAACGACGCCTCCATGCAGTTGTCCACGTCGGTGGCGAGCGGATGACTGAAAGCGGTGTCAGTCGCCCCGGGGACCGGGAAGTTGTAGTGGTAGTGCCGGAAATCCCCGGCGAGGGCGGGCAAGCTCAGGATGAGCGGCCCGTGGTTCTCGACAAGATATCTCCGGTATTCCTCGTGGGTCATGCCGTCACGGCGCCCGGCCACGATCATCACCTTGATCATTCGACAGGCTCCTTGACTCCGAGAGCGGTCACAGACGACTACGTGAGGAGGAGGGCTCACCCGGCCTCCCGCGCCAAGGGGGCACAAGGGCGGGAGGCGGGCAGTCCTTCAGACGGGAGACGCGGCCGGCTCGCTATTCCTTCCGCATCTTTCAGTTATGGTTCCGCCTGGTTAATATTGATTAACTTAGAGCATCGGCCCGGCCAAGTCAAGGGCGGTATCATGGCTTTCATGAGGAAGACCAGCGAGGAAAGACGCCAAGAGATAGCGGCGGCTACCCTGCACATAGTCGGCGAGTTCGGGGTGGAAGGTGCGACGATGGCCCGGATAGCCGACGCGGTGGGCATCTCGGGCCCGGCCCTGTACAAGCACTATTCCGGCCGCACCGAGATTCTCGAAGGGGCCATGGACCTCCTGCTCCAACGGGTGGTCGCCTGGCTCGACTCGTCGACCAACCCCAACGCCCTCGAGCGGCTGCGGGAGTTGGGCGACACCCATGCCGCCACCATGACCACGGACCGCGAAGGCGTCGTCGCTCCCCTGTTCGAGTTCGCGGCGGCGGGGCACCGGTCCAACCTCACCAGCCAGATGGCCGAGAGGACCCGGGCGACGCTCGCCAAACTCACGGCGATAATCGAGGAAGGACGGGATCAGGGCACCATCAGGGCCGATGTGGACGTGCGACTGGTGGCGTGGAGCTTCCTCGGACTCACCTGGGTGGAGAACCTGGCCGGCGCGGAAGGCATGGCGGAGGAGTTCGTCGGCACCGGTGTTTCCGCTAGGATGCTGGACAAGATACTCACCGATATCGCGGCGCCCGGGGACGACTCGGGCCGCGCGCACAGTCAAGACTGCTGACCAAGGGGGATCGATGGGCCTGATGGACGGAAAGATATGCGTGGTCACCGGCGGCGGGGGCAGCATCGGTCTGGCCGCGGCTGAAGCGCTGCTCGCCGAGGGCGCCCGCGTGCTGCTCGTGGGGCGGACCGAGGAGAAGCTGGCCAAGGCGGCCGCTTCCCTGGACGCCGCGCCCGGCATGCTGGACTACGTCGCCGCCGACGTCTCGGACGCGTCCGACACGCGCAAGTACCTCAACCGGGCGGTCGCCGAATGGGGCCCCATCGACGTGATCTTCAGCCACGCCGGTATCTCCGGGGTCATCGCCCCGGTCACCGACTACCCTGAGGATGTGTTCGACGCGGTCATGGCCGTCAACGTCAGGGGCTCGTTCCTGGCGTGCAAGTACGGCCTCCCCCTCATGAACGACGGGGGCAGCATCATCATCACCTCGAGCATCATGGGCACCCGCGCCGACCCGGGCGTCGTGGGCTACGCCACGTCGAAGCACGCCCTCATCGGCATGGCCCGCGTGGTCGCCAAGGAGGCGGCGCCCCGCAACATCAGGGTGAACGTCTTCGCGCCCGGTCCCATCTCCAACGAGTTCCAGGACGTCATCGAGGACCGGCTCACGGACATCGTGGGTCAGAACGGCACCGACTTCCTCAACGGGATCATCCCGCTGGGGCGGCACGGCCAGGCGTCCGAGGTGGCCAAGATGGTCCTCTTCCTGGCCTCAGACCAAAGCAGTTTCTCCACAGGCAGCGTCTTCCAGGCCGACGGAGGCATGAACATCTGATGAGAGAGGCACGCAGCGCGGCAGCGGGGCAGACGGAGACAGGCCACTCCTACCGGTGGGTGGTCCTGGCGATGGCCTTCCTGGGCGTATTCGGCGCCCTGGGCTTCGGCCGGTTCGGCTACAGCGCCGTTCTGCCCGCCATGCAGAAGGGCCTCCACATCAACAGCGCGGCCGCGGGCTCGCTGGCGTCGTGGAACCTCATCGGCTACACCCTGGCCTCTGCCGTGGGCGGCATCTTCTCTCAGAAGCTCGGACCGCGGAAAGTCATCGCCATCGGGATGATGCTCAGCGCGGTCGGCATGCTCGCCACCGGCTTCGTCAACACGCTCGCCGGCGCTTCCGCGTGCCGCCTCATCACCGGAATAGGCAACGGTCTGGTGCTGGTGCCGTCCATCAGCCTCATGGCCGCCTGGTTCGAATCCCGCCGGTTGGGGCTCGCCTCCACCATCGTTCCGTCGGGGTCGTCCCTCACCCTGGTCGTCGTCGGTCTGGCCGCCCCGGCCCTCATCCGGGCGGGCGGCGACAGTGGCTGGCGGATCACCTGGTACGTGTTCGCAGGTGCCACCTTCGCGCTCGGCATCATCAGCTTCCTGGTGCAGCGCGACCGGCCACCCGGTACGGCACGGGGCAGCATCCACGAGATCGAACTCGACGAGAACGCCCCCGAGTCCATCCGGGCGCGGCTCAGCCCGCCGTCGTTCGACCTGCGGCCGGTCATCCGGTCGAAGTACGCTTGGCACGGCGGCGCCGTCTACATGCTGTTCGGCATAGCCTTCCTGCTCTACTTCACGTTCTTCCAGAAACGTCTGACGGCCGACCTCGGCTACTCCAGCCAGACTGCCGGCTATCTGTTCATGCTCCTCGGCATCGCAGGCTTGGTGGGTGGTCTTTCGTGGGGGTCGTTCTCCGACCGCTTCGGGCGCGAGAAGACGCTGGCGCTCAACCTGTTCCTGTCTGGGGTGGGGGCCTTCTTACTGGGCACGCGGGCCGGACTGGGCGGATACGTCGTGTCGGCCATCCTGTTCGGCTCGACCGGGCTCTCGTTCCCGGGCCTCATGGGCGCCGCCTGCGCAGACAGGTACGGGCCGAAGCTGGCATCCGCGTCCCTGGGATTGATCACCATCCTGGTAGGGATCGGGCAGGCCGTCGGGCCGCTCATCGGAGGGGCCATGAACGACGCGCTCGACTCCCTCGCCCCCTCGTACCTCTTCTCGGGAGCGGTATTCATGGTGGCCGCGTTCGGCGCCCTGCTGTTGCCCCGAGGCGCGGACTACCGGGACTACGTCCCCACCGAACTGCCCGAGTTGCCGAACCGGCGCCGGGTGAAGTGAGCCGCACCGCGTGAGCGCTCGGACGCCTGGGCGCGCCGCACTGCGCGCCTCCGGCCGCGAGATGACGCCGTGCGCCTGACCCGGCACGCCAACTACCGGTTCGTCGTGGCCGGCATGGCCTTCGTGGCCGTCTTCGCCGCCATCGGACTGGGGCGGTTCGGCTACAGCGCCATCCTCCCCTCCATGAAGACCGCCCTCGGGCTGAGCGGCGCGGTAGCGGGCTCCCTCAACTCCTGGAACCAGGTGGGCTACACCATCATGGTCATGGTCGGAGGCATCCTGGCGTCCCGGTTCGGCGCCCGCGTGGTGGTGACCGTCGGGCTGGTGGTGACCGCCGGGGGGATGTTGCTCACCGGGGTGGCGAGCGGCCTGGCTCTGATCTTCGCCGGGCGGTTGATAACGGGGGTGGGCAACGCCATGGTGCTTGCTCCATCTATCGCACTGATGGCGGCGTGGTTCGAGCCCCGGCGCCTGGGCACGGCATCGGGCGTGGTGCCGGCCGGATCGTCGTTCGCCCTCATCATGGTGGGGCCGGTGGTGCCCCGAGTCATCGCCGCGGGCGGCGACGCCGGGTGGCGCTGGGCCTGGTACTTCTTCGCCGCCACCACCCTGGCGATCGCCGTGCTCGCCTTCGCGGTCTCGCGCGACCGCCCCTACTCGCAGCGCCACGTGCCGGCAGGCACCGTGCGCTGGTCGGACATCGCCCGCATCACGCGCTCCAAGCGTGCGTGGCACCTGGGCTTCGTCTACCTCTGCTACGGGTTCGCCTTCCTCCTGTTCTTCACGTACTTCCAGCAGCGGCTCCGCGACCTCGGCTACAGCGCCAACACCGCTGGGATCCTCTTCCTGATCCTCGGGGCGGGCGGGACCCTGGCCATGACCTGGGGCCGGGTGTCGGACAGTATCGGCCGAGGGCGCACTCTGGCGATGGTGCTGACCCTCGGGGCCGCGTGCTCGGTGGTGTTCGCACTCTGGCACAGCCTGATCGCCCTGGCCGTGGCCGGTGGGGTGTTCGGACTGTGCGGGCTGAGCGTGCCAGGGTTGTTCGGCGCCGCCTGCGGGGACCACTTCGGCGCGCGGCAGGCTGCTGCGTCGCTGGGCTTCGTCACCGCCTTCATGGGTATCGGCCAGATCCTCGGGCCGTACCTGGGCGGAGCACTCGAGGACCTATCGGGCTCGCTGACGGTCTCCTATCTCGTGTCCGCGGGTGTCTTCGTGGTCGGAGCGGTGGCCGCCCTCCTGCTGCGCGACCGGCGGCCGGTCTCCCGGTAGCGATCCTGCGGCCGGCGAGCGCCGGCGGTGGCCCCACTGCCATGCAGCAGGCTCATACCACTCCCGCTCCATGAAATCTCGGCGCGAATGACTTCCAGCGCTTTTCCCTGCACTACTATGCTATGTGGCTGTAATAGCCTGTACTGGGGGAGTTAGGCATCTCATCGTCGGAAACCGCATAGATTTGCGCGTATAGTCAGATGCCTGTTCATCGGATGGAGGAGGCGAACCGCATGGCAGACGAAACCTACAAACCGCCGACAGCCAAGGCGACAGGGGCCGACAAGACGGTCCACAAGGCGCTGGGGCTGAGCGGCGGCATCTTCGGCGCATCACCGTGCGCTGTCGATGTCAAAGACGGCAAGATCATCCGCATCAGGCCGCTCCACTGGGACTCGGCGTACGATCCCAAGACGTTCAATCCCTGGACCATCGAGAGGAACGGCAAGCAGCTCAAGCCGTACTTCAAGTCGGTCCCGGCTCCGTGGAGCCTCGCGTACAAGAAACGCGCCTACTCGCCCAACCGGGTCAACTACCCGCTCAAGCGCGTCGACTGGGATCCCAAGGGCGAGCGTAACCCGCAGAACCGTGGCAAGAGCCAGTTCGAGCGCATCTCCTGGGACGAAGCGGCGCAGATCGTGGCCGACGAGGTCCAGCGCCTCTGCGACACCTACGGCCCGCTGTCCATCCTGGTGCAGGGCGACGGCCACGGCGAGTGCAAGATGGTGCACGCTCCTCACGGCTGCTCCACCCTGCTCCTCGACAAACTGGGCGGCTTCACCCAGCAGATCCGTAACCCCGACAGCTGGGAAGGCTGGTACTGGGGCTCCAAGCACGTGTGGGGCAAGGGCTACATCGGCATGATGGCCCCCAACGACAACATCGTGAAGGACATCTGCGAGAACAGCGACATGGTGGTCATGTGGGGTGGCGACCCCGAGACCACGACCTGGGGCTTCCGCGGCCAGTTCGCGAGCCGCCTGCTCTACTTCTGGACCGAGATCGGCATCAAGCAGGTCTACATCAACCCGGACCTCAACTATGCCGCCGCCGTCCACGCCGACAAGTGGATCCCGGTGCTCCCGAACACCGACGCCGCCCTCCAGCTGGCGATCATGTACATGTGGATGACCGAGGGCACGTACGACAAGGAATACGTCGAGACCCACACCGTCGGTTTCGACAAGATGAAGGCCTACGTCCTCGGTGAGGAAGACGGCACTCCCAAGACCCCGGCCTGGGCGTCTCCGAAGTGCGGCATCCCCACCTGGACCATCAAGGCCCTCGCCCGCGACTGGGCGAAGAAGGTCGTCACCATCGGCCACTACTTCGGTGGTGGGATGGCCCGCGGCCCGTACTCCACCGAGCCGGCGCGCCTCGAGTGCGTCCTCCTCGGCATGCAGGGCCTGGGCAAACCGGGCGTTCATCAGGCGCAGGTGGCCTACACCGGCATGCCGAAGAACATCATCACCGGCGGCGCCGACCACATGGGCCCGTTCGCCAACCTGAACAGCAAACCGTACGGAGAGCGCCTGCTCAAACCCCACCGCGGCACTCCGACCGCCTGGGGCAAGCAGATGATCCCGAAGGTCCTCGTCGAAGAGGCCATCCGCGACGGCAAGTGCGAGTTCTGGGGCACCGGCGGCCACGAGGAACCCACCTCCGACCAGTACAGGCGCTATGAGTACCCCATCGCCAAGGAGAAGGGCGGCACCGAGATCCACAGGATGTGGACCGACACCCCGTGCCGGGTCACCTGCTGGGGCGGCGGCGGCGAGGTCATGGAAGCCTTCCGCAACCCGAAGATCGAGATCGTCGTGGCTCAGCACCCGTGGCTCGAGAACGACACCCTCTGCGCGGACATCATCTTCCCGGTGACCACCACCCTCGAGTGCGACGACATCTCGCCGTGCATCCGTGAGGGCGACAGCTTCCAGAGCGTCGTGCTCATGAACCGGGCCATCGACCCGGTCGGCGAGGCCCGCACCGACTACCACGTGGTCTGCGCCATCGCCGAAAAGATGGGCAAACTCGAACTCGTCACCGACGGCTTCACGGATGAGGAACTCGTCCGCGGCACGTACGAGGGCATGAAGTTCGACACGGTCACCCCGTGGGAGGAGTTCGTCGAGAAGCAGTACACGGTCCTGCCCGTGGCTCCCGACTGGGAAAAATGGCCGGCCGGTCTCTACGAGTTCTGGAAAGACCCGGTCAACAACCCCATCCCGACGCCCACCGGCAAGCTCGAGTTCTGGTCGGAGAGCCTGGAGAAGGCTTTCCCGACAGACGAAGAACGCCCGGGCATCCCGAAATGGATCGAGAAGGGCATCACCCACGACGAGCGCATCTCCAGCTACCGCGCCCGCAAGTACCCGCTGCTCGTCATGTCCAACCACGGCCGCTGGCGTACTCACGCCCAGGGCGACGACATCCCGTGGACCAAAGAGACGGTCACCGGCAAGATCAAGGGTTGGGACGGCTACTGGTACGAACCGTGCTGGATCAACACCAACGACGCCAAAGCCCGTGGCATCAAGCAGGGCGACATCGTCAAGGTCTTCAATGAGCGCGGTACGGTGCTCTGCGGCGCCCTCGTGTGGGAACGCATCATCCCGGGCTGCATCTCGGTGGACCACGGCGCCCGCGCCGACTTCATCGACGACGACTTCACCCTCGAGCGCGGCGGCGCCATCAACGTCGTGTCGCCCAAGGGCCTGACCTCCAAGCATGCCGGCGGCCAGGCGACCAGCGGCTACCTTGCCGAGGTCGCGAAAGTCTCGATGGCCGAGATGGAAGAGTGGAGAGAGAAGTATCCGAAGGCATTCGAACGCCCGTACGATCCCGCTTCCGGCCTTCGCTACGATAGCTGGGTCAAGGAGGGGAGGTAACAATGGGCAAGAAAGTCTTTGTCATCGACACCGCCCGGTGCAACGGCTGCTACAACTGCCAGATCGTCTGCAAAGACGAGCACGTGGGTAACGACTGGTCGCCGATCGCGAAACCGCAGCCGGAGATCGGCCAGTTCTGGGTCCACCTGCAGGAGAAGGTCCGCGGTACCGTGCCGAAGGTGAAAGTGGCGTACCGCCCGCACCTCTGCCAGCACTGCGACGACGCTCCCTGCATGGACGCGTGCAAGGTCGAAGGCGCCGTCTACAAACGTGAAGACGGACTGGTGGTCATCGACACCGACAAGTGCACCGGCTGCCGCCTCTGCGTGGCCGCCTGCCCGTACGACGCCATCTTCTTCAACGAGGACCTCAACCTGGCGCAGAAGTGCACCGGTTGCGCGCACCTTCTGGACGACGGCTGGGGCGAACCGCGCTGCGCGGACGCCTGCCCGACCGAAGCCCTCAAGCTGATGGACGAGGATGAGGCCAAAGAGCTCATCGCCAAGGCCGAGACCGTGAAGGGCACGTACGACAGCGGCGCCAAGCCGCGCGTCTACTACCTCGGTCTGCCCAAGAAGTTCATCGCCGGCACGCTCTACGAACCGGTCGAGGAAGAAGTGGTCATCGGCGCCAAGGCGACCCTCAAAGCCGCCGACGGCAAGGTCCTGACCACCGAGACCGACGCTTACGGCGACTTCTGGTTCGAAGGCATCGACGACGGCGTGTACTCCCTCGAACTGGCCTCCGCCGGCAAGAAGGTGGCCTTCGCCGACTTGGACACCACCGAAGCCGACATCAACCTCGGAGACATCCCGCTCGCCTAGTACACATAGGCCGCGGGGAAGTATCATGCGCCGCGGGGTGGCTTTCGCCACCCCGCGGCGTCCACGTTAAGGACACATCGTTCAAGCAGTGACACACGGGGGGACGTGATGGCACAGGACCAGTTCGAGCACCTTTTCTCACCGTTCCAGATGGGCAAGGTGCAGATGAAGAACCGCATGGCCAAGACCGCGGCTCAGACCTACCTCTATGAATCCGGGGACCGCCGCTTCGGTTCGCTCGCCAAAGCCTTCTACGGCAACGTCGCCAAGGGCGGCGTGGGCCTTGTCATCGTCGACACCCCGGCCATGGAGTGGCCCCTCGAGGACGAGGGCGACCGCCGGCTCCGGGTGGACAACGACAAGTACAAGACGGACATCGCCGAGCTCGCCGACACCATCCACGCTGGCGGCATCCCGGCCTTCATGCAGTTCTACCATCGCGGCGGTTGGGGCGGTATCTACAAGACCATCGCCCGGCGCATCGCCGCCTCCCCCGTGACGTTCCCTTCGATCTTCGACGTCCACGAGGCCGACCCGCCGGAGGAGATGACCAAAGAGGACATCGCCTGGTACGTGGACCACTACGCCGACTGCGCGGGCCGCATCGCGGACTGCGGCTTCGACGGGGTGGAGATCCATACCGGCGCCGACCACCTGTTCGACAGCTTCCTCTCGCGGTTCTGGAACCGGCGCGAGGACGAGTACGGCTGCCAGAACTGGGAGAACCGCACCCGGTTCGTCCGCGAAGTGCTCGCCGCCGTGCGCAAGCGCTGCGGCGACGGCTTCCACATCCAGGTCTTCATGAACGGCATCGAGTGGGGCGTGGGCGACCTCGGCCTCACCGTCGAGGAGAACCAGAAGCTGGCCCAGATCTGGCAGGAGAACGGCGCGGACTCCCTCCACGTCCGCTCTCACTGGGTGGGCATGCATCAGGGCTCGTACCTCAGCGACACCCTGTTCTATCCCGAGCCGCACATCCCCCTGAGCGAGTTCCCGCCCGTCATGGACTGGACCCACTACGGCCAGCGCTGCAACCTGCCGCTCGCCACGAAGATCAAGGAGGTCGTCACCATCCCGGTGATGACCGTGTGCGGTTTCGACGCAGCCTCCGCCGACCAGGCGATCGCCGAAGGCAAGACCGACTTCGTCGGCTTCAACCGCCGCCTCTTCGCCGATGCGGAATACCCCAACAAGATGCGCACCGGCCGGGCCCTCGAAGTACAGCCCTGCACCAAGTGCGGCCATTGCTCCAGCACCTACAACGAGCCTCGGCACTGCCGCATCAACCCGTGCTTCGGCCGTGACACCTACGACCTCACCCCGCTGGCCGAGAAGAAGAAGGTCCTGGTCGTCGGCGGCGGTCCGGCCGGCATGCAGGCCGCCCGCATAGCCGCCAAGCGCGGCCATGACGTGGCCCTGTGGGAGAAGGGCAAGTACCTCGGCGGTTCCATGTCCCTCGCCGCCATGGTCAAGGGCACTACCATCGAGGACGTGCGTGAGGTCATCTGGTTCCTGCGCCGCCAGGTCAGGCAGTACGGCGTCGACGTCCAGCTCGGCAAAGAGATCGACGCAGCCGCCATCGAGGCGTACAAGCCCGACGTCGTGATCGTCGGCTCGGGCGGCAAACCCCAGCTTCCGGACGTCCCGGGCGTCATGGGCAAGAACGTCGTGCGCAGCAGCGACCTCTACGGCACGCTGCAGTTCTACCTCAAGCTTGTCGGGCCCAAGATGCTCCGCGACCTCACCAAGTACTGGATGCCGGTCGGCAAGAGGGTCGTCATCATCGGCGGTGCCATCCAGGGTTGCCAGCTGGGCGAGTTCTTCGTCAAGCGCGGCCGCCAGGTGACCATCGTGGACACCGAAGAAGAGATGGGCCGGATGATGTATCCCGAGCGCAAGACCAGGCTCTTCTACTGGTTCGAGAAGAAGGGCGTGGAACTGCTCGGCGGCGTGAAGCTCAACGAGATCACCGACAAGGGCCTGTCGATCACCACCAAGGAAGGCGAGACGCGCTTCCTGGAGGCCGACAGCGTGGTCGTGGCCCTGCCGTTCAAGGGCGACCATTCGCTCGAAGACGCTCTCCAGGGCAAGGTCCCGGAGGTCTATTCCATCGGCGACTGCAACGAGCCGGGGCTCATCCCCGACGCCACCGCAGCCGGGTGGTTGCTCGGTAACGCCATCTAGGGCGCGTGACGGAACAACGTCCCGGCCCTTAGCCGGGACTCCCCCGGGAGACGCGTGGCGGCGATCCGCCGGCCGCGTCTCGTCCGGCGGGAACGCGTGCTACAGGCCGGGCGGAAGTCTCTTCCGCCCGGCTTTTTTGTCCCCCCATAGGTCGTCGCGCTGGAGGGTTTAGGCTATCCTTCCTGCATGCCGTCCATATCCAGGAAGAGACCCCCCTCCAAAGAAAGCACCCCCACCAGCGCACGGCCTGCACGTACCAGGCCCGCGCGCAAGCGTGCCTTCGGCGGACGGACGGCAGCCCGGCCCACCTCGAGCGAACGCCCGGCGGGCGAGCGCACCCCGGGGCGGCGCCCCAAGAGCAGGAAGCGCCGGCGGCAACAACGGCTGCTCATCGCGGCCGGTGTCGGGGCGGTGGTCCTCCTCTTCCTGCTGGCCGTCCTGATCGATTCGACCATCTATCACGGCAAGATCCACGGCGGCATAACCCTGTCGGGGATAGAGGTGGGCGGGATGACCCCGGACGAGGCCAAAGAGGCCCTCGACCTGCGGGTGGAGAGTGCCGCCGACGCCAAGGTGGTCATGATCAGCGGCGACAAGACCTGGACCGTGTCGCCCGAGGACGTGGAAGCCACCATCGACACAGCCGCGTCCGTGGGCGCGGCGTTCGACGCGTCCCGCAACGGCAACTTCATCGTGAAGCGGTTCCGCGGATTCGCTCTCTACTTCAGGGACAAGAACGTCCCGCTGGTCGGGTCCCTCGACGACAAGAAGCTCACGGCGGCCGTCGAAGACGTCGCCCACTCGCTGGACCTGCCCCCCATCAACGCCGGACTGGTCTTCGACGGAGACAAGATCAAGATCGTGAAAGGCCAGAAAGGCCGCGTGGTCGACCAGAAGACCCTTTCCGATCAGCTCGAGACCGCGCTGCTCGCGATGCGATCGGCCGAGATCCAGGTGCCGATGACGGTCGAGGAGCCCACCGTGATCGCCGAGAACTTCGACCAGGCGCTTCAGCAGGCCGTCGTCATGACCGGCTCCGACATCGTCCTCAAGAACGGCAACGACTCCTGGACCCTCGACAAGGAGGAGATCGTCGCCTACATGGACTTCAAGGCGGAGAGCAAGGACGGGACCTCGATCCTGGTGCCCTATCTGTCCGCCGAGAAGATGGCCCCCTTCCTCGACAACGTGTCCGCCAAGGTCAAGAGCGACCCGGTTGACGCCACCTTCAAGGGAGACGGCACCAAGGCCTGGGTCGTGGCCGGGATCCCAGGCAAGAGCCTGGACGCGGAGAAGACGGTGGAAGCGCTCAACGCGGCGGCCCTCAGCTCCAAGGACCGGAGCGTCAAGGTGGCCCTCGTCCTCAAGGACCCCAAGCTGACCACCGCCGAAGCCCAGGCCATGGGCATCCAGGACGTCCTCGGCTCGTACCAGACCGAGTGGGTGGGCACGCCGGACCGGCAGACGAACGTGGAGATCACCACGGAGTACATCAACAACGCGCTGCTGGCCCCCGGTGAGGAGTTCAACTTCGACAAGGTGGTGGGGCCCCGGACCGTGGCCCGCGGCTACAAGCTCGCCCCCGGCATCGTCAGCCCCGGGCAGCTGGAGGACGTGCTCGGCGGCGGCATCTGCCAGGTGGCGACCACGCTGTTCAACGCGGCCTTCGAGGCCGGCCTCAAGATCACCGAGCGCAAGAACCACTCCATCTACATCACGCACTACCCGAAAGGGCGCGACGCCACGGTCAGCGCCGACGGGCCGAACCTGCGCTTCGTGAACGACACGGACCACTACATCCTGGTGCGCGGCGCCTCGGACGGCATCACCACCAAGTTCGTCATCTACGGCACCGACGACGGCCGGACGGTGGAATCTGAGACCGGCGAGTTCTACGACATCGTCGAACACACGGTGGAGTCGACCACCAACAAGTCTCTGGGAGAGTCGACCACGAGCATAATCGACAAGGGCCAGGACGGCCGCAAGATCAAGGTCACCCGCATCGTGAAGTCCAAGGACGGCAAGGTCATCCACAAGGACGTCTTCACGAGCGTGTGGCCGATGCTGCCCGAGGAGATAGAGGTGGGCACGGCCAAGAGCACCACCACCACGATCGAGCCGCCGACCACGACCACCGAGAAGCCGACCACTACCACGGAGCCCGATACGACCACCACGTCGGGCGGCTAGAGAGGCTCTACTCTCCCTCCGCCGGCTCCTCTGTCATCTGGGTGCTGAACTGAGTGTCGTACAGTTCGGCGTAGGTCCCTCCAAGCGCCAGCAATGCCTCGTGTCGCCCTTGCTCGACGATCCGGCCCCCTTCCAGCACCAGGATCTGGTCGGCGTTCCTCACCGTGGACAGCCGGTGTGCGATGACGAGGGAGGTCCGACCCCCGAGGGCGACGTCCAGCGCGCGCTGCACCGCCCGCTCCGACTCGGAGTCCAGGTGGGCGGTCGCCTCGTCTAGGATCACGATGTCCGGAGCTTTCAGCAGCAACCGGGCGATGGCGATCCGCTGCTTCTCGCCACCCGACAACCGGTAGCCCCGGTCTCCCACCACCGTGTCCAGCCCCTCGGGCAGCGCCTGCACGAACGGGAGGATCTGGGCGGCCTCGAGCGCGCTCGTCATCTCGGCCTCGGACGCCCCCGGGGCGGCGTACAGGAGGTTCGCGCGGATGGTGTCGTGGAAGAGATGGGCGTCTTGGGTGACCACGCCCACCAGTGCGGCTATAGAGTCGAACGTCGCGTCCCGCACGTCCACCCCGCTCAGCCGGACGGCTCCCTCGCGGGCGTCGTAGAGACGGGGTACCAGATGGCTGATGGTGGTCTTGCCGGCCCCCGAGGGGCCGACGAGGGCCACCAACTCGCCAGGCCCCGCCCGGAAGGAGACGTCCACCAAGACGTCCTTGCCGGGAGCGGCAGGGAGCGCAGCCGCGTCGACCAACGACGACGCGGCCTCTTCGCCCGTGGGGTAGGCGAAGCTGACGTGATCGAACTCGATGGAAGCGGATCCCCTGGGGATGGAGACAGCTCCGGGCTTCTCGGTGACGGCCGGCCGGAGGTCCAGGATCTCGAAGACCCGTTCGAACGACACCATGGTGGTGGCGATATCCACCCGGATGTTGGACAGGGCGGTGAGCGGCCCGTAGAGCCGCCCCAGGTAAGCGGTGAGGGCCACGAGCGTCCCGACGTCGAGGGCGGAACGCACGGCGAGCATGCCGCCCCAGCCGTAGACCAGTGCCGTGGCGAGAGCCGCGGTGAGCATCAGAGCGACGAAGAAGACCCGGGCGTACATGGCCTGCGTCACGCCGATGTCGCGGACCTTGCCGGCCATGTCCCGAAAGGTGCGATCCTCCTCGGCCCGGCGCCCGAAGAGCTTCACCAGCATCGCCCCGGCGACGTTGAACCGCTCCACCATGATGGTGTTCATGCCGGCGCTGAGGTCGTACCGCTCGCGCATGACGGTCTGGAGGCGGCGCCCGAGCCAGCGCGCCGGCAGGGCGAAGGCGGGCAGCAGGACCAGAGACACCAGCGTGAGTTGCCAGGACAGCACGAACATCGCCGCCAGCACCAGCACCACGCCTATCAGGTTGCCGACGACGGTGGACAGCACGTCGGTGAAGGCCTCCTGAGCGCCGGTGACGTCGTTGTTGAGGCGGCTCACCAGGGCGCCGGTCTGCGTACGGGTGAAGAACGAGAGCGGCATGGTCTGGATGTGCGAGAAGATCTGGGTGCGCATCCGGTACACCAGCCCTTCACCCACCCGCGCGGACACCGCCCGCTCGACCAGGGAGAGGCCGGCGTTGCCGAGCGCCAGACCCGCTACGACCAGGGCCAGCGTGATCACCAGCCCGGAGTCGCGGCCGAGGATCCCCTTGTTGATGACCTCCCGGTACAGGAGCGGGCTGACGGCCCCGATGACCGCCTCGAGGATGACCACGACCAGGAACGCGGCGAGCAGCCACCGGTAGGGCGCCGCGAACCGGATGATGCGCATGGCCGTGCCCCGGGCGAACTTCTGCCCCTTCACGTCGTCGCCCCTGCGCATAGAACGGACCAGCTGGGGTCCTGCAGGTCTCATGGCCGGGCCCTCATGGCACGCACCTCCGTCACCGCGGCAGCCGCCGGAGCGCCGCCGGCCGGCGGCGCCTCACTGCCAGTGCAGTGTACCCGCGATGAGGGCGCTTCAGTGCGGGCTCACCGTTCCAGGTGCGCGCTCAACCGTTCCAGGCGCGCACCGTCTGGATCATGGCCTTGAGGTTCTCGGCCTTCGCGTCGTCGAGCACAGCACCGTTCTGCAGCAGCAGGCCGCCGTCCGTGGCGCACGCGTCGAGGACCTTGGTGACGTACGCCTCCACGTCGGCCGGCTCGGCGAGGGCCAAGAGCGCCGTGGGAACGTTCCCTGCGATGGCCTGACGGCCCCCGAGCGCCCGCTTGGCGGCGAAGATGTCGGTCTGGTCGAACAGCCACACGACGCTCCCCGCCGGCAGCTCGTCGTCGGCGATGACCTCGAGCCGCTTGTTGTACGCGCCTTCGGCGAACATGAACGGCACCACGCCCTGCTCGATGAGGCCGAGCATGACCCGCTTGAGCGTCGGCCAGTAGAAGTGCCTGAAGTCTGCGTCGGACATGAAGCTGTCGGCGCCCTTGTGGAGCACGAAGGTGATGAGCGGCGCATCGGACCGCGCGGCCTGGCGCACACCCCACTCCGTGACCACCGGGGTGAGCCGATCGGAGGCCTCGAGGATCTTCTCGGGCCTACGGAACCGGTCGATCATGATTCCTTTGGTGCCCCGGAGCGTGTCGGCCAGGATGTCGTACGGGGCCTTGCCGAACCCCGCCATCGCCCGCGGGATGCCGAGCCGGCCGGCGGCGTCCGCGCCGGCTGCGCCCGTGGTCATGAGCCAGGTGAGACATTCCTGCGCGGCCTCGTGCAGGCGCTTGATACTCTCCACCACCGCCGGATCGGCGAAGGGCAGGAGACTGAAGAGCATGGTGGTGGATTCCATCATGTCCGTGAACGGCGACAGCCCCCCCAGGCCTCCGAAGGCCGTCCCGAAGCGCGGCAGCAGCGTGCGGCGGAAGTAGGTCTCCGGGTCGCAGATGAGGGCGTCGTACTCGTCCTCGCCCATGTACTCGCCCTCGACGTACTGCCAGGGCGTCTCGTCGGAGAGCGCGCCTCCCGGCCACTGGACCAGGTTCAGCCCCAGCTTCTCGAACACCCGGGCGGGAGCCACGGCGCCCACCTGGTAGTCGGGCTCGAAGTCGTCGTGGAACTTCTTGACGGCCGCGGCGGCTTTCTCGTAGTCGTACATGAACTCTTTCTTGGAGAGCCCGCTGTGCTTGCCCACGAAGTAGCCACAGAGCGTGTTCACCGGCACCCGGGCCGGCTTCTTGAGCCCGATGACGTCGATGAAGAGCTGCACGCGCTCCTGGTAGGCCTGCCGGGCCTCGTCGCTCTGGAACTCCACGCCGGGCGCGCTCAGCCAGCGCTGGAACCGGCGGGCTCGGCGCTCTTTCCAGTCGAGCTTGTCCCACCCGTCGAACATCGGATCGGCCGGGGCGGCCACGGGCCGGGTGCTGCTCGCGTCGTCGCTCATGTGGACCACCTTTACCGAATCAAGTTCATTAGTGTAGGACTCGCACGTTATCGTCAGGCGGGATGCTTGTCAACGGATGATGGACACCCCGATGGAGGAGACGAGCAGCAACAGCCGCCTGCGCGCGCTCAGTTCCGACTGGAATCCGCCCGGCGCAACGCCGGCCACAGCAGCGTCCTTAGTAGACACCGAACTCCCGCGTCGCGTCTGCCCAGGCCCGCACGTTCTCGAGCTTGCTGCCCGCCATCTCGCCGACGTTGCTGCCCATGATGAAGCCCCCGCCCTTGCCCACGATCTCGCATACTTGGTGCGTGCGTTCGCGGATCTCGGAGACGCTGCCGCCGGTGAGGAGCGAGTTGGGCATGCCCCCCATGACGCACATGGTGTCCCCGACGACTTCCTTCACCCTGAAGATGTCGCTCTTCTGGAACCAGCCGACCGACTTGCCCTTGGGCAGTTCGGCCAGATACTCGAGGCGCTTGTCCCAGGCGCCCTCGTAGAACACGAACGGGGTGATGCCGTTGTCGATGAGCGCCACCAACAGTTGCTTCAGTTGGGGCCAGTAGAAGCGCTCGAACTGGGTCAACGACATGAAGCCGTCCGACCCGCGGTGCAGCGGCAGGCTGGCCACTTTGAGCCCGGTGACACGCGCGAACTGCAGCGCGTACTCGAGCTGGGTCTCGAACACTCTGGCCTCGGCCTCGAGCAGCTGGTCGGGATGGCGGAGCATGTCGAGCATGATGCCGCGCATGCCGCGCATGGTGTCCGACATGAAGTCGAAGGGCGCTTCGATCAGCGACCCCGCGCCGAAGTAGGGCGGGATACCGAGCGCGGACAGGCGGACCGCGGAATCGATCAGCTCCCCGCCTCTCTTGGCCACTGCGGTCATGGCCTCACCAAGCGCCGCGATAGCCTCGCGCACGCCGGGGGCGCCATAGAACGCCAGGGCGTCGAGGCAGTAGATGCCGTAGGACCACATGCCCAGGGGCGGCAGATGCTGGAAACCTTCGAGCTTGGAGAACGCCCGCGGCAGGTAGGTCCGGATGATCCAGTCCGACGGGTCGTGGAGGAAGGCCGGATAGTCCTCAGCCTTCATGAACTCGTTCTCGACGAACTGGAACTGCCCGTCCTCGGGTAGCCCGTGCCCCGGCCACGCGGACATGCGGTCCCCAAGAGCCAGCCCTGCGGCCGGATGCATCACCGGGCCGGTCACGTTGTCCGGTTCGAACTCGAGCGCGAACCGTTCCAAGACGGCCTGGCCCGCCTCGAAATCGTCCTGGAGCGTCTGGTTGGAGATGCCGCCGTATTCGGCAAGCAGGTAGCCCGCCATCATGAGCAGCGGCACCCGGTCGGGCTTCTTAAGAGTGACAGCATCCCAGATGCGCTGGTTGCGCTCGGCACACAGTGTCTCGGCGCTCTTCCCGGCGTCCAGATGGTTCGGCGACATTCGAGCCCCCTTCTCGGCGATGTGAGTGCTCACCATATCCCGGTAGCTGCCGGGCCACAAGCGCGGAGCGGAGGCGCGTCGCCGAACGCGCCCGGAAAAAAGACCGGCGCCGGGGCCCTGGGGGGCCGCCGGCGCCGGTCTCAGCCGAACGGTGTATGTCAGCAGCGGCGATCTCTAGAGGACGATGTCCCCCAGGTTCACCGACTTGTACAGCTTGACGTCGACGGCCTTCGGGTCGTAGCCGGCCGCAACCACCCGCACCTGATACTGCGTGGGGGCCGCAAGGCCTTCGAACTCGAAGTCGCCGAAGCCGTCGGTCTTGGTGGCGGCGACGGTCTTGCCCTCGGATTCGAGGATCACGTCGACATCCTTGGCGCACTCGTCCTTGTCGCCGAAGACCACCGCTCCCGCGATGAACTCCTTGGGCAGGCCCACGTAGCAGACCTTCTCGCCCAGCTTGTAGTTGGCGAGCTGCTCGGTCTTCGCGGACTTCACCAGCTTGGAGATGTCGCTGTTGGGGTCGTCCAGGTCACCGAACACCAGGGCGCCGGTGGGACAGGACTCGACGCAGCGAGGCTCTTTCCAGCCGTCGTCGAGCAGGTGGGCGCACATGGTGCACTTCTGCGCGACTTCCTTCTCCTCGTTCCAGGTGATCACCCGGTACGGGCAGCGGCCGACGATATCCTTGAGGCCGGCGGCCTTCTTCGGATCGATGATCACGATGCCGTCGTCCCGCATGTACACCGCGTCCGGATGCCCGTTACCACAGGGCATGGCGTCGCACTGCTGACACAGGTGGGCGACGTAGTCGACCTTCACCTTGGGATACTGGCCGCGCTCTTTCTCCACGACGGTCAGGAAGGTCTGACCGGTCATGGGCAGAGCCGCGGAGTAGCCCTTGTGCTCGTTACCGCAGTACTCGTCCTTGCAGGAGATGAAGCAGTTGTAGCAGCCATTGCATTTGGTGACGTCCATCACCATCCCGAATCTAGTCACCTCAGGCCTCCCATTTCCGGAACTCGATGAGGCAGGAGTTGGGAGCCATGCCCGGCACGTTCTTGGACACCATCTTGCTCGGGGTGAGCATGTTCACGCAGCCGCCCCGGTCGGTGGTGCCGGCTTTGCCCGGCTCGATGGGATCGTAGCTGGCCGCTCCTTCATAGGAGTGCAGCACGCCCGGACGGACCCTCTCTGTGACCTGGGCCACGCAGAGGACCGACGCGCGGTCGTTGTACAGCTCGATGACGTCACCCTGCTTGATGCCCCTCGGCTCGGCGTCCGACGGATGCACGCGCGCCACCCAGTACTTGTAACCATCGTTGTCCAGGCGGTGCCCCGGGATCTCCGAGAGCCACGGCACGTGGTGGTCGTGGTGGGTGTGGAACGTGAACCGCGGGTGCGGCGAGATGAGGGCGATCGGGTACTTCTTGAACGCCTCGGACTCGTGGCCCTCCCAGCTGGGGATGTACTTGGCCAGCGGGGCGCGCTCGGTGTCGTCCGGGGTGTTGGCCAGCAGGCTCTGGGACACGAACTCGATCTTGCCCGAGTATGTGCCGAGCTCGGTGCCCTTGTCGGTGTGGCGCTTGGGGTTGCTGGTGTCGGGGGTGTCGCAGGTGCGGTCCTCGTACCACCAGCGGAGCGCCGGGGTGGGCTTGTAGTTCTCGAGCTGGGGCACCACGAAGTAGCCCTTCTTCTTGAACTCGTCGAACATGATGTACTTCGGCAGGTCCGACTTGTAGAACATCTTCTCGATCCACTGATCCCAGGTGTTGCCCTCGGTGTATTCCTGGAGGACACCCAGCTTCTCGGCGAGGCCGCAGAAGATGTCGTAGTCCGACTTGGATTCGCCCACCGGCTCCACGCATTTCTGCTGGTAGATGATGATCCGGTGGTTGGCCGAGCCGGACGCGTGCAGGGAGTAGCCGCCGGAGCTGGCGTACTCGCTGATGTCGTCGCGCTCGAGGTTGGTGCAGGCCGGGAGGATCACGTCGGCCAGGCGGGTCTCGGTGGAGAACCAGCAGTCCTGGTTGACGACGAACTCGAGTTCCGGGCTCTGGTACATCCGCACCCATTTGTTGGTGTCGACCATCGTGGACAAGAACGCGCCGCCGTAGCGGTAGAACATCTTGACCTTGGAGTGGCCGGGCAGCGGGTATTCCCACTTGATGAACTGCTGCTCGAGCGAGCCGCCGCAGAACGGCTGGCCCATCCAGGCGTCTTTGCCGTTGAGGATGGCGTCCGGCGCGGTGATGCGGTACAGGCGCTGAGCCACCGGGTTGGCGATGGGCTTCTCGGCCATGAGGTTGAAGTTGCCGCCGCTGGCGTAGCCCGGGAAGTCGAGCGTGTGGTTGTACGGCGGCCCGTTGCCCGTCCCCCAGATGCCGACACCGGGTTTGCCCAGGCCCTGCATGGCCTGGAGGAGCACCAGCATGCGGGCGTGCTCGGTGGCGTAGGCCTGCCGGCAGTAGCCGCCCTCGCCGCCCTTGGTGCCGCCGGCCAACGTGGTGCGATGCGAAGCCCACTCACGGGCCAGGGCCACGATGGTGCGGGCCGGCACGTCGGTGACTTCCTCGCCCCACTGCGGGGTCTTGGGAGTGCCGTCCTCTTCACCGAGGATGTACTTCTTGAACTCGTCGAAGCCCAGGGTCTTGCGCTCGACGTATTCCTTGTCGTACGTGCCTTCGGTGAGCCACACGTGCGCGATCGCCGCGGCCAGCGCCGAGGTGGTGCCGGGCCGGTAGGAGATCCACTTGCTGCCCACGTGGGCGGCGGTGTAGTTGAAGTACGGGTCCAGGAAGATCTGCTTGACGCCCTTATCCCGGAACCAGAGGCGCCACTGGGCCGACTCGTTGCCGCCGTAGATGCCGTGCGTGCTGTCGACGTCGTTGCCCCAATGGATGATCAGTTCTGTGTTGCGCAGGCTGTCTTCGAGCATGTCGTAATGCTCGGGGTTGCCCAACCTCCAGTAGAAACCGTAGGTGTGGGTGGCGCCCCAGTGCCAGCCTTCCCAGCTGTCCGGGTTGTCCAGGATGTCGGTGAAGCCGATGAGGCTGAAGAACCGGGACCAGGCGCCGGTACGGTAGCCGACGTTGCCCCAGTTGTGGTGCGAGGACGCCCGCGAGGTGATGGCTTCCGGCCCGTAGTCCTTCCGGATGCGGATCATCTCGTTGCCGACCAGCTCGAAGGCCTCCTTCCAGCTGATGCGCACGTACGGCGATTTGCCGCGGTTCTGCGCGTTGCGGCCGCCGGGGCCGGTGGAACCCGGGGCCCCTTTGGGGTCGAAGTCGACGCGCTTCATCGGGTACATGATGCGGTCCTCGGAGTAGACCCGGGCCCGCTCGGTGAGCGTGAACGGTGCGACGCAGGCTTTGCGCGGCGGCGTGTACTTCTTGCCGTCGACGTCGATCACCCAGGATGCGGCGTCGTTCTCGTCAAAGACGAGCGGGCGCACCTTGGTGATCTTGCCACCTTCGACGTGGACCCTGATGGGCCCGCCGCCTGTGCAGTTCACAAAGGTCTTTTCCCCCATCAATAACCCCCTTGGGTCGGATCCTATGTGTTTGAGATCCAAAGTCCCTACTTAGGCGGTCGGGGCGCCGATGAGCAGCGCGACTTCCGTCGTCGAGAAACCGTGCAGGAAGGTGTAGACGTCGCGGACGTACTTGCTGATCGGGAAGTCGTCGTCGCCCGTGCCCATGCCGCCGAAGAGGGCGATGGACTTGCTGGCGATGCTCAGACCGATCTCGTCCACGAAGGCCTTGAAGAGCATGCCCATCTTGGGATCGTAGTCGTACCGCTCTTCCCAGGCGAAGCAGGTCTTGAAGAGCAGGGCCTCGGCGGCCGCGATCTGCACTTTCATACGGGCCAGGTCGATGGCGACGTGCTGCTGCTCGATGACCGGGCGGCCGCCCTGGATGCGCTGGCGGCAGTAGTTGACGGCTTCCTCGTAGCAGGCGATGACCGTGCCGAGGTTGACAGCCGCGCCCAGCAGGCCGAACGGCGGCGGGGCGCCGGGGCCCTTGGTCCAGTCCTTCTGGGGACCGCCTCCGCCTTCACCCTCGGAGCCCCAGGCCTCGCCCGCGATACCGATGAGGTTCTTGGCCGGCACCCGGCAGTTCTGGAACACCAGTTCCGCGTTGGGGAGCAGACGGCGGCCGAACTTGTTGTGGTAGCGGCCGATGGTGAAGCCGGGCGCGTCGGAGGGCACCAGGATCACGCTCATGCTGGTGGAGATGGGGCCCTTCTTGTCGGTGCGCACGTAGAGGAAGTACAGCTTGGCGGCACCGCCCGAGGAGATGAAGTGCTTGGTGCCGTTGATGACGTACTCGTCGCCCTGCAGTTCGGCATAGGTCTGGATGGACTTGCCGGGCTCGTCGTACAGGAAGTGCGAGTCGGTGCCGGCGTCGGGCTCGGTGCGGCCCAGGCCCAGCAGGAAGGTGTCGTCCTTGAGGAACTTGGGCAGCCACTCGTCGCGCTGCTCCGGGGTGAGTTCGTGGACCAGGCGCGGCGATTCGGTGTAGCAGCCGCGGATGATGCTGGCGAAGCCGTGGTCGGCTTTACCGAGTTCGAGCAGGATGAGAGCGAGCGTGGTGTAGTCCGCGCCCTCGCCGCCCCACTCTTCGGGGATGGCGGCCGTGCGGAGACCGAGCTTGGAAGCCTTCTTGAGCAGATCCCAGGGGATGCAGTCCTCGGGCTTGGCGTTCTTGTCGAGGATGATCGCGGCGGGCTTAACTTCGTTCTGTGCGAAATCGCGGACCATGTCCCGCGTCATTTCCTGCACGTCGGTCAGCCTAAAGTCCATGCATGCTCCTTCTAGTCCTACCTGACTACCGTCGGTTCAAAGCGATGTCTGACTGGCTGGAGCTGAGCGTCTTCGTAGCTGCGGCGAGGGTCCCCCGGAAGGCAGTGCCACCTGGGCTCGCAGGCGAGGCTTCCCGCAGTCCCGACGCAGCGTGGAAACTCGGCTCCGGCGGCCTTTCGCAGCATAGCACGCACCTTTCCAGGGACCTATCAGCGACCTGAGCTTTTCATAAATAGGAGGAAGTATTACTATGCCGCATACATGAACCTGGACCTGCTGAAGTCGTTCGTCGCGGTGGCGGAAGCCCGGAGTCTCAGCGGCGCCTCGCGCGCCACCGGAACCAGCCAGCCGGCCCTCAGCCGGAACATCGGCCGGCTGGAGGCTGAACTCGGTACCCCCGTCTTCGAACGCTACGGCCGCCACGTGGAATGCACGGTCGGCGGCGAGCTTCTCCTGCCTCTCGCACAGGCCATCATCAACCGGACGGATGAGGCGGTCGCCATCATCCGCGAACACGCCGGAGGCGGTCTGAGTTCGGTGCGTTTCGGAGCGCCCGGCGGGGTCTTCGCGCGCCTGCTCACACCCCACTTGGCCTCCTTCAGCGCCGCCTACCCCACTGTGGAGATAAGCCTGCTGGAGCGGGACGACGCCTCCCTGGAGGAGGCGGTGGTGAGCGGGGAGTTGGACTGCGCGGTCTTCACACCCTGGGGCGCGGCCCGGGCCGCCACCGTCCACCTCTTGACCGAGCCGTTGCTGCTGGTGGTCGCGGCCTCCCACCCCTTGGCAAGCGCCGCTGCCGCCACGCTTGAGATGCTCGCGGGCGAATCCATCCTGCTACCACCCAGCACGGTCAACACGGGCAACATAGTCGTGGACGCCTTCCGCAAGGCGGGGATCGAACCGCGGTTCTCGTTCCGGGCCAACTACCCGGAGTTGACCCAAGCGCTGGTGCGCAAGGACCTGGGCGTGGCGATCATGCCGCAACTGCATCTGCCGCCGGACGTGCTGCACGGTCTGGCGGCCATCCCGTTCGCGAAGCCGTTCACCCGCGATCTGGTGCTGCTCTCGCCGCGTGACCGGCCGCTGCCCGCGGCGGCGCGCGCGCTGATGGGGCACATCAAGGCGGGTATCGGCCACCCGGGGCGTTAGCGCGTCCTGGGATGAGCCGCCGGGCGCGGCCACGGCCCGCGGCCGGCCTGGGATGCCGGGCTCGGCGGGCTACCCGCCGGCCACCGCCGCCGTCACCAGCATGGTCGCGTCGTCTCCGAGCCTGCGGCCCAGGCTGCGCTCGCCGGTCACCCGCAGTCCGTCGACCACGACGATCACGCCGGGTTCCACGGCTTCCAGCCGCTTGTCGATGACCGTGCCCATCATCACCGGGTACCGCTCGGCCAGACGCCGCAGCGCCGTGAGAACCGTGTCGCCCGGTCGGATCTCCTCGGTGAACTCCGCGGCGCGCGGCCCATCGGCCAGGCGCAGCCGCATGCTGAGCGGCGGCAGCACCTCGACCCGCAGGACCCCCATGGCTGCGCTAGTCGGCGCAGGCCAGCAGCGTGCGCTCCACCAGCGCCCGGGCGATGCTGACCTTGTAGCGGTTGTCTGACAGCGGGAGGGTGCCGCTCACGGCCAGGTCGGCCGCCGCGGCGGCGGTCTCGCCGTCGAGCCGCTTGCCGGCCAGGAAGTCCTGGGCCGCCGTCGCGACGACCGGGCGCCCGTAGACGGCGTTCAGGCAGATGGAAGCCCTGCCGACGACACCTTCCGTCGCGACGATCTCCACGGCGCAACTGACAACCGGGAAGTCGATGGAGTTGCGCAGCGCGAACTTGGCGTGCCTGCTCCGCGACCCTTCAGCCGGGGCGGGTATGCGGATCTCGGTGACGATCTCACCCGCTTCCAGCGCGGTGCTCCCACCCGGCGCGACCGCGAAGAACTCGCCCGCGCCGAGCGCCCGCGCCGTCGTGCAGATCTCCCCGCCCAGCGCCACGAGCACCGGCGCCAGGTCCGACGCGCTCACCGAGACGCATGCGCAGTCCATGCAGCGCCCCGCCTCCGTGGCCACCTGTTCTGCGGCGAGTCCGGCCACATCCTCTCGCTTCATGGTCCGGTCGCCCGGCTGAAGGCTGGACACTGTCACGCGCCGGACCCCCGCGGTGAACGACGAAGGGCAGTGCTCCTCGGCAACCGGCGGCTCCGCGGGGCCCGCGCCCCCCAGATACCGGTCGATGGCGGCGGCGGCACGGCGGCCCGAGCCCATCGCCGTGGTGACGTAGCTTGGGCCCGAGGTCACGTCGCCGCTGGCGAAGAGGCCGGGGATGGCCGTCTCCTGGGTATCGGCGTCGACACGGATGAGCCCGCGCTGGAAGACGGAATCCGGCAGTTCTATCCGCAGCGCGGCGATGTCGGGCTGCTGGCCGATGGCCACGACGATGGTGTCGGCCATGACACTGCTGACGGCGCCGGTGTCGTACACGGGGGCGAACCGCCCCTCCTCGTCGAACACCGCAGTACAGGCGACCAGTTCCATCCCGGCCGCGCAGTCGCCGCTCAAGAGCACCCTGCTGGGCCCGCACGACGGCCGGATCTCGACGCCTTCCTCCAGCGCCTCGTCCACCTCGGCTTTGATGGCCGGCATGTCCTCCAACGCTTCCAGGCAGGCCAGACTGACGGTGGCGGCGCCCCGGCGCTTCGCGGTGATGGCCGCGTCGATTGCGACGTTCCCACCCCCGATCACCAGCACGCTCCGCGCCTTCTCCCGCTCGTCGTCCACGCGCGACCGGCGCAGGTACTCCAGGCCGGATATCAGTTCCGGTCCCTCGCCGATGCCCAGTTCGCGCTCGCGCCAGGTGCCCAATGCCAGGAAGACGGCGTCGTAGCGGTCGCGCAAGGCCTGCAGGGCCATGTCCTTGCCGACCTCGACGCCCGCCAGGAACTCGATGCCGAGACTGCACAGGATCTCCACCTGGCGGTCGACGACCCGGTCGGGGAGCCGGTAGCCTGGGATGGCGTGGTTGAGCATGCCGCCCGGCTTCTCGAAGCGGTCGAAGACGGTGACGGCATGGCCGCTCATGCGGAGGTAGTAGGCGGCGGACAGACCTGCCGGTCCGGCACCCACGACCGCGACGGTCTTGCCCGTGGCGGCGGCCGGCTCGAGGCCCAGCCGCTCCCATTCGTCCAGCGCATAGTCGCCCACCGTGCGCTCGAGCGCCCGGATGGACACCGCCTCGTCCACGTCGCCGCGGTTGCAGGCCTTCTCGCAGAAGTGCGGGCACACCCGGCCGGTCACGGCCGGCAGCGGGTTGTGCGCCAGCAGGCGCCGGGCCGCCGAGGCCAGGTCGCCCTGCTGCACAGCGCGCAGGTACACGGGGATCTCGGTGCCGGCCGGGCAGGCGCGCTCGCACGGGCTCGCCTGGAGCTTCGCGCCCCCGTAGATGGAGTGGTAGCGGTTGTCGCCGGCCAGCGCGTAGCAGGCATCGCCGCCCTTGCGCATGCAGTGGAAGCGGTCGTCCGGGCACCAGTAGTACCAGCAGCGCGTGCTCTGGCAGATGTTGCCGGCCACGGTGCCCATCTCCCGGATCTGCGGGGAGGCTACGCTCGCCGCGGCGGCGGCCACAGCCGGGAAGCGCTCCTGGACGCCGGGGTGCTCGGCCAGCGCCTTCAACTTGGTGAGCGCGCCGACGGTCAGCCCATCGCCGTCCACCACGATGTGATCCAGCGCCGGGAGGCCCTTGAGGTCCACGACCATCTGGGGATAATCGGTGCCTATCTCGTCCTTCATCTCCCCGAGCAGGTCGGTGCCGCCGGCCATCGCGCGGGCGCCGTCGCGGGCGAGAGCTTCGGATGCCTCGACGAGGGTGGCGGGGCGCAGGTGTTCGAACGGTCTCATTGCTGCCCTCCCCTCTAGGCCTTGCCCAGGCTTCTCAGGACCCGGGACGGTGTGACCGGATACTCGTCGATCCACCGGCCGATGGCGTTGTAGACCGCCGCCGGGATGAGGTAGGGCGCCGTGGTGGCCACATCCTCGCCGATGCCCACCGCACCGTAGGGCCCGTAGCCCATGCCGGTCTCGACCAGCCGGGTCTCGATGGGCCCGATGTCGAGGATGGTGGGGATCTTGTAGTTGAGCATGTCCGAGTTGAGGTAGACCCCGGTCACCGGATCGGTGACCATCTCTTCGAAGAGACCCCGGCCCATCGCCATGTAGGCGCCTCCGTACTGCTGGCCCTCGCATCCGTCCCAGTTGATCACGTGCCCCACGTCGTTCACCGTCACCAGCTTCAGGATGTCTATCTTGCCGGTGTCGGTATCGACCGCCACCTCCACGAAGTGCGCCTGCCGGCACAGCCGCAGCCGTTTGCTCGCGTAGGCCCCGTCCTGCACCTGGAAGCTGTCGGCGAAGAGGGGCTGGCAGTAGTCCTCGCGGGGCGCGCCCACGCGGGGGAACTCCGTCTCCACCATGGTCCCCGACGGCGCCGAGCGCTTGACGAACTCGGCTACCGAGATGCGGTTGGCCGGGTCGGCCTTCTCGAAGATGTAGCCCTCCTGGATCCCCAGGTCCTCGGGAAGCAGGTCCGGGAAGATGGGCGGGAAGCCGCCCTGCTGGGTGACCCCGCGCGGCGCCACCGCTGCCTCCAGGATGCGGCGCTTGAGGATCCTGGCCGCGTTGCGCACGGCGAAACCGTTGACTGACAGGTTGGTGGAACTGTCGGGGGTCATCGCGAAGAAGCCCGCGTCCTCCTGCTGGCGGTAGAAGACCTTCTCCACCGGCAGGCCTATCTCGTCGGCTGCGATCTGGCAGTAGGCGGTCTCGGCGTTCTGCCCGCCGTCGGCCCGGCAGCCGAAGATGGTGGCGCTGCCGTCGTTGCGCTCCAGCCGGATGGCCATCTCGCTGGACCCGCTCGAATCCTCCCACTCGTGCGTCCACACGAAGCCGAGGCCGTGCATGCGGTGGTCATCCAGGCTCTTGGTGCCGGGCAGATGCCACTTGGCATCCCAGTCGATGGCCGCCTTGCCCTTGTCGAGACATTCGCGCAGGCTGTCGCGCTGCGCGAACCCTAGTTCGGCCTTCCTCTCCGCCAGCCAGGTCACGTCGTGGCCGTCGGCGCCGTCGTTCTTGAGCGCCACCTCGACGGGGTCCAGCCCGAGCTCTCCGGCCACCTTGTTGCACACCAAGTTGAGCGTGCACACGTTGGTGTTCTGCTCGCAGCGCACCGGCACGGTCGGCACCTTGTTCACCTCGACCATCACGCTGTGCTCGCGGACGTTGGGGATGCAGGTGTTCTCCAGTATGTGGTTGAGCGTGCCGAATACCGGATACTCCTGGTTGTCCAGCAGCGAATCCCCCGAGACGGCCAGGATGGTACCGTCCCGCGTGGCGCCCACCTTGAGGGTGACGAAGCCCTCGTCCATGTTGCCGCCACAGAAGTCGTTCCGGCGATCCATGGTCCACTTGACCGGGCGGCCGGTCCTCTTGGAGAGCACGCCGGCACAGTAGTTGCCGAAGTTGCTCCGCGGAGTAGCGTTCCAGCCGCCGAAGCTCGCCCCCTGACGAGGACAGTGCAGGCTGATGGTGCTCATGGGCACGTCGAACCACTTGGAGATGCAGCGCTTGATGATGTGCGGGCGCTGGTGCTTGATCCATATCTCGGGCGCGTCCCCGTTCCAGCGGAAGACCCCGCAGGGCCGCTCCGGCCCCACCCAGGTGTTCAGGTGCTGCCGGTACGTGAACTCCAGGACGATATCCGAGGCGAGGAACCCGGCCTCGACGTCCCCGCGGCCGCCCAGTTGGTCCATGCGCACGTTGCCCACCGGGAAGGTCTCCGGTTTGGTGAGGAGGGCGTCCGGCTTCACGGCGTCGCGGATGTCGAGCAGGAAGGGCAACTGCTCCCACTCCACCTCGATGAGCCGCACCGCTTCCTCGGCCACGGCCACCGAGTCGGCGGCGATGACCGCGCCGACCTCCTGCCCCTCGTAGTAGGCGATGCGCGGCACCGGCGGCTCAGACGTCACGATGTGGCCGCCCAGGTCCACCACTTCGGGGAGCCCCGGGTCGTCGTAGCGCAGGATGGCCCGCACGCCGGGGAGTGCAGCGGCCTTGGAGGTATCCATCGACACGATGCGGCAATGCGCGTACGGCGACGCCAACCACCGCATCTGCAGCATGCCCGGCAGTGCCACATCGAAGGTGTAGACCGCCTGTCCGCTTGCTTTCTCGTACCCATCGATGCGGCGCACGCCCCGCTTGCCGATATAGCGCTGGTCCTCGAGCGGATAGGCGTCCGCCCGCAGGTTGTCCATGAGCCCGAGGATGCGGGCCAGGGTCTCGTCGGTCACCGGGTCACCTCCCGGGCGGCGCGGGTATCGCCGGTCGCCTCGGCCGCTCCGCCACTCGCGCCCGGCGCCGCACCGCGCAGGATCTCGGCGGCCTCCAGCACCGCCTTGATGTGCTGCGGGTAGGTGCCACAGCGGCACAGGTTGCCGGCCAGCCCCTCCATGACCTCCCGTTCCGTGGGATCGGGGTTCCGGTCGAGCAGTGCCTTGGCGGCCACCACGAAGCCTGGGGTGCAGAAGCCGCACTGCATGCAGCTGTACTTCACATACGACTCGATGAGCGGGTGGCCCGCGGCGGCGATGCCCTCCACCGTCTCCACCGAACGGCCGTCACACTGGATAGCGAGCACCATGCAGGACAGCACCACGCTGCCGTCCAGGATGACCGAGCAAGCGCCGCAGGCGCCGCGGTCGCAGAACTCCTTGACGCCCAAGAGGCCAAGCTGGTCGTGGAGCAGGTGCTGCAATGTCCAGTTGGGCTGCACCAGCAGGTCGTGCGGTTGCCCGTTGACCGCCAGCCTGATGGGGGCGTGACTTTTGACCTTCTCGGCCATGCGTGGCTCCTTTGCCCGTTATCCGATGACGCCGAGCCGCGTGGCGTTCATGAGGTCCCAGTCGATGCGGCACCCCAGACCCGGCAGCGTGGGCGCGTGGATGAACCCCTCCCGGTCGACGGTCAGCGGTTCTTCCAGGCCGTAGCTGACGAAGTCGAAGCCATAGGCACCCGGCTCGTTGGGGCAGAGCAACTCGAAGAAGTCGCAGTTGGTGATGGCCATGGCGATGTTGAGCATCGCCACCTGGTTCGTCGGGCTGTAGGCGTCGTGCAGCTCGCAGTTCATCCCGTAGGCTTCCGCCAGGTGGCAGATCTTCATGACTCCCGTGATGCCGCCCTTGACCATGACGTCGGCGCGCAGGTAGTCGGTGGCCTTCATCTCGATCCAGGCGGGATACACGTGCAGACCGCCCAGCGTGCTCTCCGTGGCCAGCACCGGGATGGTCAGCTTCTCGCGGAGCCGGGAGTAGCCGGCGATGTCGTCGGCCTTCAGCGGATCCTCGTACCAGTAGTAGTCCAGCTCCTGGAGCGCCAGGCCCAGACGCAACGCCTGCGGGTACTTGTACTGCCAGCCGGCGTCGATCATGAGTTCCATGTCGCTTCCGACCGCTTCGCGCACCGCGGCACACGCCTCGATGTCGCCTTTCAGGGTGCCGCTGCCACTGTTGGTGAAGAAGTCCGAGAACGACGGCGGGTGCAGCTTGTACGCCTTGATGCCCATCTCTTTGTAGGCCAGCGCTTCGGCGACGTACGCGGCCGCGTCGGGGAGAGCCCACGAGGACGCGTAGGCGGGAAGCTTCTCGCGACAGGTGCCGAGCAGCCGGTGGACCGGCAACCCCACGGACTTGCCGGCGATGTCCCACAGGACCACGTCGATGTAGCCCTGAACGGTGTGGTGCAGACAGCGGGCCATGCCGCGCAGTTGGTGCCAGATGGCCCCGATGTCCATGGGGTCGCGGCCGAGCAGACGGGGCTTCACCACCTCGACGATCTGCTTCGCGACGACCTCCACGCCGGCGCCGACAGCCAGCTGGTCGGCGATGAAGGTGTGACCGCTCACACCCTCGTCGGTCTCTATGGTCAGTATGCCCAGACGGCTGTCCGCCGGGAATCCCACTACTCGGGCACAGTCGTACGTGTGTACGCTCACCCTGATGTCCGTGATCTTGATGGTGTCCTCCTGCCTGCTCGGTCCTACTTCACGCCCACGCTGGTGGCGCTCTGCTTCTCGCCGCCCCGGGCCAACACCAGGACCACCGTGAGGTCCTGTGCGCTCACGCCGGGTTCGGCGTCCACCCCGCAGCCGGCCGCCCACAGGACGGGGCTGGTGTTGTGCCGCTTGAGTCCTTCGGCCGGGTCCAGTCCCGCCGCCTCGATCTCCGCCCGGGTGTGGCCGTCGACGATGCCCCCGGCGAGACACCAAGGCATGCCGGCCACGGCGACGCCGCCCTCCACTCCGGGCCCGTCCGTCCCATCGGTGTCCACGGACCCGATGACGATGTTCTCGCTCCCCGCGATCCGCAACGCCGCCGCCACCGCGTACTCCTGGTCGCGACCGCCAACGCCGCCATCCTGCCCCACCGACACGACCATCTCGCCCCCGCTGAACAGCGCGACCGGTGGCTCCACCGGCTGCCCGCCTGACTCGATCTCGCGTGCGATGCAGCCGGCCATGGCCCCCGCCTGAGAAGCCTCGACGAACCAGAGGTTCTCGGCCAGGAAGAGGGCGTTGAACCCCAGTTCCCGGGCCTTCCGCATCGCGGAGGGGAAGAGCCCGGTGTCCGAGCCGGACGGCATGAGTCCGAAGAGCCGCCAAGGCGCGAACCCCTCGAACTCGTCGGCTTTGACCGTCTCCCACTCTCCGGGCGCCCGGCGCAGGAAGTCCTCGACCGCCGCCGGCACGGCATCCGCCGCGCCGTAGGACTCGAGCACGCCGGCCGCTCCCGCGAACGTGGTGCAGTCGGGCAGGCCGTGAAGCCAGAAGTTCTTGCGCATCAGGGCTTCGTGCGAGCTGGGGTCGGCCAGGATGAGGTGTATCACCCTGGCGGGTTGCAGCGCCCGGGTGATACGGCCGCCCTTGAGGCGGTCGAGGTGGTTCCGCACCGCGTTGAGTTCGGGGGTCGGGACGCCCCGCTCGATCTGCAGGATACGGGTGGTCTCCTGGATGTCTTCGAGCGTGATACCCGGCGCGGGCAGCGTCAGCAGCGAAGAGATGCCGTTACCGGCCAGCATGAAGACGAGGTCGTCCGGACCGAAGCCGCCACACATGTCAAGGATGGCCTCGCACCCACGGACGCAGTCCGCGTCGGGCACCGGATGGCCGCCCAGCGTCACCCCGATCTTCTCGCAGATCACCGGATGACCCTTCTTGTCTATCACGTGGCCGCCGGTGAGCCGGTCGCCAAGGATGTCCTCGAGCGCCCGCGCCGCCCTCTGCACGCCCTTGCCGGCGCCGAACACGAACACCCGCCCGACCCGCGACAGGTCTATGACCTCCGTCCCGCTGCGCGGATCCCCTCGGGGCTCGAAGCGCCCTCCCCCGATGACGAGCCGGCGCCGGGCCGTGCCGTCATCCTCTTGGTCCAGCCGGACGAGTTCGCGGACGTTCGCGTAGGGGTCGGCGCCCTGCAGACCGGCCTCCAGGATCTCCACCATGGCCCGCCGCCCAGGCAGGTTGCCGTGAGAGGTGAGGGTCTCCGCGTTCCTTATGCGAGGAGGCACGGCAGCACGCCTCTCCTCTTGTGGATGGCCGCCTCGCCGAGCGCATCCTGGATACGGAGCACCTCGTCCAGATGGGCGGTGCCGCTCGGCGCCTCCACCATCTTCGCCTGGCCGAGACAGCGTCCCACGCAGAGATGGGCCATGAGGGGGTCGAACCCCTGGCCGGAACGTAGCGACAACACCGTGCCGTACCCGTGCGCCTTCGCCAGATCCACGGTCTGCAGCGCCTCGGTGAGCGTGCCGATCTGGTTGGGCTTGATGACCACCGCGTTGGCGCACCCCGTCTCGATGCCGCGGCGCAACCGAGCGGGGTCGGTCACGAAGAAGTCGTCGCCCACGAGTTGCACCCGGCGGCCCAGCCGCTCGGTCAGCAGGCGCCAACCGTCCCAATCTTCCTCGTCCAGGCAGTCCTCCATGCCGACGATGAGCGGGTAGCGGTCGCACAGGTACTCGAGGCGGTCTATCCAGGCGTCGCGCGACAGCGCCTGATGCTCGGCGCTCAGGTGGTACTTGCCATCTCTGTAGAGGTGGGTGGCGGCGACGTCGATGTACAACCCTATGTCCTTGCCCGGCTCGTATCCGGCTTCGCGGACCAGGTCGGTGAGCACAGTGAGGGCTTCCTCGTTGGTGTCGAATCGGGCACTCAGCCAGCCGGCCACCCCGGCCAGCCGCGGGACGCCGGCTCCCTGCTTCTTGGACACATACTCGCGCAGCCGCCCGAAGATCCGGCTGGTGCGGGCGAACCCGTCCCGCGGATCGCGGGCGGAGAGGTCGTAGAGAGCGTACTCCTGGAAATCGGCGGTACCGGCGACGCCGACATGCACCGGCCCGCCGAACATGACGATCACCAGGGACACCGGGATCTCGGTCCCCCCGCCCAGGTACTCCCTGAGGTCGACCCCGCGCGAGCAGGCAGCCGCCTTGGCCACTGCCGCGGAGGTGGCGATGATGGTGTTGCCTCCGAGACGGCTCTTGTTCGGCGTGCCGTCCA
>CAIQPS010000080.1 GCA_903873715.1 uncultured Actinomycetes bacterium
AGGCACAGCCTGCGGCGCCCCAGGCCTTTTCTTCCTGTGAGCCGGCCTCGTCTTCCGGGGGCGGGGCCGGCTCACAGGAAGGCGAGAGACAAAGAGGGCGGCCCCGTACGGGGCCGCCCTCGGCATTCCAGGTCTCAGTGTCTTCGCGCGGTTACCGGTACGCGCCGCCCGCCACCGGGGGTTGCCCTGCGCCCACGCCGCGCCAGGTGGCGCTCCCGAAAGCGATGATCGGGTAGAAGATGTACGGCAGGAAGATGAGCCCCACCGTGAAGCCCGCCCCCTTGCCGTAGTTCGTCGCGATACCTGCCATGATCATGATCTCGATGATTATGTTCACCAGCGGTATCAGGAGCAGGAAGATCCAGTACCAGGGTTTGCCGGCCACCCGCAGCATCACGATGATGTTGTAGATGGGGATGAAGATCGCCCAACCCGGCTGCCCGGCTTTGGAGAACACACGCCACATCGCCGCCATCATGAAGACGGCGACCGCGAGCACGACGATAACGTAGATGACGATGGCTACGGCGGCTCCTGCATTGCTCATTCAAGCCCCCCTTGACGGTTCGGAAAAATAAAGAGGGGCCGGGTCACCCCGGCCCCTCTTTGAGCCTTCGAAAGAAAGGAAGGGGATCTACTCTTCCTTCTTGTTGTTCGCCAGGTTCTTGACGGCGTCGTCGCTCACGCGGCCGCCGGTCACTTTGGCGAGGACATCAGGACCGGCACCCTGGAAGAAGGCGCCCTTGATGGTCTTGGTGTTGATGTACCAGATAAGGGCGGCGTCGATGATGATGCCGATGAGAGAAGAAGTGCCGTACGCCCACGAGGCCATCATCACGATCGCCCACACGATATTGAGCGCCAGCAGGCCCATGAGACCCCACCAGGCCCAGGGCTTCAGGCTGAGGAAGGCTCTGGCCAAGAGAAGTTCCACGATGGAGAGGATGAGGTAGATCACGGCCACGGCCATGACGCCCCCGCCGACTCCCACGGAGAGCCCGGCAACGACAGCACCGGCGCCGAACACCGCGATGCTGCCGAGGATCCCCATGATCCCGCCGATGATCCCCAAGATACCGATGACCAGCACGCCGGTAGGTCTTTTCATCCAGTTCCCCTCCTGTAGTCGCTGACTGTTACAGATCTCCACGAACAACCATCGCCAAAAACTGTACAACATCGGTATTGATTTGCATACTGCCGGTGGGCCCCGTTTTGCCGAAAAAGAGAAGACCCGCCCCCTTGGGGAGGGGGCGGGTCTTGAAACGGGCTCCCTGGACCATCAGGGAGCCGTCCATCACTTGATGGTTATCGAACCGGTGCCCGGTACGAACAACTGCTGGACGGTCCCCCAGGCCTTGCCCGTCTTGACCCAGTGATTGCTGAAGAAGAGGGCGCTGGTCTTGCTCGACTGCACGGTGAAGGCCACTCCGGCCGCGCTGCTGGCGATGAGCTGCAGGGACGCGCCGCCGTCCAGGGAGACGACCGAGCCGTCACCCAGCACCTGCGTGATGCTCGCCTTGCCGTTGATCGTCGCCAGTCCGGTGGCCACTGTCGCCGCCGTCAGGGCGTTGGACTTCACCACATAGAAGGAGTCGCTCGGGCCGGGGATGATCAGGTAGATCTGACCCTTGGGCGTGGTGCCCTTCTTGTAGGTGAGGTAGAAGCCGGCCTCGACGCTGTTGCCTGACCCCATGGAGGTGGTCAGCGAGCCCTCGGTCCCCAGGTCGGTGAGAGAGGTGTTCGACAGGTAGCCGATGAACCCGTGCCCGGAGATGCTGCTGGCGATGGCCGGCGTCTGCACGGTGATGGTGGCGCTTGCCACGTTGACGTCGAGCTGGCTGCCGGTGCCGAAGTTGCCGCCGGTGAAGGAGCCGGTGACGGTGACCTTCACCACGTAGGACTGGGCGCCGTACTGCCCGGAGCTCAGGGTCACGATGGTGCTGGCGACACCGTCCGTGGTGCTGCCGGCCACGCTCGCGACCGGGATGTCCTTGGCGAGGAGCTTGTTGGTGATGGCGTCGGTGAAGGTCACCTTCGCGTCGCTGATGTTCCCGCCCTCGAGTTTGGACTCATCGGTGACCGACGCCTTGAGGGTCACCTGGGCGCTGGTGTCGGTGGAACTCTTGGTGGCGATGAACGTCTGTCCCGTGTACCAGGCGACGGCGCCGCCGCGGGCGCTGACGGTCATGGTGCCGTTGACGTAGGTGATGTCGTAGTTGTCGAGGCCGGTGCCGGATGCGGCGCTCGGCACGATCGCGTAGGTGCCGGCTTTGGCGCTCGCCGCCGCGCCCGCGCTCGTGAGGGTGACCGAGGAGACGGCCGCTTCGTCATCCGTGAGGATGCCGGACGCGGTGAACTCGGTGCCGGCGAAGGTGAAGGTGCTGCCGTAGGCCTTGGTCTGGTTCTTGGCCGTGATGGTCAGGGGCGCACCATCGACCACCTGGGACAGGTCTTCGGACGTGCTCGAGTTGTAGGTGCTGTCGCCGGAGTATTCGGCGGTGATGACGTGGGTGCCGGCCGTGAGATCGAAGGCATCGGTGGTGATGCTGGCCACGCCGGCGGCGATCGTCTGGGGCTCGCCGAGTTCCACGTCGTCGTCGTAGAACTGCACCGTGCCGGTGGCGTCGGTGAGGGCGGTGATGCCTACCGGGCTGCCCAGCGGCGCCACCGGCGGAGAGCCGGCCCCGATGGTGGCCGTGAACGTTACCTTGTCACCGTAGGTGGAGGGGTTCTTGCTGCTGGCGACCGCGGTGGTGGTATCGCTCTTCGTGTCGCCTTCGTTGACGACCTGGTCGACCGAGGTAGACGTGCTCTCCTCCCAGGCTTCGTCACCGGAATAGACGGCGGTGATGAGGTGGCTGCCGGCGGTCAGTTCGGAGGTCTTGTATGTGGCGACACCCGCGGCGACGTCCTGCTCATCGCCCAGCGCGGTCTCGCCGTCGTAGAACTGCACCGTACCGGTGGCGTCGCCGAGGGCCGAGATGGAGCCCACAGCCGCTGCCGCGGCGGCCGGGCCGCCGAGCGGAGGCGCGGTGGCACCCTCGGTGATGGTGGCTGTGAAGGTCACCTCGGTGCCCGCGTCGGACGGGTTCACGCTGCTCGCGAGGAGCGTGATGGTGGGCTCGGGAGAGAAGTCGGACTTGAACACGTCCTGGTCGTAGATGTATTCGTTCGACTCGCGCGGTTCCCCGTGCGAGCTGTGCCACGCCGCAAGGACGTCCGACACCTGGGGATAGATGTTGTCCTCCTCGTTGTCGATCCAGACGCGGCCGCTGATGGCGATGGGGGCCGGCTGCCCGGGCCTCCACGCCATCACTTCTTCCACGGTCTCTTCGCCGTAGGTGGCGTGCAGCATGACGACATTGTTGCCGTGCGCAGCGATCCTGAGGTACTCCTCAGAGGCGCTGGACGTCGTGACCTGGGTGCCGCCGACGGGGTCGCCCGCTTTCCACATGAAGAGCGCCGCGTTACCGTTAGACGCGTCTGCGCCCTGCCACACGATGGTGTCGCCGCTTCCGCAGATCTGCGGCATGATGTTCTTGGTGGCGTTGCCGGTGACTGCCTTCGCCCCGAGGGGGTCGTCCTCGGTGGTCCAGGTGTAGATGTCCGTCGTATCCGAGTCCCACTCGCTGGTCGAGACGTCCCATACCAGACGACCCCCGCTCAGCATCGTGAGGTCCCGGCGGGCGGGCTCGTATTCCAGCGCCTGCACGATCACGGCGTCCGCATCGATGTCGTACTCCCAGTTCGTCCAGTCCACGGGGCTCAGGTCGAGCACCAGGGTGGAGACTCCCCGATAGCCGTCGAACAGGACGTATTCGCAGTACGCGAGAAGGTCGCCGTCGACCAGCACGGAGTCGTGGTCGGTCCCGGTGGCCGTCACCAGAGAACTGCCGTCGGTGTCGCCCACCTTCCAGGTGAGCACCTCATAGGCGCCGGTGTCGTACCAGTATTCCACCCATGCCAGGCGGTCGCCCGAGAGCGCCACATCCTTGATGGACTGTTCACTCTCAGCGCTCTCGACCAATGTAGGGTCGGTGTCCTTGCTGAGGTCCATGGTGTACAGCAGCGAGCCGGCCGTCTCGTCGTTCTCTATCCAGGCGACGCGATCCCCGTCGATCACGAGGTCGCCATCGTAGATCACCGAGTCCGCGGGGATCTCGTAGAACGATTGCGCGGATTCGCCATCGGCGGCGGTCCACAGTTCCCATGTGTATGCATTGCCACCGCTGGCAACGGTGGGGTTGTAGTACGCCCAGACGATGCGGTCCCCGGAGACCAGGGGCTCGCTGTCGCAGGCGGCCGGGTTGTTGCTGACGTTGACCGCCGAATCCCAAGTGCCCGCGAGGGCCACCGAGGAGAAGGCGAGGATGAGAGCCACCGCTAGGACGGCCCCGGCCAGCACGCTGCCGGACCTCCAGAGGCGGCGGGATCGAGACGGACGGTTCACCACGGTCCTCCAAAGCGAGGGGATGAGTAGATATAGAGTCAGAGTAGTCCTTGCTCCTGACCGAGGGGATAGATGGAATGGGACTTTAGTCCATCATTTGGCCAGTTTTCGTTTCCTTAGCGTGTAAATTTTTAGCAAAAACAGCAATGACAGGGCCGCGACCGGTCTCCGCCAGGCTCTGCGACCCAGCTCACATCGTTTCGCATACGCGTCAATCGAGCGCTCGCTCTATGCGTCCTTTTGTCGTATAATGCCTTCACTCGGTCAAGACTCATAACTCAGGCCCTGGAGGTCGTGATGGGGATCGGTACCTACGAGCAGTTCGTCGAGCGGCTCGCGAACATGAAGCCCAACGTGTACATGTACGGCAAGAAGCACGACCGCACCGGCGATTACATGCGCGGCGGTCTGTATTGCATGCAGCAGACCTTCGACTGCGCGCACGACCCCAAGTATGAGGACGTCTGCACGGCCACCTCGCACCTCACCGGTGAGAAGATCAACCGGTTCACCCACATCCACCACTCCGTGGACGACCTGCTCAAGAAGCAGCTCATGACCAAACTGCTCAGCCACCGGGTGGGCGGCTGCATCCAGCGCTGCATGGGCACGGACGCCATGAACGCCATCTCGGTCGTGGCCTACGACTGCGACCAGGCGAACGGCACCAGCTACTATCCGCGGTTCGAGAAACTGCTGCGCTACTGGCAGGATCTGGACATCGTGGGCTGCTGCGCCCAGACCGACGTCAAGGGTATCCGCGGCGTGCGCCCCATCGACCAGCCGGATCCCGACCAGTACCTGCGCATCGTGGACGTCCAGCCGGACGGCATCATCGTGCGCGGTGCCAAGGTATGCAACTCGGCCGCTCCGTACACCGACGAGATCGTCGCCCTGCCGACCCGCTTCATGGGCCCGAAGGAAGCCGCCTATGCGGTGGCCTTCTCGCTGCCCTCCGACTGGGACGGCATCAAGCTCATGGCCCTGCCCGGCCTGCGCCACAAGCGCAAGCATCTCCAGTCCCCTGATGCCTGTGTGGGTGACGTGGAATCGCTCACCATCTTCGATGACGTGTTCGTGCCCAACGAGCGCGTCTTCATGAACGGCCTCGAGCATCCGGACGTGGTGCAGTACGCCGGCTACCTGGCCCTCATGTTCGCCCACTTCCATCGCCACTCGTATTGCGGCTGCAAGACCGCCGTGTCCGAGGTCATCGCCTCGCAGGCCGCCCTGGTGGCCGACGTCAACGGCATCACCAAGTACCCGCACGTGCAGGAGAAGATCTCGCACATCATCGGCACCGCCGAACTGGTGTTCGCCGCCGGTCAGATGAGCGCCTACCGCGCCACCGAGTTCCCCAACGGTTCCTTCGTGCCGGACGAGATCCTCACCAACGCCGGCCGCCGTATCGCAGGCAACGAGATCTACCACGAGTACGAGGTGCTGGCCGACCTCACCGGCGGCATCTGCGCCTCTCTGCCCACCGAGGAATCGTTCTACGATCCCGAGACGGCCGATCTCATGGCCAAGTACATCACCCGCAACCCGAAGTACACCGCCGAAGAGGCGCACCGGGTCTTCCGGATGATGGAGAACAAGCTCTGCGACCCGTTCTCCGGCGCCCAGATGGTGGCCGGCGTCCACGGTGGCGGCTCCCCGGTCATGGAGACCATCACCATGATGGCCCGCTACGACCTGGAACCGCTCAAGGGCATCGCGCGTTACCTGGCCGGGATCGACCCGGAGATGCCGCGCTACGAGCGTCCGAACGCCACACCGCGCGCCATGCTGGACAAGTTCAAGAAGACCGTCGCCGAGGGCGACAAGAAGGTCTGCAACTAAGGTAGTACTGCGGCCCCGGCCGGCTATCCCCCCAGCCCGCCCGGCCGCCAGACTTCGAACGCCCGGTCTCCTCTGGAGGCCGGGCGTTCGCTATTCTTGGGTGGAACGCGATGCCGAGGATAGGAACGACCATGGAACCCGGTCTCCCTGAACTGTTCGCGGACGTCTCGCACATCGAGCGCAAATGGCTGGACATCCCGTATGCCGGCGTGTCTCCGGCCCAGGCGCTCGACATCTACCTGCCGGCCGAGGGCGACGGCCCCTTCCCGGTGATCTTCGTGATCCACGGCGGCGGCTTCGAGATGGGGGACAAGCGCCACTTCATGGTCGCACCGTTCCTGACGGGCCTCGACCGCGGCTACGCGGTGGTGGCCGCTAACTACCGGCTGAGCGGCGAGGCGCACTTCCCTGCCGCGGTGCGCGACCTCAAGGCGGCGGTGCGCTGGCTGCGCGCGAACGCGGCGGCCTATCGCCTCGACCCCGGCCGCATCGCCGCCTGCGGCGACTCTGCCGGCGGCAACCTTGCTGCCATGCTGGCGACTTCCGAAGGGGCGGTCCTGTTCGACGACGCGACTCTCGGGAACGTGGAGCAGTCCTCGGCGGTGCAGGCCGCCGTCGACTGGTACGGCCCCATGGATTTCTACAGCATGCCGGAGCAACTCGAGGCCAACGGGCTTCCCGTGGGCCCGCCGCCCGGGCCTCCCGTCGGGATGCCGGACATCCCGTTCCCGGGCTCCGGTCCGTCGCCCGAGGTCAAGTACCTGGGAGCGGAACTCGAGGCGGTCCCCCACCTGGTCCGCGCCGCCGATCCCGAGACGTATCTGCATCCGGGCATCCCACCCATCCTCATCCAGCACGGCGATGCGGACGGGCTGGTCCCCGTGCAGCAATCCATCGAGTTCGCCCAACTCATCGAGCGGCGGGTGGGGCCCCGGCGGTGCGAGTTGGACATCCTGGAAGGAGCCGGCCACGGCACGCCGGAGTTCGGCAGCCCGGATAACATGGAGCGGGTGTTCCGCTTCCTCGACAGGCATCTCCGGCCATGAGACGGCGCGCCACTCTCATACCACTGCTCATGGCGGCCCTCGCGGCCGTGCTCTCGCTCGGCATCGGCTGGGACAGCGCCGCCGCCGCCACCGTCACGCGGTACGAGCAGGGCGCGGCGCAGCTGGCCCGCAGCGGGACCTGGACGACCGTGACCTCAACCTCGGCCAGCGGTGGCAGTTACACCCGGGCGGATGCCCCCGGGGCCGTCGTCAGCGCCACCTTCAAAGGCACCTCCTTCGCCTGGATCGCGCCCGTGGGGCCCGGCTACGGCATCGCGAGTGTCTCGCTGGACGGCGGGTCGCCGCTCTCGGTGGACCTGTACGGCGGAGCGCCCGCGTTCGGCAAGGTGTGGAGTACCGGCGCCCTGGCGTCCGGCTACCACACCGTCAGGATCAGCTGGACGGGGCGCAAGAACACCGCCGTGGGCGGGACGGCGATAGGCATCGACGCCTTCGATGTGGCCGGCACGCTGGTGGGGCTGACCCGGGTGGAGCAGACCGACCGTCACCTGGGCTGGCGGGGCGCGTGGACCAAGACCTCGCTCGCCTCCTACTCCGGCGGCACAGCCTGGTTCGCCAACACTTCCGGCTCGTCGGTGACCGTGGAGTTCGACGGGGCCGGCGTGAAACTCCTGGGCAAGAAGGGCCCCAACTACGGCCTGGCCCTGGTGCGGCTCGATGGGGGCGCGCCGATGACCGTGGACCTGTACGACTCGAACATCCTGTTCCAGCAGGCCCTGTGGAGCAGCGGGTGGCTCAAGCCCGGGCATCACGTGGTCACGCTCTCGTGGACCGGCCAGAAGCGCGCGGTGGCCACCGACACCAACGTGGCGCTGGACGCCGTGGAACTGCGCGGCGCGCTGACGGCCGCGCCCGGCTCCCAGCTCGCCTTCGACCAGACCAGGGCGATGGCCCATCTGTACAAGCTGTCGGTCGGGATCGGCGTGCGGCACGGCGGCAGCCCGCAGGAACTCCAGGCGGCGCAGTACGGGATGGCGTACTTCCAATCGCTGGGCTACTCCACCCGCATGACCGACGTCCCCCTGCCGGACGGCACCACCTCCCACAACGTCATAGCGGTCAAGCCCGGGTCGTCCGCGCTCACGGTGGTCGTGGGCGGGCACATGGACAGCTTCGGCCTCTCGCCCGGCGGCAACGACAACGGGTCGGGCGCTGCCGCCGTGCTCGAACTGGCGCGGGCCATCAAGAACGTGGACCTCGTACCGACAGTGGTCCTGGTGCTGTTCGGCCACGAGGAGCCCATGGGCGACGGCAACGCCGATCACCATCACTACGGCTCCCGGCGCTACGTGGCGACGATGACCGCCCAGGAGAAGGCAAACCTCGCAGGGATGATCTCGCTGGACATGATCGGGGCCGGCACCACGCTCAACGTGCGCTACATGGAGCGAGGGCCGCGGTCGTTGGTCACCATGCTGATGAACTACTCGGCGCGGACGGTCAACGGCGCCGTCTACATGAAGGACCCGTCGACGTACGGCTACAGCGACCACGAACCGTTCGAGCTCGCCGGCTTCCCGGCCGCGTGGGTGGAATGGCGCGAGGCGACGTCCTACCACACCGCCGCGGACACCTACTACACCGTCAGCCCGGGCAAGGTGCAACTCGCCGGCGGGATGGTCCTGGGCTTCCTGGCCGGCCTGCGGCAGGCCGATCTGTCCGCGCTGGCAGCTGCGAGTCAGTAGCCCCGGGAGCCCGCGCCGGCGCCGTCAGGGCGCCGGCGCCGCCGTGCTGTGCCGGCCTGTGTGGCTGTCGCGCCTGCTCATGGAGCGATAACCGTTTCTGGTATACTCGTACCGTTTTCCGGTACGTAGTCAATCGTGCTATCCAACATTCCCAAGGGGGAGCGAAGCATGTCGAACGTGGTCGTCGATCCCGTCACCGGGCTTCAGTTCGTGGAACTGAGCCACGTGTGGGGCCATGGAGCCCCGTCCTATCCGGGGCAGAACGACGTCGCTATGAAGCGCGGCGTCAAGCATGCCCAGCACGGCGTTCTCGCCTGGCGCATCGTCACCGTGATGCACACGGGCACTCACATGAACGCCCCCATCCACATGATCCAGAAGGGCAAAGACCTGGCGGCTGTCGACCCGGCCCGTTTCTTCGGCAACGGCTGCGTCCTGGACATCCCCAAGGGTTCCTGGGGCCTCATCACCGCCGATGACCTCAAGAACGCCAAGCCCGGCATCAAAGAGGGCGACATCGTCGTCATCAACACCGGCTGGCACCACGAGTACTCCGACGGTCTCAAGTACTACGGCGAAGCCCCGGGCCTCACCAAGGAAGCCGCCGAGTACCTCGTGTCGATGAAACCCAAGATGGTCGCCATCGACACCCCGTTCGTCGACTCCCCGCTGGCCACCTCCATGGCGAGCCACCGCGGCGGTCCGCAGATGAAGCGCCTCGAGGCCGAATACAAGAAGGCCACCGGTCTCGATCCCAAGAAAGAGCATCCCGAGTGGAACGTCGCCCACCGGACCATCCTCGGCGCCGATATCCCCACCATCGAGCAGGTCGGCGGTGACGTGGACGACGTCTCCGGCAAGCGCGTGACCCTCGCCGCCACTCCGTGGAAATTCGAGCACGGCGATGCCTGCCAGGTCCGCTTCGTCGCCATGTGCGACCCGAGCGGCAAGTGCCGTATCGAGCCTGGTAAGTAATCATCCCGCGGAGCCGAAAGGACTAGCGATGGCGCTCAAGATCTACGATCTCACCCATACGTTCACCCAGTTCATGCCCGAATGGCCCTCCACGCCCAGCGTGAACATCGATATCAACAAGTTCCACGCCAAAGACGGCGTCTACGAGATCCAGTGGGAAGGCATCATGCACCGCTGCACTCACATGGACGCGCCGCTCCACGTGACCGAGAACACCCCCACCATCAACGATTACCCGCTGTGGCGCCTGTTCGGCACCGGCGTGTGCATCTCGCTGCCCAAGGAGAAGTGGGGCGTCATCACCGCTGAGGATCTGGAGAACGCCACTCCGAAGATCCAGGAAGGCGACATCGTCGTCATCAACACGGGCTTCCACCGCCTGTGGGGCGATACCGACGAGTACTTCGCGTACGGCCCGGGCGCCCGTGAAGACGCCGCCCAGTGGTTCGTGGATCACAAGGTCAAGATGGTCGCCTACGGCTGCCAGGCCAACGACCACCCGATCGCCACGAAACTCGTGAACCACGGGCTTGGCCCGACACACCCGCACCTCATCCAGGAGTGGAAAGACACCTACGGCCGCGACCCGCTCGAGGACTTCGGCAAGTGGGAGCCCGCGCACAAGACCCTCATGGTCAAGGGCGGCATCCCCGGCATCGAGAACGCGGGCGGCGCGCTGGACGAGATCAGCGGCAAGCGTTGCACCTTCATGTGCTTCCCGTGGCGTTGGCCCGAGGGCGACGGTTGCATCGTGCGGCTGCTGGCCATCACCGACCCGGACGGCGACTTCCGCTTCGAGACGGGCGAATAGGGGCGAGGCGCACCAACCCTCCGCTCACACTGTTCGGTTCGGGCCCCGGGGCATTGCCCCGGGGCCCTTTTTTGTCCATCATCAGCCGGTGCCTGTAGGGACGGTTCGCACCGGTGCAGCAAGAGTGCGCGGTTCTGCTGCTCGGCCCATGTGATTGTGCGAGATATCGCACAATCACAGGTGGTTGGGAGGACTGCAGGGTAGTTGCGTCGGCCACGTGCCACGTAGGCGTGCGGTCCGAGAAACAAGAAGGCCGGGGGTTTGGAGCCCCCGGCCTTCGCCGGTCCTGTGGTCCGGTCCCGCCCCGCCGGTCGTGCCGGGGGCCGGAGCCGGTATGCCGCTCCTGTTACTGTGCGGCCGTTGTGGTGGTCTCGGCCGGGGCGGCGGTGGTGATGCTGCCGGAGACGGTCGTGGTCGTCTCGGCCGGGGCGGTGGTGTCGCTCGAGCCGGCCGTGGTGGCGGTGGTGTCGCCGGTGGCGGTCGTGGCGGTGGAGCCGTCGGCCGGGGTGGTCGACGAGGTGGTGGTCGTGGTCACCCAAGCGCTGGCATAGGTGACGCCCACTTTAGCCTTCTGGCTGTCGATCCACTTGCTCCAGGTGTCGCTTTTCTTCTCGCTGAGCAGCTGGCTCTTGATCTCTTCCTTGACCTCGTCCAGCGTGTACTGCTTGGCTTCGTTGATGCCGGTCACCTGGATGACGTGGTAGCCGTAGGCAGATTTGACCGGGTCGGAGATCTCGTCGACCTTCTGGGAGAAGACGGCATCTTCGAACTCCTGGACCATCTCGCCCTTGGAGATGGTGCCGAGGTCGCCGCCGGTCTCTTTGGAGCCCGGGTCGTCGGAGTACATCTTGGCTTCGATGGTCCAGTCGGCGCCGGCCTTCAGCTGAGCCTCGACCAGCTGGGCGGCCGCGAGGGCGGAATCCCAGTCGGCCTGCGTCGGGGCGGCCGTGGTGGTGGTCGACTCGGAGGAGGCCGTCGACGTGGAGTCGCTCGTGCTGGTGGCCTCGCTGGTGGTGGTCGTGCTGGCGGCCGTCGTGGTGGTGCCGTCGGTACGGCCCGCCACCGGGGCTATGAGGATGTGCCGCGCGGTCCGGGTCTCCGGGGTGAAGTAGTCGCTCTTGTGCGCGTCGTAGTAGGCCTGGAGATCGGCGTCGGCCACGGTGGTCACGCCCTTGGTGACCTCGTCATAGACCTTCTGCAGCAGCAGCGACTCTTTGTAGCTGCGCTTGAGCTGGTCCATGGTGATGCCCTGCTGCGTGAGGGCCTCGTCGAACTTGGTCTGGTCGCCTGCGAACGTGTTCTGAAGGATGGAGTCGATCTCCTTCTGGACGTCGGCGTCGGTGACCGTGAGTTTCAGGTCTTTGGCTGCCTGGCTGGCAAGCTCGTACGTGATCATGTACTCGAGTACGTCCTGCTGGAACTGCTTGTACTCGGTGGGCTGGCTGGTCTTATCGGGGATCTGGCCCGCGTACTGGACCTCGAAGTCCGCCACCCTCAGGTCGAACGCTTTCTGGGTGATCATGACGGTGCCGACCTTGGCGACGGCATCCTTGGGCAGATTGCCGCCGCAGCCGGCCACCACGCCGGCCGTGCCGGCGAGCAGGAGGACCGCGAATACGGCCAGGAGGATCTTCTTGGTCACGTAAACCTCACTTGACACTGGTTGCGAAGACGGCGCGGGAGAGTATAGCCCGATTCCTGTAAAGACGGTGTTAAAAGGGCATCAAAAGGGCAGCTAGCAAGGGATTTCCGGCACCCTGAGGCGTGGAGTCCGGACGCGCTACACCGTCGGTCACATCTCCACACGCTAACGTAGCGAACGCTCACTCAGTTATCATGCAAGTGCTAGGATGGAACCATGGGCCGTGGCGTTCGGCCCTTTCCACTCGTATCCACTGAGGAGGGGATATGGAAGACAAGCGTGTGAGCCGCCGTGACTTTCTGAAGATCGCTGGAGCCACCGGAGCCACCATCGGTCTGGGTGCCGGCCTCGGTGGAGTGTTGGCGGCCTGCGGCGGCACTGAGGAGACCACCACGTCGGTGACCGCTCAGGCGACCACCACCACAGCTGCGGCCACCAGCACGACCGCTGCCCCCGAGACGACCACTTCGGTCAGCGCGGGCCCGGAAGCCGGCCGCGAGATCAAACTCGGCCTGGTCTCCCCGAGCACCGGCCCGCTCGCCCTCTTTGCGAAGGCCGACGACTGGTGGGTGGACTTCGCCATGAAGGCCATCCCGGACGGCATCATCGGCGGCGACGGCAAGAAGCACATGATCTCCATCAAGCGCGCCGACAGCCAGTCCGACACGAACCGCGCCTCGCAGGTGGCCGGCGACCTCATCAACAACGACAAGGTCGACCTCATGATGGCGTCCGGCTCCCCGGATACCGCCAACCCGGTGGCCGACCAGTGCGAAGCCTCCGCGATGCCGTCCATCGCGAACTTCGTGCCGTGGCAGCCGTTCTACTTCGGCCGCGGCGCCACCCCGGACAAGCCCTTCAAGTGGACCTACGCGAACGCGCTCGGTCTGGAGGGTATCGTCTCCAACTTCATCGCGATGTGGGACCAGGTTCAGACCAACAAGAAGGTCGCCTTCCTGTTCGCCAACGACACCGACGGCCAGGCCTGGACCGACATGAAGCAGGGTCTCCCTCCGGCCGTCACGGCTGCCGGCTATGAGTACTTCCTGCCCGACCTCTATCCGGTCGGCCTCGAGGACTACACCAAGTACATCGCCGACTTCAAGAAGAACGGCTGCGAGATCTGCTGCGGCACGATCATCACCCCTGACTTCACCAACTTCTGGAAGCAGTCCGTGCAGCAGGGCTACAACCCCAAAGTCCTGACCATCGGGAAAGCCCTGCTCTTCCCGCAGAGCCTCGAAGCCACCGGCTCGATCGCCTACAACACCACCGTCGAGTGCGTCTGGCACCCCACCTGGCCCTTCAAGGACTCCATCACCGGCATGACCTGCAAGGAACTGGCCGACGACTACATGGCCAAGACCGGCGAAGAGTGGACTGCCCCCATCGGCCAGTACGGCAAGTTCGAATGGGCCGTGGACGTCTTCAAGCGCGTGACGAACGTCGACGACAAGGAAGAGATCGTCAAGGCCATCGGCAGCACCAAGATGGAGACCTGCCTCGGCCCGATGGACTTCACCGCGCCGGTGCAGTTGGGCACGCGGCACCCGGTCCCGAACGTGTACACCCCGCCCACGGGCGGCGCCCAGTGGGTCAAGGGCCAGACATACCCCTTCGAGCCCGTGATCGTCAGCAACGCCCTGGCTTCGGAGCTGACCCCGTCGGCGAAGGTCCAGCCGATGCAGTACGGCGCGTAACCTACCCGTCACATCCGGAGCAGCCGCCGCAGCCTCCGTGCTGCGGTGACCGAGCCCCAAAAGCGAGAGCCCCGCGAAAGCGGGGCTCTCCGTTTTTTCGTGCACATGCTCGGCTGCGCGGCGCAGGGGCGAGGGCGGCCTAGCAGGGAGCGGTCTTGCCGCCCTTGAGGTAGAAGGCGATCGCCTGCTTGAGCTCTCTATAGAGAGTGGTGCTGTCGATGCCGTAGTACAGCTCGTGCTCAGCCCCGAACACCAGGCGCCCCCGGATGATGGCCGCGTAGATCCCGTAGGCGACGTCCACTGCCAGTTCCTTGTCCTCGTGCCCGATCTCGTCGCTGTGGGCCATCATGATCTGGACGAAGGTCTCGCGGCGCTCCCGGTTGATGCGCTCCCCGCCGGCGCGGAGCAGCGGGTCCGTCACGGAGAGGGTCATGAAAGCGCGGGAGAGCTCCCGTTCGCCGACCACGTTGCGGATGAGGACGTCCACCGCGGCCTCCACCGCTTCAGTGAGCGTGCCCATCGGGCCGGCCTCGGCGATCATCTCGGCCCTGATCTTGGGTTCGAGCTTGCCATGGAAGCGTTCCTGGACGGCGTGGAGGAGTGCGGTCTTATCGGGGAACCGGGCGTAGAACGCCCCCACCGAAAGGCCTACGTTGTTCACCACCCCGCCGATGGTGAGCGATTCGAAGCCGTTGGCGCGGATCTGCTGCTCGGCGGATTCGAGCAGGCGTTCCAGGGATTCACGGCTGCGCTTCTGCCGGGGCGACTTGTAGGGTGTGAGGCGGTCTTGCATGGGGTCACTATACAGCGGCTGCGGAGGCCGTGGCGGCGACTTTTGCGAACGGCACAAAAAAACAAGAATTCGCGTTCGCATCTATTGAAATGGGGCCTCGAAATCCCTATTCTGTTATCTGGTTCAGAACGGCCCCGCGGGGGCCGGACAGTCAATCGAGGGAGCGAGGGGGCTACGAATGTCCGAAAGCACCATCAGCAGGCGTGATTTTCTGAAACGCGCGGGGATCGCGGGCGCGACCCTCGGAGTTGCCGGCGGTCTGGGCGGCGTGCTCGCGGCGTGCGGCGGCACTGAAGAGACCACCACCACGGCGGCTGCGGCCACCACTACTACCGCTGCGGCCGGTGGCGAGACCACCACTACCGCTGCGGCTGAGACCACCACTACCGCGGCGAGCGCCGGAGTCGAGACCGGCCGCGAGGTCAAACTGGGCTTCGTCAGCCCCATCACCGGCAAGCTGGCCACCTTCGGTACTGCGGACAAGTATGTCCACGCTCGCTGGATCGAAGCCATCGGCGACGGCATGGTCCTCGGCGACAAGAAGAAGCACCCGATCAAGATCGAACTGCAGGACAGCCAGTCCGACCCGAACCGCGCCAGCCAGGTGGCCGGCGACCTCATCAACAACACCGGCGTCGACATGATGATGGTGGCCTCCACTCCGGACACCACCGTGCCGGTGGCCGCTCAGGCCGAAGCCGCGGGCGTTCCCTGCATCTCCAACGACACCCCGTGGCAGGCTTGGTTCAACGGCCTCAAGGGCGGCGACGCCACCAAGGAACTCAAGTGGGTCTACCACACCTTCTGGGGCCAGGAAGACATCCAGGAACTGTACTTCGCCATGTGGGACCAGTTCGACAACAACAAGACCTACGGCGCCCTGTGGCCGAACGACGCGGACGGCAACGCCTACCGCAAAGCCTGGCCGGCGAAGCTTGAAGCCAAGGCCTACAAGCTCTCCGACCCGGGCGCGTTCGAAGACGGCCTCGAGGACTACACCAAGGTCATCTCCACGTTCAAGAAAGACGGCGCGGACATCGTCGCCGGCGTGCTCTCAGCTCCGGACTTCACCAACTTCTGGAACCAGTCCAAACAGCAGGGGTACAACCCGAAGGCCGTCACCATCGGTAAAGCTCTCCAGTTCTGGCAGACCGTGGCCAAACTGGGCGCCATCGGCATCGGTCTGACGACGGTGGTCTACTGGACCCCCACCTTCCCGTTCAAGTCCTCGCTCACCGGCGAGACCTGCGCGGAGTTCGGCGCCGACTACGAGACCAAGCAGAAAGAGCAGTGGGTGCAGCCGCTCTACCACTATGCCCTGTTCGAGATGACCGCCGACGCACTCAAGCGCGCCGCCAGCATCGACGACAAAGCCGCCATCGCCACGGCCCTGTCGCAGACCAAACTCGACACTATCGCCGGCCCGGTGGACTTCACGCTGCCCGTCGCTGAAGGCACCAAACACCCGGTACCGAACGTGTACCGTACCGTGTGCGCCGCCGGCCAGTGGGTCAAGGGCACCAAGTACGACGTGGAGCTCAAGATCACGAGCAACGCGGGCCACGAGGTCATCCCGGTGGAGCAGAAGACCACGGCGCTGGCCTAGGCCTGACCTAATCCCCCCGGCTCGGCCTTGGCCGAGCAAAGAGTGGACCCCGGCCGCCGCCCGGAACGGCAGCCGGGGTCCCCTTTCGTTCCCACTCGATGGCGGCGGGTTGGTATCCTTGCATCACTAATGAGTGAGTGCTTACCAGCCGTGGACGCTCGCCTGTGTCCGTGTCTACAGCCGGAGGCCGTCCGCCCGAAGGCGACACTCCGCCTCGAAAGGAGTTCCTGGTGAAGACCATCGACTTTGAAACGCACTTCGTCACGCAGGAATGGGTGGATGCGACCTACGCAAACCCGGGCTACCCGAAGTTCAAGGACGATCCTGCCACCGGCCGCCGCCGGATGTACTACCGGGAGGACGCCTTCGAGCCGCACGGCGACTTCTTGCTCGACCGCCTGCTCGACATCGGTGACGGGCGCATCGCGGAGATGGACAAGGGCGGCATCGACAAGGCCATCCTGTCGCTGACTTCGCCGGGCGTCGACCACTTCGACCCTGCTGTCGGCACCGGCATCGCCCGCCGCGCCAACGACGCGCTGGCCGCGGCCATCGCGAAACACCCCGACCGGTTGATGGGCTTCGCCGCACTGGCTCCCAAGGACCCGCAGGCCGCAGCCGCCGAACTCGAGCGCTGCGTCAAGGAGTTCGGTTTCAAAGGCTGGAAGACTCACTCCAACTTCGGCGACTCGTACATCGACGACAAGCGGTACTGGCCGATCCTGGCCAAGGCTGAGGAACTGGGCGTGGTCATCTACCTGCACCCGGTCGCCCCGATGATCAAGGAGCTGCGCACCTACGGGCTACCTCTGGCCGGCGCCGCCTTCGGTTTCGGTGTGGAGACCGCCACCGCCATGATGCGGCTCGTGCTGTCCGGCGCGTTCGACGCGTTCCCGAAGCTCAAGATCATGCTCGGTCACTACGCGGAGGGCCTGCCCTTCCTCATGCAGCGCATCGACCACCCGTTCATCCGGCCGCATCTCAAGGCCTCCGACCCGGAAGTGGTGCCGGACCTCAAGAAGGTGCCGAGCCAGTACCTGCGCGACAACATGCTCATGACCACGAGCGGAAACTACCTGCCGGCGGCGTTCAAGTGCAGCCGGGAGGCGTTCGGCATGGAATGGATCCTGCTGGGGACCGACTATCCCTACGAGGAGATGACCGAGAGCATCGCTTTCCTCGAAGGCCTCGGGCTGTCCCAGGAGGAGAAAGAGCTGCTGTACTACAGGAACGCGAGCGCACTGGGGATCGAATGATGGAACGCTTGAAGTATCGCGACATCCTCTATGACGACAGGCAGATCGGGCTGTGGCCCACGGACAAGCTGAAGCGGGTCCCGAAGCCCACCAACGACATCGTCGGCACGATAGAGCGGCGTGACGAGCGTGAAAGCCCCTTCGGGAAGTCGCTGTTCGGGGAGTACGGGGAGGAGATCCAGCGCGAGTTCATGCGCATGACCCGCCGCTATCCCCTGGGCGCGTCGTTCTGGGACATGACGGACATCGTCAACAACGCCATCCTGCGCAAGCGGAACCCGGTGGCCCCGGAGCGGGCGCCCATCCCCGAAGACCCGCGGGTGCTGAGCCGGCACATCAAGATGCTCGGGCACTTCCTCGGTGCCGACCTCGTGGGCATCGGGCCGCTGAGCCAGTCGGCGGTCTACAGCCACAACATGAAAGGCCGGGAGCTCGAGGCGCCGTTCAAGTACGCCATCGTGCTGCTGGCCCGCAAGTACGAGCCCACCTGGAACGCCGCCAACGGGTGGGAGGAGATCGTCGACCCGGCGAGCTTCCAGGCATACCAGCGCCTGCTCATGCAGACCGAGACCATGGCCAACTACATGCGCCGGCTCGGGTTCGAGGCCGAAGCCTCCAACATGAACCGCTATCTCACCCTCATGCCGCAGGTGGTGCTCGACGCGGGCCTCGGGGAGGTGTCCCGCATGGGCATCATCCTCAACCCGTTCCTGGGCGCCAACTTCAAAGCGGCCTGCGTGCTCACCAACATGGAACTCGAGGTGGACGGCTACATCGACTTCGGCCTACAGGACTACTGCAGCAAGTGCACGGTCTGCGCGCAGCAGTGCCCGTCCGGCGCCATCCCGCGCGGGCCCAAGACCCTCTACAACGGCTACTACACCTGGAAGCTGGACAGCAAGACCTGCTCCGACTTCGACGTGCTGAACAAGGAAGGCTGCGTGTGCGGGCGCTGCACCAAGGTCTGCCCGTGGCACGTGCCCTTCGCCGAACCGCGGGACTTCGACGCCTGGGACGGCAGCAACGAATGGCTGCACAAGTACGTGGACGCGCAGAAGGCCCGCCTGGTCGCCGAGAACTACGTCCACCCGACGGAGGCCACCGACAAGTGGTGGTTCCAGCTGGACGAGCAGGACGGCAAGCTGGTGTTCTACGACGAGCGGAACGAGCAGAAGGTCTGCAAGGAGTACCCGCTTCAGAGGTAGGCGGGCGCCGCGCGCAGGGGCGCGGCGGTACAAGCACCTGGCATGACACGGGGCCCGGGGCGCCTTCGGCGCCGCCGGGCCCCGCCGTTCTCACGGTGAGTGCGAGGCGCCGCCGCCGGGCTGCGGCGCCGCCGTCCGGCGGCGGGCTGCCGTAGGCCCGCCGCGCGCCTACTTCTTGGTCTTCGGCCCCGGTTTGAAGCTGGCCACGATCTGGTCGAGCAAGGGCTTCGCGCGGTCCCAGGTGTCCAGGGCCGCCTGCTTGCTGAGCTCGTACTCCCGGGCGCCGTCGAACAGGAAGTAGAGCGTCGACCGCATGGGCACCGAGTCCTTGGTGAACGTGTACGTGATCTCGTAGCCCTTGAGTTCCGCCGCGGTGGTCTGGGTGAGGTCCTTCTCCACCTTCACATCGTTGGTCTGGTTCTCCAGGGATGCGAGCACGCTCCCGAGCTCGGTCTTGATGTCGGACGACCAGGGGTCGTCCACCGTGAAGCTGAGGTTGTACACCATGACCATTGCCAGGTCGACATAGGTCCCACCCACCTTGGTGCCGGTGGGGTCGTAGACTCCGACGTTCCCGGCCACGGCACCGCCCGCGGTGACGTCGCTGGTACCGATCTGCACCTTCCAGGTCTCGGGATAGGAGAAGCTGTAGCCGTACTTGGAGTCGTTGTAGACCTTCTGTGTGGAGCCGCAGCCGGCCAGGGCCATCGCCGAAAGGGCGAGGGCCAGGAACAACGCGGCGCAGATCACGACAGAACTTCTCAGACGCTTCATATCGCCATCCTTCTGCCAACCCCGAGGCGCGCGGCTCGGGCTACCGAAGCGGACCGTAGGGCTCCATCGTACCCCACATACGGACGGGACAGATTGCCTGGGCTACACTGGAGGCCGGGGCTCCGTTTCTCGACAGCCTGATAGGCCCCGGCGGGCGCGGGGCATCGATCGACGGGAGGCAGCAGTGGAGGCACGCATCATCGGGCTCAAAGGGTGCGGCAAGACGACCCTTGTGGCGGCTCTTGCCGAGGGCAAGGGCGAAGGCCACGTGGCCACCGTCCATGTCGGCGACGCCCGGGTCCGCGCCCTCTCCGAGATCTTCCAGCCCAAGAAGACCACGTTCGCCGAGTTCAAGGTGCGCGAGGTGGCCTGGCCCGAGGCCACCGGCCGCAAGGGTGAGATGGAGAAGTACCTCGACGCTCTGGGTGGCGGGCAGGTCTACGTGCACGTGCTCCGCGGATTCGACAGCCCGATGCTCGGCGAAGAGGCCCATCCCGTCGACGACCTCGCCGAACTGGACAACGAGTTCGTCATGTTCGACCTCATCCGCATCGAGCGCGCCTTCGAGCGTTCCAAGAAGGCGCCCATGCCGGACACCGGCAAGAAGGCCCTGCTCAAGTGCCAGCAGCATCTCGAAGCCGAGACCCCGTTGCGCGAGGTCGACTTCGACGAGGCGGACCTGGCCTTCATCCGGCAGTACCAGTTCCTCACGCTTACGCCGCAGCTGTTGCTGCTGAACACCGAGTCCGGCGCCGCGCCCGACACGAGCGGCCTGGAGGCGGCGGCCCGCGGGCGGCGGCTTATGGCGTTCCCGTTCCCGGACGCCCTGGACGTGTCACAGTTGTCACCGGAGGAGCAGGCTGAATACGCGGCAGCCCTCGGGTTGCCCGGTCCGGCCGCGGAGATCGTCGCCCAGGCCGCCTACGAGGAGCTCGGACTCATCAGCTTCCTCACCGCCGGCACCGACGAGGTGCGGGCCTGGCCCATCCGCCGGGGCGAGACCGCCAAGGAGGCGGCCGGCGCCATCCACAGCGACATCCAACGCGGTTTCATCCGCGCCGAGATCGTCTCCTACGACGACTTCATGAGCCACAACGCAAGCATGAAGACGGCCCGGGAGGCGGGCGTGCTGCGGGTGGAGGGCAAGGACTACATCGTCCAGAGCGGGGACATCGTCAACTTCCGGTTCAACGTCTGACAGCTGGAGCGGCCCTCCACGTGCGACTGTCACTGGTCATAGTCAACTGGAACGGGAGGGACTGGCTGGGCGACTGCCTGGCGTCGGTGGCGGAGGCCACGGCCGGCACGGAAGCAGAGGTCCTCGTCGTGGACAACGCGTCCACGGACTCGTCGGTGGAGTTCATGGCGGAGCATCACCCGGAGGTCGCGATAATACGGAACCCCGAGAACAACGGCTTCGGTCCGGGCGCGCAGCTCGGGGTGAGCGCCGCCCGCGGGGAGTACATCGCCGTGTCCAACTCGGACGTCGCTTTCACGCCCGGCAGTCTCACCGGCCTGGTCGCCTTCCTTGACGAGCATCCGCGCGCGGCCTGGGCAGGGCCGAAGATCACCGGGCGGTCGGGCAGGATACAAAGCCAGGCTCTTCAGCTGGCAGGGATGCTGCAGCCTCTCCGTTACGTCCCCGGCGTGTCCCGGCTGCTTCCCCCCAGGGCCGCCAAGACCCACGACCACGCCATCCGCTGCGAGAAGCTCTACGGCGCCTGCATGGTCTTTCGGGCGCCCATGCTTCGCGAGATAGGCGGCATGCCCACCGGCTCCTTCCTAGGCGGCGAGGAGCAGATCCTCGGTGCCCGCTTCAAGGCGAAGGGCTACGAAGTCTGGTACGTGCCGGAATACTCGGTGCTCCACGACCAGAGCTCGGGGAGGAAGCGCCGGTGGCCCCACGATGCCGGCATGGCGGAGATGCACAAGGGCAGCAGCCTCAGCATGAGGGAGACGCTGAACCGGGCCGAGTTCGCCGCCTTCCAGGCTGCGTACATCGTGTTCGTGCTCCTCTGGTTCGTCCGGGGGCTCTTCCGCCGTAAGTTCCGCCTCAGAGCGACACTGACAGTGATACGCAACGCCGTGCGGGACGCCCTGTTCAGAACCTGAGACCCACCACGGAGAAGGTCCTTGCTAACCACCATCCGTCAGGCGTTGTACCTCATGGGGCGCGAGCAGCGCCGGCGCTGGGTGCTCCTGCTCCTTCTGGCCGTCGTCACAAGCCTGCTAGAGATCGTCTCGGCTACGCTCGTCTACCTGCTCGTGGCCCTTGTGGCCAACTCGGACGGGGCCGTCAGCCTGCCGTTGATAGGCGACATCCGGTCGTATGCCGGGGGGCTGGACCGGACCACGCTCCTGCTCGTGCTCTGCGGTTTTATGCTCGGGTTCTTCCTCATCCGGGCCGGGGTGTCGATAACGGCTGAGTACGTGATGGCCAGGATGACCGAGAACGCCGCCGCCCGCCTGTCCCGCAGACTGGTGGCCGGCTACCTGGCGATGCCGTACCCGTTCCATCTGAACAGGCACTCGTCCGAGCTCATCCGGAACAGTCACCAGGCCACGCTGGACATCGCCACCGCGGTGTTCTCTCCGCTCATCCGAGCCGCTTCGGAGACGATCCTGGCCCTCGGCCTGCTCGCCCTGCTCCTCACCGTGTCGCCGATCGGGGCGGTGCTGGCCATCCTCGTGGTCGGGGGAGCGAGCGCGCTCCTGCTGGCCGTGATCCAGCCGCGCCTCAAGCGTTACAGCATCACCACCTGGGCGCTCGACAAGGAGACGCTTGGCTCCCTGCAACAGTCGTACGAGGGCGTGCGCGACATCAAGCTCCTCGGCAGGGAAGGCTCGTTCGCACGGACGTACGGGCACGCCCGGTCCCGCCTGGCCCGCATGCTCTACACCCGCACCGCGTTGCTCACCGTCCCGCGCCTCATCCTCGAGACATCGCTCATCTGGTTCATCATCGTCTTCTTCATGATCGCTCTGGCGACAGGCTCGGATGCCCGGGCCGCGCTCTCCACGCTGGGCCTGTTCGCGTACGCCGGTCTGCGGTTGCAGCCGTCGCTCACCCGGGTGGTCTACGGGTTCACCAGCGTGAAGTTCTCCGGCGCACTCACTGCCGCGCTGCGTGATGACCTGCGGACCATCGAGGAGCAGCCGTCCGAGCAGGAGCCTGTCCGGCCGCTCCCGTTCGAGACCGAGTTGCAGCTCGAGCACGTCTCCTTCTCTTACGAGGGCAGGACCGCGGAGGCCGTCGCGGATGTCGACCTGGTCATCAGGCGGGGCGAGCAGATAGGCATATGCGGCTCCACCGGCGGCGGCAAGACCACCCTCGTGGACCTGATCACCGGTCTGTTGCCCGCGACATCCGGGCGGGTCCTGGCCGACGGCGCGGACATCGCCGAGGATCTGCGCGGCTGGCAGCGGAACATAGGGATGGTCTCCCAGGTGGTGTTCCTCACGGACGACACCCTTCGCCGCAACATCGCGCTGGGTGTCGACGACGACGATGTGGACGAGGCGGTCGTCGCAGAGGCGGTGAAAGTCGCCCGCCTTGAGGAGCTGGTGGCGTCGCTACCGGACGGTCTCGACACCGTGGTCGGGGAGCGGGGGGCGAGGATATCCGGAGGCGAGCGGCAGCGGATCGCGATCGCGCGCGCCCTCTACCACCGCCCGCAGGTGCTGATCTTCGACGAGGGCACCTCGGCCCTCGACAACCTCACGGAACAATCGCTGATGCGCTCGCTCAGAGAGTTGCGGGGCTCGCATACCATCCTGCTGGTCGCGCACCGGCTGTCGACGGTCCGGGAGGCGGACCGCGTGGTCTTCATGCAGGACGGGCGGGTCGCCGGAGTCGGCACGTTCCAGGAGCTGTTCGAGCGCTGCGACGCTTTCAGGCGGATGGCTGAAGCAGGTTGATCCGTCCAGCCTCTCAGGCCGTCCAGACCACGTTCTCGCGCTCGACGCGCGCCGGCACCCCGGCCACCAGGCAGCCCGGAGGGACGTCGTGGGTGACGACCGCACCGGCGGCGACCACGGCCCCGTCCCCGATGGTGACGCCCTTCAGTATCAACACCCGGCTGCCCACCCACACGTGACGTCCGATGGTCACAGGTTCGATGCTGGAGCGGGCCGACCCCTCGATCTCGTGCGCGTCGGAGTCGCGGATCTCGGTGTTGCGCCCGATGAGCGTCCCCGCTCCGATGGATATCCTCTTCCGGCAGACGACCGCCACCGATTCGCTGACGGTGACATCTTCCAGCGACAGCGTCGCGCCCTCGTACGCGCGCACGTAGGACCCGGCGAAGACCGAACACCGGCCCTTCACCTCCAGCGTGGCTCCGTCGTCGAGGATCAAGCGGGTCTCGAGCCGCGAACCGCGGATGACCTTGTGCCCGAGTAGCAGCCGGCCCTCCATGTGCATCCGCGCTCCGGAGCGCAACCGGATCCGGCACCATCGTTCGGGAACGAACACGTTCCCGGTCCTGACGTCCGCCCGGGTGTTCTTGCGCAGCAGGTTGATGGTCAGGAACCATGTCCAGGCGCGGGGCGACAGTCCCATGTAGGACAGAGCCTTCGCCATCGCCCAGAACCTGTGTCTCATGGGCCGAGGGTACCACCGCTCACTCGTGACGTCCCACGTTGTAGACTGGCCGGAATGGACGATGCGCCATCAACCGGACCGGCTCGAGGATCTCGCTTCGCAGTCCAGCGTTCGCTGAAGTGGCTTTCCGATCTCGGCCGCCCGCCGATCGCTGAATGGAGAGGGCCCTCTCTCTGCCTGGCCGACCTCGAGAAGCCCGGTCTCCCGCCCGGGGCGAGGATAGCCGCCGCCTACGTCGCCTACCATCCCGACGGTGGGTTCCCCGACCGGGTAGGGGCGACCCTCGAGCAGGTGGACCACGTCTACGTGGTGGACAACACTCCCGCGGTCAACGAGTTCGCGTTCGACGGCCGGGTCACGGTCGTCCGGAACATGCGCAATGCCGGGGTGGGGGCGGCGTTCGACCAGGCGGCCTCCCGAGCCTCGGCCGACGGGTTCGACTACCTGCTGCTCATGAACCAGCAAGACGCTCCGCGGGCGGGCATGGTGGACGCGCTCCTGGACGGCATTCGCCGTTGGCCCGGCCGGGCGGCCATAATCGCCCCCGTGCGTGCCGACCGTAACATGGGTCTCCGCTACACGCCCGAGGATCGGGGCCGGATCTGGCCCGTGCTCGCCGCGGGGGCGGCCGGCAGCTTGTTGGACCTGCGTGCCTACGAGGGATCGGGGCCGTTCCGCGTCGACCTCTTCATCGATCAGGTTGATCACGAGTACTGTCTTCGTCTGCGCCGCAACGGCTACGACATCGTGCAGACAGGAGACGCAGTGGTGGAGACCGAGTTGGGGAGCGGATCGCCGCACACCGTGGCGGGCCTCACCTTGGTCACGACCGGTCACAGCCCGCTCCGTCGCTACTACATCACCCGCAACCGCCTGATCGTGGCCCGTGAATATCCGGACTTCCCCCAATACCGCCGAATCGCGCGCGACTGGACCATCCGGGAGATCCGCAACGTCATCCTCTTCGAGAAGCGGCGCCCGGCAAAACTGTTCATGGCCGCCCGCGGAGTGTGGGACTACCTGCGCGGCAAGACCGGCCCGCTGAAGGGCGGCTAGCTTCGCAGGTATCGCACTCCCTCCCTCACGGACCGCACAGCGATCCCGAGGAGATCGGCCGGCGTCTCGGCCTCCCGCAGTTCTCTTCTGAACCACCTGCCCGTGCGGGCCAACAAAGTCCCGTTCGCCGCGCACTCGCACGACCGGCACAGGACGTCCAGCCGGGGGTCCTCCAGACCCCGCTGCACGCGGAGATACTCCACGCTTGCGAAGAGGGAGTCGTAGTCCTGGAGGAGCAGGTTGCCTATCACGTGGCGCATCCCGTAGTCGAGCGAGCAGATGAGGACGTCACCGTTCGGGAGCAGTAGGTTCTCCCAGGTCCTCAGGCAACTGAGCCGCCCGCCCTTCCTGACGTCGGCCACCCCCGCCACGTCCACGTTGCCCGCCCTTGCGGCCGGTGGGTAGGTCTCCACGGGAACGCGGCTGGTGGCCGGCGAGCCGCAGTTCCCACCGCCGGAGAGGAGATCGGCGACCATCGGGTGCACTTCGAGCCCGTGGCAGTGGCAGTGGCTCACCACACCGCTGTCAAGCAGGTCGTCGAGTCGGGACAGATACCCGCTGTCCACCACGATGTCCTCGAGCCCTTCGGCCGACGGCACATGGAGCACCATCTCGATGCCGGGCAAGGCCGTCACCCTGCGGACGTCTTCGGCCGTCATGCCGGTGGTAGTAGTGAAGACCTTCACCTGGCGCCCGTTCGTATGAGCCCACTCGATCATGCGCGTGCACTCCGGATTGAGCCACGGTTCCGACACTCCGGCGAACATGAGCCGGATATCGCCGGGCAACTTCTCGACGCAGCGCTCGAAGACCTCGAGACTCATCATCGGGTCGCCGCCGCCCTTGGCATACGCGCGCGTCAGCACCGGTTGAGGGCAGTAGACGCACCCACACGAGCAGCCGATGTTGGTGGCGATGTCGAGTGCGCTCGGACGTCTCGGGCGGTGGTCCATCAGTGCTCCGGCCTCGTCCTAGCCGCTCGGGGACGTCCGGCGCTCGATGTGGCCCTTCCATCCCGAACAGGGCTCCAGGGCACAATGCGGTGCGTGTGCCAGTTCGGCGAGGCCGCCGTTCCACTGGGGGACGTTGGAGGCGCACCGGACCGCCGCCTGGGAGAAGCCCACGAGTGGGAGGTCCTCGAGCGTCCAGGCATTGCGGATCATCTCGATGGATCCGGGATCGAAGCCCATGACGAGGCTGCAGGCGGTGTCGACGGCCACCGGATTGAGCCCGGCGGCCAGCAGCCCCAGCGGCCGGGGCTCGGTCATTATGGGCCCGTTGCCCTCGCCCGCCACGACCCCGTCCACGATCGTCAGCATCCGGTGCTTTCGTTCGCCCGGTGCCGCCTCCGGCAGGACGAGCGCGCCGTCCCGCCTGCCATGGAAGAAGAGCTTGTTGAGATCCAGCACCATCCGCCAGGCCGTGTCGTTGCCGTGCCAGTTCCCGCCTGCGATAGCGGGGGAGCGCGGCAACTGCATGTCGTACCGCCGCAGCGCTCTCCTCACGAGTCCTTTCAGACGCCGTGCTGCCGCCAGGCGGGCGGTCACCCGGAAGAGGGTCCGCCGCGATCCAGGCCGCCAGCCCAGGTCCGGGCCCTCGTCCCCGCCCCGCCCGGGGCCCCCGGTGGTGAAGTGGGGCAGCGCACCCCTGTCCCCTGCGATACCGACGAGGTTCTTGAGCGCGAGCGTGACGCCGGTCTTCTGGTGCGTCTTCATCTTCGGCAGGTTGATGAGCACGTCCGCGGTCAGGACGGTCCCCGCGAGGCGGTAGCTGTGCCTGCCCGCGCCATGGGCGGACCGCATCGCGCCGGGGTCGTCGTCGTTGGAGCGGAAGCGGCCGGCTTCCGGTGCTTCCCGGAATTCGCTGCGCCTCCCGAGATCGAACTCGGCGTACCCCAGCGGATCCGCTCTGAGGTCGACGACCTCCAGGCCGATCCCATGGAGGTCCGCCACCTCGTCCCGGAGCGAGTCCAAGCCGAGCAACGATGCGGCCGCCGAGAAGTCGGACAGGCTGTGAGGGCCGTCGGCCACGACGAGCCGCCCGCTGCCGGCCAGCGCCTCGGCTGCCAGCAGCGCCGCCGCCCGCACCACCTCAGCGTGAGTGACGAGACAGCCTCGGTCGACGAAGGAGGCCTGCAGACCCACCATGTTCGGCTTGAGGACGACCGTGTCGCCGGGACTGACGAGCGACGCGAGTGGACCCCGAGCCGGGTGTGCGGGATCGACCGTCAGGCCTATGTGGGCGAGCGCGGACACGAGTCCCTGCTCGATGGCCGCCCGGTCGTACCCGCAGGGCTCGACCTGCTGGATCCCTACGAGGTGCGGCAGTCCGGGCTCGATCATGTGATCGACCCGGCGCTCAGAGGATGTGTGGGAAGGTGAAACGGGGCTCCGAACCCAGGATGCGTTCGGCCTCGGGATCGCCCTGCTTGAGCCGCTCGATGAAGTCGTTGTAGAGGACACCGCGGTGGCGGCTGCGTTGGGCGCTGTAGGTGCCGCTGTCCTGCGCGGTTATGTTGGCGACCCGCTCGGGCGCCCACAGGAACCCGGGCTCGATACCCGCTCCGAGGTCGGCGATGACGAAGTCCGGGTGGTACTTGACCTCCGCGGCCAGGTAGTTCCGGCGGTCGGCGCCGACGACCATCATCAGGTGAGCGGAATGGTACGCCGAGAAGGAGAGCGGGCGGTCCTGGTATCGCTGCAGGGACACGTCTATCTCGATGGTCGAGGAGAACTCTTCCTGCAGTCTGGCGATCTCCTCCAGCACGCCCTGCTGCGGTTCGGGCTGGGGCCGCCCCTCGTCCCAGTGCCGGCAACGGGGGTGGAAGTAGAGCCAGTGGACTCCGGAGGCCGCGGCGTGGCCGGCCAGATCGCCCATCCGGTCGAGGCGCTCGTGCGAGGTCAATGCGCTGACTCCCACACGGAGCGGGCTGTTCTCCCTGTCGATCCGGGCGCGAAGCGCCTCGAGGCGCTTGAAGATGGTCTCGGTTCTGCCGAAGCCCCCATCCTCCCAGTCGTAGAGCGACACGCGGACGGCCGACGCGTGCGCTGTGAGAGCCGCGCACACCGTCTCGTCGTCCAGGTGGCTGCCGTTGGTGACCACCGCTATCTCTTTGAACCCCCGCTCCCGGGCCAGAGCCAGCGTGGAGGCGAAGAGCGGGGAGATGGTCGGCTCCCCGCCGGTCAGCAGCAACCCGGTGGTGTTCCCGCCGAGCACGGTGAAGAGGCTGTCGACGAAATCCGCGGAGAGTTCCCAATGCTCGGTGGCTCGGGTACTGGGGCAGTCCTGGCAGGTCCGGCTGCAGCGGCTGGTGAGATCGAGTTCCAGACAGACCGGGTAGACCGGCTCGCCCGCGAGATACGCGAGGACGCGCTCGCGATGTGCGGCGATCTTGTAGCCGGAGGCGACCTCGCCGTTGACCGGTTGCTTGCGTCCCACCATGAGCCGACACGCTCCTTCTAGGCTTGTGCTGCGGGGAATGATACGAGGCGGGCGTGGAAAAGCCCAGGCTGCAGCGGGCTACTCCCCCACGTAGCCTCGGGCCGCGTGGTACGTCGCCCGGTCGAAGAACACCGCGAAGCGGCTCTGCAACTCCATGACCCGGTACATCTCCATGGGCCGCTGCCAGACCCCCTGCGAGCGCGCGTGGGCCCATATCTGCCGCTTCAGCAGCATGATGGCCGAGAGGAGTTCGTGCAGCGATACCCCCTGGGAATGTCGTCGTGCCCCGAGTGCATGGAACGACTGCTTGATCTGCTCCTCGGTGCGCTCGCCCTCCAGCCAGCCGCCCAGTTGGCGCAGCGTGGCCGTGCATTCGGCCAGCAGGTGCTCCGGGTCGAGATGCTGGTAGCTGCTGGTGGTGTGGTTGGAGCGGACGTCGGCCAGCCATAGTCTGGCGACCAGCGGGATGCTGTCGTTGACGAAGCCGATGAGGCTGTCGGAGAGCATCTCGGAGCCGGGTTCCGCGCCTGCGGCCTCGCCTCCGCTCGCGCCGACGCCCTCCTCGAGCCGCCGGAACGAGTCGTGGATGGCCCATTCGTCGCGGTGGAGGTCCGCGCACAGCCGGATGGCCTTCTCGTTGTGGGCGAACGCGAGCGGTGGGAGTCGGTCCAGCGGGAAGTAGTCGACCTCCTCGGCGTCGTCGCCCGGACGCTCCATGCCCAACAGCTTCTCGACCTCGAAGGTCACCACGAGGACGTCGCCGTAGAAGGGCCCGTACGACGATTCGGCGTCGATGAGGCGCACCACCCGGCCGGTGACCCCGGTCTCCTCGTGGAGTTCGCGCAGCGCGGCCTCGACGATCGTCTCACCGGTCTCGGCGAAGCCGATGGGGAGGCACCACATGCCCTCTCCGGGCGGGAACTTGCGCTTGACCAGCAGGACCCGGCGCAGCTGGTCCAAAACGAGGGCCCCGGCCGCCGGGAGGGGATTCTGATAGAAGACCGTGCAACAGCTGCTGCAGACGTCCCTGGGCCTGTCCCCGACCGTCTGCACCTCTATCTGACCGCCACACTTGGAACAGAAGCGAGCGTTCAGCTGATGGGCTCCTCCGTGGCCTGCATGAACACGTGCGACCCGTCGTCGTGTGTGTACACCGACAGTTGTTTACCAAGTTCGGCCGGGCAGGCGCGCACCTTGCCGATTGCGGTCTTGCCCGCGGTGACCACTTCCCCGATGGAGATCGCCGGATCTTCGATGAACAGGATCGAGAAGGTGACCCCGCTCATCTCCTCGGGGCGGATGTCCACCTGCACGTCGTCGTACTTGCCGTAGAGCTTGTAGTGCTTCACGGCCGTGACCGTGCCCGAGATGGGAGCGGCCACCGGGCATCCCACCGCCGCGCCCACAAGGATGGCGCCGGTGGGACCGGTGCCGTCGCCGGGAAGCTGGTAGTACCGGATGGCCGGCTGCCCGGAGAAGATGTTCCGGAAGAAGCGGACCACCGCGTTGGAGTTCACTCGCTCTCCGATGGGGGAGAACTGCACGGACTGGCTGTCCGCCACGGGCTGGTACGCGATGATGGTGGCGTCCTTGGCGCGGACGGGCAACAGGAGGTTGCGGTCGCCTATGCGGGCGAACGCGGGATGGCCTTCAGGGTCGGCCGTCACCGCGGCCGAGGAGGACGAGTCGCCGGTAGCCAGCAGCGATTGTGCGCTCACCTGTTCGGTCGAGCCGCCGGCCGTGACCGCGATGATCACGCCGGCGATCACGAGACAGAGGACGGCAAAGCCCGCGGCGAAGCGGATCCTGCGCCTGCGATACACGGATTCCTGGCGCCGCTTGCGCCGGACAGTCCCTTCCCGGCGAACGACTTCGGATGAAGATGCCCCTTCGTTCATCATGAATACCTTATCACCGGGGGCTCGGCTTGCCCACAATCGGCCGCAGCGGGTCCACAAATACCCTGTATTCCCGCAATACTCCAACAACGGTCAGCCTCGGGACTGATAATCTTTGACCAGGGTCCCCCGTGAGGGGACGTAAGAAGGAGGGCAGGTGCACATCACGATCCCGCGATGGGCCCAGGCGGTCCTGATCCCGCTGGCCATCATCCTCGCCCTTTGGTTCGCCAAAGTGGCGAGTCACGCGGTGTTCGTGTTCCTCATGTCCACCGTGGTCGCTCTCCTGCTCAATGCCGTCGTGCTCGGCATGGGGAAGCTCAAACTGCCTCGCTGGCTGTCGGTGCCGGTGGTCTACCTGGCGTTCGCGGCCGTGGTGGTCGTCCTCGTGATCTTCCTCGGGCCCCCGCTCGTGCGGCAGTTCCAGAGGTTGTTCGAGGCCGTACCCGGCTGGCTGGAGGATTTCAACGGGCTACTCACAGACCTGCAGGGGTGGTTGGCGGCCCACAACATCTCGGTGAATCTGCGGTTGAACACCACAGACATCGTCAACTGGCTCCAGAACCAGGGGAGCAACGCGGTCGGCACGCTGTTCTCCGTGGGTGTGAGTGTCGCAGGGGTGATCGTCAACATCTTCCTGACGATAGTGGTCAGCTTCTACATGCTCATCGACGGCAAGCGCATCTTCCGCTTCATCTGCCGGGTTGTCCCCGGCAACACCCCCGAGGTCAAAGACCAGTATGTGCGGGGGCTGCAGAGCGCGTTCAGCCGGTTCGTGCGCGGTCAGGCGCTTCTCGCGGCGACCGTGGGCATCGCCTCCGGTCTGGCCGTGTGGATCCTCAGCTGGAAGATCGTGGGCGTCTGGCCGGAAGGCGGGCAGTACGCTCTGCTGTTCGGGTTCTGGGCCGGTCTCACCGAGGTGATCCCGTACGTGGGGCCCTTCATCGGCGCCGTGCCGCCGGTGCTCGCCGCATTCTTCCATTCGCCCACCGCGGCACTCGTCGTCATCATCGTCTATTTCGTCATCCAGCAGCTCGAGAGCCACATCCTCGCGCCCAACATCGTGGGGAGTTCCGTGGGCGTGCACCCGCTCATAGTCATCTTCGCCCTGCTGGCGGGGGCGCAGATCGGGGGCATCGTCGGCATCATCGCCTCGCTGCCGCTGCTCGCGGTGCTGCGCCACACCCTGCAGTTCTACCAGTTCGAGCGATCCAGGGCCCCGTGGGCGGCGGATGACGGTATCGCCCTCATCCCGGCGAAGTCGGGAGCATCGCCGCCTCGGAGGGTGCCGACCGAACCAGTGGCGCCCCCAGGCGGTCCTACGAACTCGTCCTCCGACGGGGGCGCGACGACTGTGAAGGCGCCGGATCAGGCACCTGGCCGGCCGGCGGACTGAGCGGAAGCCGGCTTCCACACGCCGGATCCCGCCTCGCACGCCGATTTGTGACACGGTAGGGATACTGTTACAATCGCGTGTTGCCGGGGTGGGTAGCCCGGATATCCGAAGAACAGACTGTCGGAGCAGAGTGCTTCGCAGCCAGGCAGGGCAATGGAGAACATTCGCGATTCGGTCGGGTTAGGGCTGCGCAAGGGCTTCACGCCGTTCCTCTCCGCCCTCCATAAGATCGGGGTCACCCCCAACGCTGTCACCGTCGCAGGCACCATCCTCAACATGGGTGTGGGGGTGCTCGTCGTCTTCGACCATCTCATCTATGCGGGCATCCTGATCCTCGCGGCGGGCCTCTTCGACATGCTCGACGGCTCCCTCGCCCGTCTCACCAAGAAGGTCACACCCTTCGGCGCCTTCCTCGATTCTTCGCTGGACCGGGTGTCCGAAGGCGTCATCCTGGCCGGTATCGCCTACTTCCTGGCCATCCCGGGAGACCGCCGCGGCGCGATAGATGCCGGTCTGGTGGTCTTGGCCCTTCTTGGAAGCATCCTTGTGAGTTACACTCGTGCGCGAGCAGAGTCTCTTGGCGTTGAGTGCAAGTCGGGCATCATGACCAGGCCCGAGCGCATCATCCTCGTCGCCATCGGGCTCTTCTTCAATGTGCTGCCTTATGTGATTTACATAATGCTGGCCTTGACCATGTTCACGGTCGTCCAGCGCATTGTCCACACATACCGGGAGCTCGGTAAGAAACGGGAACAGGGAGGATCCGTTGAGCGGTAAAGTTCGGGTAGCTGTCATCGGCGTCGGTAACTGCGCGTCCTCGTTCATCCAGGGCGTGGAGTACTACAAGAACGCCAAAGCCGATGAGTTCGTCCCCGGCCTCATGCATGTGAACCTCGGCGGATACCATATCTCCGACATCGAGTTCACCTGTGCCTTCGATGTCGACAAGACCAAGGTCGGCAAAGACCTGTCGCAGGCCATCTGGGGCGGGCGCAACTGCACCACCAAGTTCTGCGACGTGCCCGAGATGGGCGTCAAGGTCTACCGTGGCATGACCCACGACGGCCTCGGCAAGTACCTGTCCGAAGTCATCGAAAAGGCCCCCGGCCCGACCGACGACGTGGTGGGCATCCTCAAAGAGACCAAGACCGACGTCGTGGTGAACTACCTGCCCGTGGGCAGCGAGATGGCCACCAAGTGGTACGTCGAGCAGATCCTCGAAGCCGGCTGCGCCATGGTCAACTGCATCCCGGTCTTCATCGCCCGGGAGAAATACTGGCAGGATCGGTTCATCGAGAAGGGCCTGCCGATCATCGGCGACGTCATCAAGTCCCAGGTCGGCGCCACCATCGTCCACCGGGTGCTCACCCGCCTCATGCGCGAGCGCGGCGTCCGGCTGGAGCGCACCTCCCAGCTCAACGTGGGCGGTAACACGGACTTCCTCAACATGCTCGAGCGCTCCCGCCTCGAGAGCAAGAAGATCTCCAAGACCAACTCGGTGACTTCTCAGCTCGATTACGACATGGGCGCCAAGAACATCCACATCGGCCCGTCCGACTACGTCGAGTGGCTCGACGACCGCAAATGGGCGTACATCCGCATGGAAGGCCGCACCTTCGGCGACGTGCCGCTCAACATCGAGCTCAAACTCGAAGTGGTCGACTCCCCGAACTCCGCCGGTATCGTCATCGACGCCGTGCGTTGCGCCAAGCTCGCCCTCGACCGGGGCATCTCCGGCGCGCTGTTCGAGCCGTCCTCGTACTTCATGAAATCCCCGCCCATCCAGTACAGCGACGAGCAGGCTCGGGTCAAGACCGAGGGCTTCATCGCCGGGGCTGCGGCGGAGTAACGAGCTTCACGCCTGACTACAGGGCCCGGGCCGCTTTTCAAGCGGCCCGGGCCTTCGTATTCTAGGGGTACATGGACAACAGCCTGCACATAGCTCTGGTCGCTCCGTTCTCCTGGAGCCGCCCCAGTGCGGTCAACCAGCATGTCGGCGAACTGGCCTTGGCTCTCAAGGCGCGCGGGCACCGCCCTGTGGTGGTCACGTCGGTAGAGGATCCGGCCGAGAGCGAGCGGACCCGGGCCCTGTTCCACCGCACGAGAGGCCAGTTGGTGAGTCTTCTGGCGGACTACCGGGCTGGTGGCGAGGCCGATGCCCTCCTTCTGCCGCCCGACGCCAAGGGCCCGCTGGCCCCCGAGGACGGGATCCCCGTCATCCCCGTGGGGTACAGCTTCCCGGTCCGTCTGAACCGTGGCGTGGCCAACCTGGGACTTCCGGTGGATATCACGTCGCGTCTCGAGAAGCTCATGATCGGGACGGAGTTCGATATCGTGCACGTGCACGAGCCTCTGGCACCGTCGCTGAGTTTCACCTCCCTGCGGGAGGCGCGCAGTCCCGTGGTGGCGACGTTCCACATGACGCCCGTAGCGGTGGCCGCCTACGACCTCGGGCAGCCGGTGCTCGAGAGGTTCTTCCGGAGGTTCGACGGCAGGGTGGTCACCTATCCCGGCGCCCTCGCTCTGCTCGACGACCTCTATCCGGCCGACTACGAGACCGTGCCCTGTGGCAGCGCCATCACCCCGGACGGTCCGGAGGTGCGCGAGGCCGCCCTGGCCGGAGCGGTGCGCTACGCGCTCCACGTGTACCAGGGCGATTCCCGCCGCTCACTCCGCGCGCTGTTGCGCGCCCTGGGCGACGATTGGCCAGCCGGTATCGACCGGCTCGTCGTCGCGTTCCATGGCGCTTCCGCCGACCGCTGGCCTCCCCGCGCGGTGCCGCGCAAGCTGCGCTCGCGCGTCGACCTCGTGCGGTTCGATTCCCCGCAGGAACTGCGGCCGGTCTACGAAGGCGCCTCGGTGGCGATCCTTCCGTTCCTGGGTGGCGAGTGGCTGTGCCAGGCCATCGCGGACGCGGCCGTATGCGGTTGTCCGGTGGTGGGCCCGGATCTCCCGCCCGTGCGGGACTACCTGGCCGGCGCGGCGGCTCCGTTCGGCACCGCGGCGACTGTGCCACCCGTATCGCCCGCCCCACTCGCGCCCACTCCCGGCGGGGCCGTATTCTCCCCCGGCGATTTCGCCTCGGTGGCCACCGCCATCAGCGCCGTCATCGCCGAGGCCGACCGTGTGGCTTTCACCCCGGCGGCGCGGCAGACCCGGACCGAGTACTCGGTCGCCGCGGTCGCCGAGAAGCTCGAGACCCTCTACCGTGACACCATCGCCGCGGCCACGGGTGATCGCGTGGCCGGGAGGACCCCGGCGGCCACCCGTTCTCTCCACTTCCGCGGCATCGGGGAGGAGTCACCGCGCAAATGGGCCCGCGAAGCCGCCCTCAGCCCGGCCCGGCCCGACTGGATCAACGCGGACCTGCACATGCACTCCACCTTCTCCAAGGACTCGAAGAACTCGGTGGAGACCATCATCCGCACCGCGCGGGAGATCGGCCTGGGGGCGATCGCCGTCACCGACCACAACGAGATCAAGGGCGCCTTCAGGGCCCAGGAACTCGCCGGGGGTGACCCGTTCGTCATCGTCGCCGAGGAGATCAAGTCCCGGGAGGGTGAGGTCATCGGCCTCTTCCTCAAGGAGTACATCCCCCCGAAGCTGAGCTTCGACGAGACGCTCTCGCGCATCAAGGAGCAGGGCGCGCTGGTCTACGTGCCGCACCCGTTCGACGCGCTGCGCACCACGCCGTCGTATCAGGCCCTGGTGGACAACCTGCACCGTATCGACGTCATCGAGATCTACAACGCCAAGGTGGCTCTCTCGGCCTTCAACCTCAGCGCCGAGCGCTTCGCGGCCAAGTACAACATCGTGGCAGGGGCGGGCAGCGACGCCCACGTGCGGCAGGCACTGGGCACCGCCATGTTGCGCATGCCCCGCTTCCACGACCCGGATAGCTTCATGGCCGCGCTGTGGGAGGCCGACATCATCGCGCGCCGCAAGAACCTCCTGTACCTGCAGTCGATAAAGCTCCTGCAGACCACGCTCGACCGCGTCCTGCCCGAGGACTGAGCCGCGCCCGGTGGCGGCCGGGCCATCTCGAGCCGGCGCCCCGGAGGATTTCTCCTCCGGTCGGCCAATATGTAGGACATGAACGACACCCAGCCGCTCGGTGAAGCCACCGAGATCTACCAGAGACTCGAAGAGCGCGCCATCAGCGACAGCAACGACCTCAACCATCGTGTCGTCGCCTGCCGCAGTTGCCGACGGGGGCAGGGCTTCCTGCCGGTGGTCGGCTCAGGGCATCCGCTCGCGGACATCCTGCTGGTCAAGTACCAGCCGCACTACCTCGAGGTCAACGAGGGCGTCTCGTTCTACGGACGGTCCGGCGCCGCCATCCTCAAGAGCATGGAACGCCTCGGGGTCAACCCGCTGGTGGTCTACGGCACCAACCTGCTCAAGTGCCACGACGTCCGCCCGGTGGAGGGGGAGAAGCACTGCCCGTTCTACTGGCTTGAGGAGTTCCAGATCACCCATCCCCGGATGATGGTGGTCATGGGCAAGCGTACGCTCCAGGTGGTCAACAAGAACCGGGTCGCCGGCATGAAGAAGCTCGACTGGGACCCGGGCGCGCTCCAGACCTTCACGCCTTTCTGCAAGGCGCTGGTCACTCCGGACATCGACGAGTGCCTGGACGACGACCAGGCGAAAGCGGAGTTCTGGAAGGCGTTCCGCAGTCTGGGCGAGTGGTTCGCGGACGAACCGCCGTACTGATACCAGCCCTGTCGCGCAGGGCCCGAGACCTGGAGGGCGCACCTCATGAAAAGGCTCATCGCTGTCACCGCCGCACTGCTGCTCGGACTCTTGATCGTGCTGTCGGTCCCGGGGTGCGGGACTGGGGGCGCGAACACGGACGGCGCGACCACCACCGCATCCGGAGCCAGCGGGGGACTGGTCACCACATCGAGTGAGAGCGGCAGCGCCTCCACCGAGGCGAGCTCATCGCCCACGTCCGACGCGGCTGCCTCCTCCACAGACACGACGGCCACAACGGCGGGCGCCGGGGACTCCGGCGGGTCCGACAAGGTCTTCCTGCCCCATGAGTTGCTCTCCGCCGATGAAGCGTCGGCTATCTCGACATTCGCCGTGACGTTGGACGCGGGCAGCTTGTACAAGGATGAGGAGAGCGGCACGATCTCCGAGCGCTACGTCTACGATCTCAGCGGGACCACCATCAACGCGCTCGTCGAGGTCCACCAGGACAGCTTCAGGACCGGCGAAGGCAGCGTCAAGGACACCTTCGCGATGGAGAAGAATCTGGGCAAGAACGAGATCACCATGTTGAAGGACTTCGGTGACGAGGCGTTCACGCACGGACAGGGCCAGCTTCATCTGCTCTACCGTGGCTATTACATCGTCGTGGCCTTCGACGCCGATCCCTACAGCACCGACCAGAACGCGCCTCTCAACATCAAGCTGGGGACGCAGATCCTCGAGAACCTCAAGACGAAGCTGGGATAAGGGCGGTCTCCGAGGACGGGAGGGCGGACCGGCGGGCTGCCGCCGGCTAGAGCCCGCGCAGCAGCAGCCCCACGCACTCCACGTGCGGGGTGTGCGGGAACATGTCCACGGGCGTGACCCGGACGAGGCGGTATCCGTATTCCTGGAACCTGGCGATGTTCGGGCCCATGGTGGCCGGGTTGCAGGAGACGTAGACGATGCGCGGCGCGCCTATCTGCCCGATGCGGTCGATCGCCTTGTCGGTGAGGCCGGCGCGCGGCGGGTCCACCACGATGACGTCCGGTCTGGCGACTTCCGCCGGTAACTCCAGCGCCCCTTCGGCCACGGCTCTCAGCACTTTGGCCACATCGCCCTCGAAGAAGCTGGCGTTGGAGATGCCGTTGGACCGGGCGTTCTCAACTGCGTCTTTCACCGCGTCCGGGATGGCCTCGATGCCCAACACCGCAGTGGCGTGCTTGGCCAGCGACAGTCCGATGGAGCCCACGCCGGAGTACAGGTCCCAGATGACGGGGGCGGAAGCGGCCGGAGCGGCACCCTGCGCTTCGCCGGCCGGCGCACCCGGGACCGGCGCGGTCACTTCGCGGGCGGCCAGTCCGTAGAGCACCTCGGTCTGCCGGGTGTTGGTCTGGAAGAAAGCGTTCACGGAGACCTTCAGGGTGACCCCGGCGACCTTCTCCAGCAAGTACGCGCGGCCCCACAGCGTGGTCCCTTCAAGGCCGGCGCTGATCTCGGCCTTGCCCCCGTTCACGGAGTGCACGAAGCCCACGAGTTGCGGCAGTTCCGCGCGCAGCCGCGCGATGAGGTCATCCGCGCCGGGCAACTCCCCGGGCACCGTCACCAGACTGACCAGCAGTTCCGCGCCGTTCTGAGAGCAGCGCACCAGGAGGTGGCGGGCGAAACCCTCGTTGCGCCGCGGGTCCCACCCGGGCAGGTCCGTCTCCCGCAGCCACGCCTCGACGATGGCCCGTGCCCTCTCTATGCCCGGGTCCAGCAGGTGGCACTCGGATATCGGCAGGACCGTGTCCCACCGGCCCGGCACCTTGAACCCGACTATTGCGCCGGCCTCGCTGCGGCCGATGGAGAAATCGGCGCGGTTGCGGTAGCGCCACTGGTCGGCCATGCCCTCGATGGGCAGCAGTTCGAAATCTCTCAGACCGCCGAGGTGCTCGAGCGACTCGCGCACCTGCCGGGTCTTGTAGTCGAGTTGGACCGAGTAGTCCAGCCCCTGCCACACGCAGCCTCCGCACGAGCCGAACGAAGGGCAGCGATGCTGGATGCGATCGGGGGAGGGGGTGACGATCTCCACAGCGCGGGCTTCCGCATAGCGCTTCTTGTACTTGGTGATGCGCGCTTTCACTACGTCGCCGGGGACGGCCCCGGTCACGAAGATCACGAACTCCCCGATCTTGGCGATGCCGGCTCCGCCGAACGCCAGATTGGTGACGTTCAGCTCCACCAGTTCGCCCTTGGGCAGCCGGGGGCCGCGCTCGGGGCGCTCTGGCTTGGGTGCCGGGACGGCGCCGTCGCCGGCCGGCGTGGCCGCTTCGGTGGGCTGCTGTGACAGGTCGTGCGAGTCCATAAGAGCGAGGATTATAGCGAGCCGGCACCGGAGGTGCGCCGCCGACACGCCCGGGCTCTTGCTTCGCGCCCGTCCCGCAGGTAGATTCGGCTGCATGACCACCACCGTCACCATCCCGCTGTACCTCGACCTCGCCGCTGTGGGCCTCGGTGGTCTGGCAGGGTCGCTGCACGCGGTGCGACGGGCCTTCGCCATCACCGGGGTGGTGGCGATGGCCGTGGCGGCCGGCCTCGGCGGCGGCATCCTCAGGGACCTGCTGCTGCAGAACGGTCCCCCGGTCGCTCTGACGCGGCCTGCCTACCTGCCGACCGTCTTCATCGCCGCCATGCTCGGCTTTTTCTTCGGGTCGCTCGTCAGGCGGTTCCGCAAGCCCATCCTGCTGATGGACGCGGTCTGGCTCGGCCTCTACGCGGTCGTCGGCGCACAGAAGGCGCTCGGCTCCGGGCTGTCGGGTTTCTCCGCGATCCTCATAGGGGTGGTGACGGCCAGCGGCGGCTCGGTGCTCACGGACCTTCTCGCCGGAGAGACCCCCGAACTGGTGTTACCCGGCCCGATGGTGCACTTCGGAGCGATCATCGGGTCGATCGTATACGTGTCGATGGTCAAGTGGTTGGGCGTGGCGGCTCTGGTGGGGATGTTCGTCACGGTGGCGTTGGTCTTCTTGATCAGGGTGGCGGCGCTGCAGTTCGGTATCCAGGCGCCGACACCCGTCGACATCCCCGAGAGGTTCAGCCGGGCAGTCGCCAGGCCGCGAGGGCGCAACGGGCACGCAGACGCCGGGGCCGCCGGCCCCCCCGCCGCCGAGTGCTGTGACGGCGAAGCGTCGCGCGAGCCACCGGCCGCCCAGTAAGGTCTCACCCGGCCGGCGTGCCGGCCGCGGTATCCCAGCCCACAAAGACTCAGGCCTCGGTACTCACCGAGGCCTGAGTCTTTGGGAGGGGGATGGAGGCATGTCCGGCGGCGCCTGGGGGAGGAGCGCCGCCGACCGTCCTAGCTGTTGGCGGCAGGTTCCGCCGCAGGCTCGCCTGTGGCGGCGTCGTCCGGCCCCGCGACCTTGTCGAAGGTCAGCTCCAGCCCGCGCTCGTCCACATGGATGGTGTCGCCGTCGCGGAAGTCGCCCTTCAGTAGCGCGAGGGCCACCTTGTCCTGGATCTCCTTCTGTATGAGCCGTTTGAGCGGCCGGGCGCCGTAGGCGGGGTCGTAGCCCTGCTGCGCCAGGTAGGTCTTGGCCGCGTCGCTGATCTCCAGGGTGATGTCCCGCTCGGAGAGCCGCTTGCGCAGCAGGCCCAACTGGATCTCCACGATGCCCTTGATGTGCTCCAGGCTCAGCCGGTGGAAGATGATGATCTCGTCCACCCGGTTGAGGAACTCCGGCTTGAACGTGGCCCGCATGAGCTCGTCCACCCGGGCGTCCATCTCTATCTCGGTGATGTCGGGGTCCAGGATGAACTGGCTGCCGACGTTGGAGGTCATGATGACCACCGTGTTCTTGAAGTCCACGGTGCGGCCGTGCCCGTCGGTGAGCCGGCCTTCGTCCAGGATCTGCAGGAGCAGGTTGAACACGTCCGGATGGGCCTTCTCGACCTCGTCGAGCAGCAGCACCGAGTATGGCTTGCGCCGCACGGCCTCGGTGAGATAGCCGCCTTCTTCGTAGCCCACGTATCCGGGAGGCGCCCCGATGAGCCGGGCGACGCTGTGCCGTTCCTGGAACTCGCTCATGTCCACGCGGACCATGGCCTTCTCGTCGTCGAAGAGGAACTCAGCCAGAGCCCGGCCGAGCTCGGTCTTGCCGACGCCGGTGGGGCCCAGGAAGATGAAGCTGCCGATGGGCCGGTTGGGGTCCTGCAGGCCCGCGCGGGCCCGCCGGATGGCGCTCGATACCGCCTCCAGCGCGTCGTCCTGGCCGACCACCCGGAGGTGCAGCCGCTCCTCCATGTGGATGAGCTTCTCCACTTCGCCTTCGAGCAGCCTGCTAACCGGGATGCCGGTCCACTTGCCGACCACCTCGGCGATGTCCTCTTCCTCCACCTCTTCCTTGAGCATGCGCACGTCGCGCTGCAGCTCGTTGAGGCGGGCGTTCTCTGCCACCAGCTGCCGCTCGGCTTCGGGGATGCGGCCGTACCGCAGTTCCGCGGCCTTCTGCAGGTCGGAGCCGCGCTCGGCGCGCTCGGCCTCGGTCTTGAGCTGGTCGATCTGCTCCTTGGTGGCCTGGATCTTGGTGATGGCGTCCTTCTCCGCCTGCCAGTGGGCCTTCATGCCGGCAGACTGCTCGCGCAGGTCGGCCAGCTCGGCCTCGATGGCCTCGCGGCGCTCTTTGGAGGCCGCGTCCTTCTCCTTGCTCAGGGCGTGGTGCTCGATGTCGAGCTGCTTGATGCGCCGCTCCACTTGGTCGATCTCCATGGGCATGGAGTCGATCTCTATGCGCAGCCGGCTGGCCGCCTCGTCCACCAGGTCGATGGCTTTGTCGGGCAGGAAGCGGTCGGAGATGTAGCGATGGGAGAGCACAGCGGCCGCGATGAGCGCCGAGTCCTGGATGCGCACGCCGTGGTGCACCTCGTAGCGTTCCTTGAGGCCCCGCAGGATGGCGATGGTGTCCTCCACGGACGGTTCGCCGACCAGCACCGGCTGGAAGCGCCGTTCGAGAGCGGCGTCCTTCTCCACGTATTTCCGGTATTCGTCGAGCGTGGTGGCGCCCACCACCCGCAGTTCCCCGCGGGCCAGCATGGGCTTGAGCATGTTGGAGGCGTCCACAGCGCCCTCTGCGCCGCCTGCCCCCACGATGGTGTGCATCTCGTCGATGAAGGTGACGATCTCGCCCTCGGAATCCGCGATCTCCTTGAGGACGGCCTTGAGCCGCTCCTCGAACTCGCCGCGGTACTTGGCGCCCGCCACCATCGCGCCGATGTCGAGCGCTATCACGCGCTTGTCCTTGAGGCTCTCGGGCACGTCGCCGGAGACGATCCGCTGCGCCAACCCCTCGGCGATGGCCGTCTTGCCCACGCCCGGCTCCCCTATGAGGACCGGGTTGTTCTTCGTCCGGCGGCTCAGCACTTGGATGACGCGTCGTATCTCGTCGTCCCGCCCGATGACCGGGTCGAGCTTGCCGCGGCGGGCCAGTTCGGTGAGGTCGCGGCCGAAGCGCTGCAGCGCCTGGTATTTCTCTTCGGCATTGGGGTCTTCGGCGCGCTGGGAGCCCCGCAGGTCTTTCAGCACGGTGAGGATGGCGTCGCGGGAGACGCCGTGGTGCTTGAACAGGTCGCCGAGGTAGCCCGGTACCGCCGCCAGTCCCATGAGCACGTGCTCGGTGGAGACGTAGGCGTCCTTCATCTTGTCGGCCTCGGACTGGGCGGTCTCGAGAGCCTGCTGGGTGTCCCGGGCGAAGCCCACCTGGGTGTCGCCGTGCACGGTGGCGAAGTGTGCCAGCCGGCGGTCCAACTCGCCCCGGAAGGGGATGGGGCTGGCGCCGATGCGCTCGAGGATGGGCACGGTGATACCGCCGTCCTGGTCCAGCAGGGCGACGGCGAGATGTTCGGGCTCCACCTGGGCGTGTCCGCGCTCCACGGCGAGTTTTTGAGCGGCGGCCAGCGCCTCTTGGGCTTTGAGCGTGAACCGTTCCAGTTGCATCGTCTTCCACTCCTCATGGCCGCGATCCCGGTGCGTGACGCGCCGCGGGCGGAGTCATTAGTCAGATTATGTAGAAAATCTTATATGACAAGACTCATATCTGTCAAGGTGGCGGGGCGTTGCGGGACACGTCCGGTGTCGGTGAGGTTGTTGCTTGAAGCCGGCCTGTTCAAACCAGGCCTGGAGAACTGGGCGACCACGGGCCGGCGCAGGTCCGACCACTGGCCGGCGCCGATCAGGGGATGGCCTGGGTGGTGGTCGTCCGCTTGGTCGACTTGGTGGTGCTCGTCGGCGGCAGGGTCGTGGGCGGGATGGTGGTCGGCGGGAGTGTGGTGGTGGTGCTCTCGGTGGTGCTCGAGGTCGGCCAGTACGCGTTCGGGCTGATGTAGTTGGGCAGGTACTTGACCAGCACCGACGGCACCGGGAACTCCACCTTCGGGTAGTCCGTGTCCGCGACCGACATGAACTTCTGCCAGATGATGGCGGGCAGGCTCCCGCCCGTCACCGAGGAGAAGCCCTCTATGTTCTTCATCTCGATCTGGCTCTTCGGGTAACCGACCCAGACCGTGGTCGAAAGATGGGGGGTGTAGCCGCAGAACCAAGCGTCGGCGTTGTCCTGCGTGGTCCCGGTCTTGCCGGCGGCGGGGCGGCCGATGTTGGCTCTGCCGCCCGTGCCGTGCGGGATGTTGGCGGCGAGTATCTTCGTGACCGCGTACGCGACACCGGCAGAGATGGCCTGCGTCCGCTTGGGATTCGCCTTCCAGATGACCTTGCCGGTGGAGTCCTTGATCTGGGTGATGATGGTCGGCTCGACGTGCTGGCCCGCATTCGACAGGGTCGCGTAGGCCGAGGCCATCTCCAAGGGGGACACGCCGTAGGTGAGGCCGCCGAGCACGATGGCCGGGTCGGCGTTGATATATGAGGTGACACCCATGCGGTGGGCTATGTCCACGATCCGTTCTGCGCCGACGTCCAGGGCCAACTGGGCGTACACGGTGTTGTCGCTTCGGAGCGTCGCCTGCACGAGGGTGGAGATGCCGTACCCCTGTCCGCCGGAGTAGGTCTTCACCTTCCACAGTTCGGTGGAGCCCGGCACCTTGAGTTCCACGGGTATGGACATGTACTGCGTCTTCTCGGGGTCGATCCCCATCTCTATGGCGGCGGTCAGGGCGAAGGTCTTGAACGCGGAGCCCGCCTGGCGGCGGCCCTGGGACGCGAGGTTGAACATCGAGGTGGTGTAGTCCTTGCCGCCCACCATGGCCCTGATGTAGCCGGTGGTGGTGTCGATGCTCACGAGGGCCGCGGACGGGTCGGCGTCTTTCTTGAGAGTGGTGTTGATGGCGTCGGAGGCCAGCTTCTGGTACGTGGGGTCGATGGTGGTCTCGACGCGCAGCCCGCCCTGGAACACCTTCTCTTCGCCGAACATGTCGATGAGCTGTTTGCGGACGTAGGCGACCACGTATGGTTCGGCCACCTGCGTGTACGGGGAGTACGGGGCGAGTTCGATGGGCGTCAGGAGCGCCTGCTCGGCCTCGTCCTCAGTGATGAAGCCGTTCTTCAGCATGCTGTTGATGACCATGTTGCGCCGGACGAGAGCGCGGTCAGGGTGCTTGCGCGGCGAGTATCCGGTGGGAGCCTGAGGCAGCCCGGCGATGAGGGCCGCCTCCGCCAGGGTCAGCTGGGCCGGTTCCTTGTCGAAGTAGGTCTTGGCCGCAGCCTCCACGCCGTAGGCGTTGGAACCGAAATACACGGTGTTCAGATAGAGGTCGAGTATCTCCTCTTTGGAGTACTTGCGCTCGAGCTGCCAGGCCAGGGCCATCTCGCTGAACTTGCGGTTGAACGTGATGTCGGTGCGGTCCAAGTAGAGGTTGCCAACGAGCTGCATGGTGATGGTGGAGAAGCCCTCGGTGGTCCGCTGCGCGCTCACGTTGGTGGCCAGGGCCCGGACCACGCTCTCGAGGTCCACCCCTTTGTGCTGGTAGAAGCGCTCGTCCTCGATGGCGACCACGGCGTTGCGCAACACCGGCGGGATCTGCCGGCCGCTTATGACCGTGCGGTTCTCCACCCCGTGCAGGTAGGCCAGCAGGTTGCCGTCGGCGTCGTAGATGGAGCTGGTCTGGGCCAGCGAGACCTGGTGCTGGTCGGAAAGGGCGGGGATCTCGCCCTCGAAGGCGGCGACGGCGTGGAGCCCCATGCTGAAGATGACGGCGAGCACCGCTGCGGCGATGATCGGGATGGCCACGAGCACCGCTATCAGGATGATGATGCGACGCCTGCGGACCTTCTGAACTCGCCTGCGGCGGACGCTGCGTCTTTCTCGGCCGAGCCTCATTCACACCTCGAGAGCTGATGGCGCGGCGCCGGGACCGGCTCCGCTCTGCTCTGCGACGCATTGTACCTTTTGGAGGTTGCCGGCGGACGAAGCCCCGGCCACCGCAGCGCCCTGGGCGGCGGCATGGTTCGTCCTCGGTCGCGGCAATAGCGCTGCTATTCCCGCTTCCTGCGTCCTGCTCTCCCGCATACCCAGCGCACCGCAGTGGCGAGGCGTCGTCCGCCGGCGACCTCTTTGGAGGTTGCCCGTCGATGAGAGGTTTTCCGGGCCAGGAGCGGGGAATAAAATCCCTGTCAGGCGGCCTGCCCAAAACTTGACACTAAGCCACTCAGATTTTATACTAGCCCCACGTTAATGAACCTATAAGACGCGCATAGCGAGCTCCGGAGGACATGTAATGGGCAAGATCATCGGCATCGACCTCGGCACTACCTACTCTGCCATGGCAGTACTCGAGGGCGGCGAGCCGACCATCATCCCCAACGCCGAGGGTGGCAGGACCACTCCGTCGGTGGTGGCTTTCACCAAGACCGGTGAGCAGTTGGTGGGCACCGTCGCCAAGCGGCAGGCCGTCACCAACCCGGAGAACACCATCTTCTCCATCAAGCGTTTCATGGGACGCAAGTACTCGAGCGTGAGCGAAGAGATGAAGATCGTCCCGTACAAAGTCGTGGAAGGCCCCAACGGCGACGTGCGCGTGAGTATCAAGGACGCGCAGTACTCCCCGCCGGAGATCTCCGCGAAGATCCTGCAGAAACTCAAGCGCGACGCCGAAGCCTTCCTGGGCACCGAAGTCACCGAAGCGGTCATCACCGTGCCCGCCTACTTCGACGACGCCCAGCGTCAGGCCACCAAGGACGCCGGCAAGATCGCCGGCCTGGAAGTCAAGCGTATAGTCAACGAGCCCACCGCGGCTTCTCTGGCCTACGGCCTCGACAAAGAGCACGAGCAGACCGTCCTGGTCTTCGACCTCGGCGGCGGCACCTTCGACGTCTCCATCCTCGAACTGGGTGACGGCGTCTTCGAGGTGAAGTCCACCAACGGCGACACCCACCTGGGCGGCGACAACTACGACAAGGCCATCGTCGACTGGCTCATCACCGAGTTCCGGCGCGAGAAGGGCGTCGATCTCACCAGCGACCGTCAGGCTCTGCAGCGGCTGTACGAGGCCGGCGAGAAAGCCAAGGTCGAGCTCTCCTCCGTCATGGAGACCAGTATCAACCAGCCGTTCATAACCATGGACTCGAGCGGTCCGCTCCACCTGGAGATGACGCTCACCCGGGCCAAGCTGGAAGAACTCACCCGCGAACTCACCGAGCGGACCGTCGGTCCGACCAAACAGGCCATGAAAGACGCCGGTCTGAGCATGGGCGACATCGACCAGGTGATCCTCGTCGGCGGTATGACCCGCATGCCCTCCGTTCAGGCCAAAGTCCGCGAACTCACCGGCAAAGAGCCCCACAAGGGCATCAACCCGGACGAGGTCGTGGCGCTGGGCGCTGCCATCCAGGGCGGCGTGCTCGCGGGCGAAGTCAAGGACATCATCCTGCTCGACGTGACCCCGCTGTCGCTGGGCATCGAGACCAAAGGCGGCGTGTTCACCCGGCTCATCGACCGCAACACCACCATCCCCACCCGCAAGGCGGAGATCTTCTCCACGGCCGACGACGGCCAGACCTCGGTGGAGATCCACGTGCTGCAGGGCGAGCGCGACCTGGCGGCCTACAACAAGACCCTCGGCAAGTTCCAGCTGATGGGCATCCCGCCGGCACCGCGTGGCATCCCGCAGATCGAAGTGGCCTTCGACATCGACGCGAACGGCATCACCCACGTGTCGGCCAAGGACATGGCCACGGGCAACCAGCAGAAGATCGAGATCAAGAGCTCGTCCGGCCTGGGCGACGATGAGATCAAGAAGATGGTCCGCGACGCGGAACTGAACGCGGAAGAGGACAAGAAGAAGAAGGAAGCCGTCGACACCCGTAACCAGGCCGAGAACCTGGTGTACTCCACCAAGAAGTCCCTCAAGGAGATCGGCGACAAGGTGGACGGCGCTGCCCGCGGCGACATCGAGAACGGCATCCGCGACCTGGAAGACGCCATCAAGGGCGACAACGTCGAGCTCATCCGCAGCCGCATGAACGCGCTGCAGGAAGCCGCGTACAAGCTGTCCGAAGCCGCATACCAGGCGGCCCAGGCCCAGCAGGGCGGCGGCGCGGCCGGCGGCGGCTACGACGGCGGCCCCAGTGGCGCGGAAGAAGAGAACGTGGAGGAAGCCGACTACGAGGTCATCGACGAGGACAAGAAGTAGTCCCGCGGTCGATGAGTGGCGGCGCGCCGGGCCTCGTGCCCGGCGCTGCCCCCGGCCTCAAAGCCGGTGGCAATAGACAGAGTAGGAGGTAAGAGAGATGGCACTTGTGAGATGGGATCCCTTCCGTGACCTGACTGCCCTGCAGAACGAGGTCAACAGGCTGTTCACGCGGGCTACCGGCGGCGACGTGGCCGAGCGGCAGTCTTGGACTCCGGCCATCGACGTGGTCGAGACCGACAACGCCATCGAGCTCAAGGCCGAGCTTGCCGGTATGAAGCCGGAGGACATCAACATCGAGGTGCAGGACAACGTCCTCACCGTCAGCGGCGAGCGGCGGTTCGAGGAAGAGGTGAAGGAGGACAAGTTCTACCGCATCGAGCGGCGGTACGGCTCCTTCAGCCGCTCCCTGGCCCTCCCGCCCACGGTCGACGAGACCAAGGTGGAAGCCAACTACGAGAACGGCGTGCTGCACATCAAGGTCCACAAGGCCGAGATCGTGAAGCCCAAGAAGATCACGGTGAGCATCGGCGGCGGCAGCGAGCCGAAGACCGTCGAAGCGACCGCGACGGAACAGCAGTAACAGGATGACCCCAACCGGAAAACGCATACCTGTCAACGGCCGGCCACCAGTGGACGGCCGGCCACCAGTCAACGGCCAGCCGGCTGCGGCGGACGATACGTCCGCCGCAGCGCCAGATCAGGCCCTCGCCGCTGAGTTGGAGCAACTCAAGGCCGAACTGGAGGCTGCGCGCCAGGAGTGCGCCGCCGCCCAGGACAGCGAGTTGCGCCTGCGCGCCGAGTGGGAGAACTTCCGCAAGCGGGCCCACCGCGACGCGGCTGAAGCCCGCGAACGGGCGCAGGGCCATCTGCTCACCGAGATGCTGCCCGTGCTCGACAACCTGGAACGGGCTCTCGACGCGGCCGAGCATCACGACGAGGGCAAGGTCCTCGGCGGCGTGCGCATGGTGCGCGACATGTTCGTCGACCTGCTCCGCCGGTCCGGCGTCGAGGAGATCCCCACCGTTGGAACAGCCTTCGACCCGCACGTGCACGACGCCGTGGTGATGCGACCGTCCCCGCAGGATGAGGGCACCATCACCGCCGTCCTCGAGCGGGGCTACACACAGGGCGACCGCGTGCTGCGGCCGGCCCGCGTGGCCGTATCCTCCGGACCGGCCGAATCCGGCGCCTAGGCGAGCGAGGACCCCCCATGGCCGGCGAGCGCGACTATTACGAGGTCTTGGGCGTCAAGAAGACGGCCACCCAGGACGAGATCAAGAAGGCCTACCGGAAGCTGGCTCGCCAGTACCATCCGGACGCCAACCCCAACGACCCCAAGGCCGAGGAGAAGTTCAAAGAGGTCTCAAGCGCGTACGAGACGCTCTCCGACGCGGAGAAACGCAAGCTGTACGACGCGGGCCCGAGCTTCTTAGGCGGAGGCGCGCCGCGCGGTGGCCAGTATCAGAGCTACGGCGGCGGCCAGAACATGCCGCCCATGGGCGACTTCGGCGACATCTTTAGCAACCTGTTCGGTGGTGGCGGCGGGGGCTTCGGCGGGTTCGGCGGCGGCCGCAGGCAGCAGCGCAGCGTGCGGCGTGGCGAGGACGTGAGCGTCTCGGTGCAGATGTCCTTCGACGACGCGCTCAAGGGCGCAACCACCAAGATCAGCGTCCCCCAGACCGTCGACTGCGACGTCTGCCGGGGCACGGGCGCCGCCCCGGGCACCAGCCCGGCGACCTGTCCGCAGTGCCAGGGCCGGGGCGCCGTCAATGTCAGCCAGGGCATCTTCGCCATGACCCAGCCCTGCCCACGCTGCGGGGGGAGCGGCACCGTCATCGAGGACCCGTGCAAGGCCTGCAGCGGCAGCGGCAAGACCCGCGTGCTCAAGAAGTTCAACGTCCCCCTGCCGGCGGGCGTCAAGGACGGCACCAAGATTAAGCTGCGGGGCAAGGGCGAACCCGGAGACAGGGGCGCCCAACCGGGCGACCTGTACGTCATCGCCCACGTGGACGAGAGCCCGGTGTTCGAGCGCCGCGGCGCGGACCTCGTGATCGAGGTGCCTGTCACCATGGTGGAGGCGGCGCTGGGCGCGACGGTCAAAGTGCCCACCCCCGAGGGGAGTGTGGGGCTCAAAGTCCCGTCCGGGACGCAGAACGGCAAGATGCTCAAGCTCAAAGGCAAAGGCGCGCCCAAGCTGGGGGCGTCGGGCAAAGGCGACCTGCTCGCCCGCATCAAGGTCCTGACCCCCGAGAAGCTGAGCGGGGACCAGAAGGACATGCTCAAGAAGTTCGCCGATTCGCGCAAAGAGGACCCGCGCGCCGGCCGCACCGGCTGGTCCGAGTGACGGGGTGCCCGGGGAAAGCGCGATAGAGTAGATGGACTATCATGGCAGCACCAACCCGCGGGGAAGAGACGAAGATGCCATTTGAGGACAAACTCAGACCGGTCTTCATGATCTCGGTGGCAGCCGAGCTGGCCGAGATGCACCCCCAGACACTGCGCATGTACGAGCGCCGGGGGCTCATCCGCCCGCGCCGTTCGTCAAAGAGCACCCGCCTCTATTCCCTCGCCGACGTGGAGCGTCTGCGCCGCATCCAGCAGTTGGTGGCCGAGTGCGGCCTCAACCTGGCCGGAGTCGAACGGGTCCTGCAGATGGAAGAGCAGATGGAGACCATGCAGCGTCGCCTCGACCAGTTGCAGGCCCAGATGGACGCGCTGGCGGCGCAGGCCCGGGAAGAGCTCGAGGCGGTCCACCGCAGCTACCGCAAGGAACTGGTGCCGATCTCCAACTCCGGCCAAGTCATCGTGATCACCGAGAAGCGGCGCGGCCGGTGAGCCAGGAGGAGCGGCCGGGCGGCGGCGCCCCCGGCACCACCGAGCAGCCGGAGCCCCATGTCCTGCCCGGCGCCACCGAGCAGCCGTGTGCCAATCATCCCGGCAGGATGACCATGGTCACCTGCAGCGACTGCGGGAAGCCCCTCTGCCCCGATTGCATGGTCTTCTCCGCCGTGGGCATCAAGTGCAGGCAGTGCGCCCGTCTTCCCCGCTCCGCACGGGTGATGCTCAAACCGGAGCGTTTCGCCGCCGCGGCGGGGGCCGGTCTGGCGACGGCCATCGCCATAGGCTTTGCTTACTACTTCATCCTGGGGAGCCTGCGGTTCTCCTTCGGGCTGATCCTCATCTTCGTGGCGAGCGGCATCGGCTATCTCGTGGGCGAGGCTGTCAACCGGGCGTCCGGCAGGTATCGCGGCCTGCGGACCGCGCTCCTCGCCGCCGGCTGCACGCTCGTCGGCTTCCTGCTGCCGCCGCTCGTCGCCGCAGCCATCAGCGCCGGGCTGAACTGGCGCACCGTGGTCTTCGCGGTTGGGGCCCGGGGCATAGTCAGCTGGGTCGTGATGCTGGTCGCGGCCTTCCTGGCTTTCAACCGCAACCGCTGAGCGGCGCGGGGCCGGGGCGCCGCTCCGGCCGTGCCTGAAGCGGCGCTGGGCGGCTGGGCCGCAGGCCGCATCCCCGACCTGCTTCACCGAGTTGGCACTCTCACCCAGCGAGTGCCAAAAGTGCGTGACGAGCGGCTCGCCATCCGCTATAATCTCTGAGCTATCACCGTAGGAGGAAGAAGGGCCTTGCCTACTTACGAATACAGATGCCTCTCGTGCGATCATCAGTTCGAGCGCTTCCAGCGCATGTCGGACGATCCCGTGAAGGAGTGCGAAGTCTGCGGGGAGCCGGTCAAGCGCCTGCTCTTCCCGGTTGCCGTGCACTTCAAGGGCAACGGCTTCTACAGCACGGACTACGCCAAGAAGAACACCATCGGGACGCCCGGCACCAGCACGGCCAACGGCGGCGGTTCCGACTCCACCGCATCCGCCAAGGACGGCGGCTCCGAGCCGGCCAAGGCGCCGGAGGCCAAAAAGGCCGAGCCGGCAGCCACCACCTCCAAGAACGACTGAGCCACTCGCTCCGCCCATGACCGGCAGCAGGGACTGTGAGCTGGTCGCGTTCGGCTGTAGCCGCCCCCTTATCGTCCTCACGAACGACGACGGCGTCACCTCGCCTGGGCTCAGCGCGCTCAAGGCCGCCCTCGACCCGCTCGGCGACGTCCGGATAGTCGCTCCCGACCAGAACCGCTCAGGCGCCGCCCGCAGCATCACCATGCATGCGCCGCTCTGGGTCGAAGAGGTGCCGCTGCTCGACGGCAGCATCGCCTACAGCACCGACGGCACCCCCGTGGACTGTGTCCGCATGGCGGCTCTCGGCCTGCTCGACCGCGCGCCCGATCTCATCGTCTCGGGCATCAACCTGGGCGAGAACCTCGGCGACGACATCACGTATTCGGGGACGGTCGCCGCGGCGTTCGAGGGGATCATGCTGGACATCCCCGCCATCGCGATGTCGGCCCAGGGATATCACCCCGGATACGATCTGAGCGTCCCGGCCCGGTTCGCCCGGCGCCTGGTGGCGCTCGTCCTGGAGAAGGGCTTCCCGGCCAAGACGGTGCTCACCGTCAACGTGCCCGACCGGCGCTGGGAGGACCTGCGCGGCACCCGCCTGACCACCCTCGGCCGGCGCATCTACGGCGACAAGGTGGAGCACCGGGCCACCAGTGGCAACCGCCGCCAATACCACATCTACAACGACGACCTGGGGTTCCATCACGCCCCGGGCACCGATTTCGAGGCAGTCTCCGAAGGCTACGTGTCGGTGACGCCGCTGCACTTCGATCTCATGTCCCACGACGCGCTCGACCGGCTCCGCTCCTGGGAGGGCGCGCTGGGCGGCGACAATCCGGAAGCCGGCGCCCCCGGGGCCGCCGCGCTCGAGGGCCCCGACCAAGGAGGCCAAGCCTGATGGCACCTGCGTTCAAAGCGGTCGTGTTCGACCTCGACGGCACGCTGGTCGATTCCGTCGAGTTGATCGCCGTGTCGTTCCAGCACGCCATCCGCGTGGTCCTCGGGCGCGAGGCCAGCTACGAGGAGGCCATGAAGCACGTCGGGACGCCGCTCAAGGAGCAGATGGTGCGCATCGACCCGGAGAAGGCCGACGAACTGGTGGCCGTCTACCGGGACTTCAACCACCGCGAGCACGACCGAATGCTCAAGCTCTACGACGGCATCCTCGATCTGCTGAACGAGCTGACCAAGGCGGGCTGCAAACTGGGTCTGGTGACCTCCAAGTCTCGCCCCACCACCCAGATGGCCTTCGACCTCACCGGCATAGAGCCGTATTTCGACGCCACCGTCTGCTGCGACGAGGCCCCTGGCAACAAGCCTTCCGCGGCGCCCATCCTGTTCTGTCTGGAGCACCTTGGCGTGGCTCCCGAGGACGCGTCGTACGTGGGCGACAGCCCCGCCGACATCCAGGCGGCGCACGCCGCAAAGGTCACGGCGATAGGCGTCACCTGGGGCGTGTTCAGCACCGAGGCGCTGTCCGCTGAAAAGCCGGAGATACTGGTCCATACTATGGACGAGTTGGCGGGTGCTCTGGGGATCTAGGAGGCGGTACGGTGGCTGAAGTCGGCGCTGCGGGTGGCGGTGCGGCGGGCGGCAGGACCGCACAGGCCGAGGCACGTCTGGCGGAACTGCGGGAGCTCATCCGCCATCACGAATACCGCTACTACGTCCTCGACTCCCCCGAGGTCTCCGACGCCGAGTACGACGCCCTCTATCGAGAGCTGGAACGGCTCGAGACCGAGCATCCCGAGCTGATCACCGCCGATTCCCCCACCCAGCGCGTGGGCGGGGAACCACTCGCAGGATTCACCCAGGTGACGCACGGCGAGGCCATGCTCTCGCTTGCCAACGCCAAGAACGAGGACGAACTACGGGCCTGGCACGCGCGGGTGGTCAAGCTGGCAGCGGATGCCGGCGTGCTCGAGCGGGACCTCCGCTTCGTACTCGAGCCCAAGATCGACGGGTTGGCCATCTCCATCCGCTACGAGAACGGGGTGATGGCGGTGGGCGCCACCCGGGGCAACGGCGAGATAGGCGAGGACGTCACGGCCAACCTGCGCACCATCCGGACCGTGCCCCTGGCCATGTCGCCCAAGGCGGCGCCGTTCCCGTCGGCCATAGAGGTGCGCGGCGAGATCTACCTTCCCCTGCTGGCATTCACTCGGCTGAACGAGCAGCGGGTCGCGGCCGGGGAGGCGACCTTCGCCAACCCGCGCAACGCCGCCGCGGGGTCGCTCCGCCAGCTCGACCCTCGGGTCACCGCCTCCCGGCCGCTGGCCTCGTGGTTCTACGCCGTCGGCTACCTCGAGGGGGCGCAGTTCCCCACCCATCACGAGGCTCTGGAATGGCTCGAGAAGGCCGGTTTTCGCGTGAACCCAGACACCCGTCTGGCGGAGAGCCTGGACGAGATCGTCGCCGGATGCCGGTCCTGGCACGAGCGGCGCGAGGGGCTTGACTACGACATCGACGGGGTGGTCATCAAGCTGGACGACCGGCGCCTGCAGGCCACGCTTGGCGCGGTCGGCCGCGACCCACGCTGGGCCGTGGCCTACAAGTTCGCGCCCACCACGGCGCAGACCCGCCTGCGCGCCATCCGCATCAACGTCGGGCGGACGGGCGTGCTCAACCCGTGGGCCGAGCTCGACCCGGTGGAGGTCGGTGGGGTGACGGTGGAGAAGGCCACCCTCCACAACGAGGACGACATCCTGCGCAAAGACCTGCGCGAGGGCGACGTGGTCGTCATCCAGCGGGCCGGCGACGTGATACCACAGGTGGTGGCGCCGCTCACCGATCTCCGCACCGGCGAGGAGAAGCCCTTCCGCATGCCCGACCACTGCCCGTCCTGCGGCACCCCGGTGGTGCGCACCCCGGGCGAGGTGGCCGTCCGGTGTCCCAACCCCGACTGCCCGGCCAAGCGCGCGGAGGCCGTCAAGCACTTCGTCAGCAAAGGCGCCATGGACATCGACGGGGTGGGGGACAAGCTTGTCGAGCGGCTGCTGGAGTTGGGGATGATCCGCGACGCGGCCGATCTCTACGGGCTGCAGCCCGAAGCGCTTGCCGGGCTCGAGCGGCTGGGACAGAAGTCGGCGGAGAACATCGTCAACGCCATCAACGCCTCCAAGTCCCGTTCGGCCGCCCGGGTCCTCTGGGCCCTGGGCATCCCGCACGTGGGCGGCGAGAACGCAGACCTGCTGATGCGCCGGTTCCGGAGTATCGCGGCCCTGAGGGAGGCCTCCCAGGAGGACATCGGCGAGACGCCCGGCATCGGGCCTGTGATCGCCGAGAGCGTCGTCGACTTCTTCCGCGACCCGCGGAACGCCGATCTCGCCGATAGGCTGGCGGAGGCGGGCGTCACCATGGAGATGCCGGAGGGCGGTGGCGCGGGCGGGGCCGGCGAGCCGGCCGGGCCGCTCGCCGGCAAGACCCTGGTCCTCACCGGCACGTTGCCCACGCTGTCGAGGCAGCAGGCCACGGACCTCATCGTGGCGGCCGGCGGCAAGGTGTCGGGGTCGGTGAGCGCCAAGACGGACTACGTCGTGGTCGGCGAAGAGGCCGGCTCCAAATTGGACAAGGCCCGGAAGCTCGGAGTGCGGTTGCTCGACGAGGACGAGTTGCTGGCGGTGCTGGAAGGCGCCGGGGCCGAGTAGCCGGCCGCCCCGGTCCTGCGCCGGGCGGCGGGCAGAGCCCCGCTACCCGCGCCGGGTGGCCCTACGAGGGCCGGAACGACGTCAATACCGGCTTGGTCCCGTCGACGGTCACTTCCACCAGTCGCTGGATGCGCGGGCGGCCGCCCTGGTCGCGCTCCATGTGAGCGAACAGCGGCTTGATGGCGGTCAACTGCTCGCCGACCTCCCTGCTCATCGACAGCCAGTCGGCGACTATCAGTTGAGGATCGGGCGCTTCCACCGTGGCCAGTCCGGCGGTGCCGGGCGTCACGACCTGGAAGAACGCCGGGCCCTCCCTGCGTAGCAGCTCGGCCGCGACCACCCACGTGGGCTTCATGTCTGCGGCTTTCTGGAACACGTTGGCCCGGGCGGGTGTCCCGCGCTTGGCAGTGAGCTGCACGGCGAAGGAGCGGTCCCGCACCGCCGGCAGTTCGTCGTCGGCGTCGCTGACGGCCACCAGCCGGTGATCGCGAGGCAGCATGTCCACCAGCGCGTTGAGCAGCGTGGATTTCCCCACGTTGGGACCGCCGGACACGATGATCGTCCGGCGAAGGTTGAGCGATCCCGTCAGCAACCGGGCTTCGATACCGGTGAGCGTGTTGTTGTCCACGAGGGTGCGGAGCGGCACGTTGAGCACCCGGCGGTCGGGCTGGTTGGCCGCGGCGTACATCACCGACCGGGCTGCATCGAGCCCCGGGCCCCGGTCGAGGCGGAACGAGTCGTACGCGCGCACCACGGCCTGGGCCATCTGCGCGGCCAGCATCAGATGCGCGCGCTCCTCGTCGTTGGGAGCGAGCTCCGCGACGAGTTCATCGGCGAGCTTCTGCATGCCGTGTTCGTAGGCTGCGAGTATCCGTTCGAAACCAGGCACCGGCACCTCCGGGAGTGATTCTCCGATTCTATCGGCTGCAGAGTGCTGGAGCGAGAGGGGCTCTTCGTGCGGCTGGCGATTGGGTGTTCGAACATGTTAGATTGATACCATTCAATCGTTCAACCAGGGAGGGTCTCTGTGAGCACACGTCGCTCGATCGGTTTCAGGCTGCCACGCTACGCGGCGGGCATAGTGCTCGGGCTGGCAATCCTGCTCGGGATCGCGCTGCTGGCCGTGGGATGCGGCGGCAGCGCAACGCCGTCGACCACCGCAGCCCCTGTCACCACCGCTCCGGCGGAGACCACGACGACCGCGGCTGCCGAGACCACGACGACCGCGGCGCCCGCCGGCAAGACCGCTCTCGTGCTTGCCTCGACCACGTCCACGAAGGACTCGGGCCTGTTCGACGTGCTCATCCCCGCGTTCAACACCGCGTACCCGCAGTACGAAGTGAAGGTCGTCGCGGTCGGGAGCGGCGAGGCGCTCAAGCAGGGCGAGACCGGCGACGCGGACGTGCTATTGGTGCACTCTCCGGCCGCCGAAGAGACCTTCATGACCAACGGCTTCGGCTCCGATCGCAAGGCCGTCATGTACAACGACTTCATCATCGTGGGCCCGGCGGCCGATCCTGCCGGCATCAAGGGCATGACCGTCGCCGCCGACGCGTTCAAGAAGATCGCCGATTCCAAGTCCCTGTTCTTCAGCCGCAACGACAAGTCCGGCACCAACACCAAGGAGCTCGCCATCTGGAAAGCAGCAGCCGTCACTCCGGCAGGCGACTGGTACCAGAGCACGGGCCAAGGCATGGGCGAGACCCTGACCATCACCGACCAGAAGGCCGGCTACACCCTGACCGACCGGGCCACCTGGCTCGCCAAGAAAGAGGCGTTGAAAGGCCTGGTCCTGCTGGTGGAAGGCGACAAGGCCCTCTTCAACCAGTACCACGTCATCACGTGCAAGAACGGCAAGAACATCCAGGGAGCGAACGATTTCATGAACTGGATCGTCTCGGCCGACGTCCAGCAGAACATCATCGCCAAGTTCGGGCTCGACAAGTTCGGCCAAGCGTTGTTCGTCCCCAACGCCGACTCGGCCAAGTAGCGGGGCCGCGTGTAGCAGATAGTATGATGGGGCGTCTCGCCGGCCGGCGAGACGCCCCACTCGCATGGGAGCCAGCATATGGGGGTTTTCTGGGAGGCCATCAAACAGGCCTTTTCCCTCTTGGTACACGGTGACAGCTACGTCTACCAGGTCATGTGGATGTCCATCCGCGTGGCCGGGACGGCGACCATCTTCGGCATGGTCATCGGGATACCGCTGGGGGCGTGGCTGGGCATCAAGCGCGTGCGCGGTTGGGGGGTCGCCGCGACCATCCTCAACGTCGGCCTGATGCTGCCGCCGGTCGTCATCGGGCTTTTCGTGTTCCTGCTGTTGTCGCGCCAAGGCCCGCTCGGGTCGCTCAGTCTTCTCTACACTCCCAGCGCGATGGTCCTCGCCGAGTTCTTCATCGCCGCTCCGGTGATCGCCGCCATCACCATGGGCGGCGTGGCCTCGGTGCCCAAGGACGTGAGGATGCAGGCGATGGGGCTCGGCGCCTCACGGTGGCAGAGCGTCTGGCTGGTGCTGCGAGAGGCGCGGGTGACGCTGATATCCGGGATCGTCGCCGGCTTCGGCGCGGCGATCAGTGAGGTCGGCGCGGTCATGATGGTCGGGGGCAACCTTTCCATCGCCGGACACAATCAGAGCGGGACCATGACCACCGCCACCATGGCGCTGGTCCGCCAGGGAGACTACGCTGGAGCCATGGCCTTCGGCATGATCCTCATCCTGCTCGCGTTCGTCATCACGTTCCTCCTCACCCGCACGCAGCAGGGACTGCGGCGGAGGTGGCTGCAGTCGTGACGGCAGGGACCGGACGAGACGACGCTCCCTGGGCGATCGAGGCCGAGGGACTGCTGAAACGCTACGGCGACCGCATCGTCGTGTCGGTCGACAGCCTGCAGGTGCGGGAGGGCGAGGTGCTCGCCATCCTTGGTCCGAACGGCGCCGGCAAGACGACTCTCTTCCGGCTGCTCGCACTCCTCGAACGGCCGGACGAGGGCACCATAAGCTACTCGGGACGCCGGGTGGACGTCCACGATCTGGATGTGCGGCGCCGTACGGCGGCGGTCTTCCAGCGGCCCCTCCTCTTCCAGGGCTCCGTGGAGGACAACATCCGCTTCGGCCTCCGCTTCCGCAAGTTGCCCCGCGCGGAGGTCAAGCGCCGGATCGACGACACGCTGGAGTTGATGGGCATAGCCCAGTTCGCCTCGGCGGATATCCGCACTCTCTCGGGCGGAGAACTGCAGAGGGTGGCTCTCGCGCGCGCGTTGGCGGTCAAGCCGGAGATCCTCTTCCTCGACGAGCCCACGAGCAGCCTGGACGTCCACGTGAGACGGCGTTTCAGAGAGGATCTGCGCCGGGTCGTGGACGGCCTGTCGGCGACCGTCGTCCTCATCACCCACAAGTACAGCGAGGCGCTGGCGCTCGCCCGCCGCGTGGTGGTCGTCCAGGACGGTTCGATAGTCCAGGTCGGGACGCCCGAGGAGGTCTTCACGCGCCCGCAGAACGTGTTCGTGGCCGACTTCACCGGCGCCGAGACCATCTGGCACGCGACGGTGGTCGGGTGCGACGGCGAGGTGTGCGAGTTGCGCACGCAGGCCGGGGCGGCGGTCCGGGCGATGGGCCGGGGCAGGCCGGGAGAGAAGGTCATGGTGGCCATCCGTCCCGAGGACGTGATCCTCCTTCCTGGCGCCGACGGACCGGCCGGCGGCGAGACCTCGCACAACCAGTGGCGCGGGCAGGTCTGCAGCGCCATCCCGACGGGAGGCCTGGTGCGTGTGACGGTCCGGTTGGACGGCACCGCGGGCGCGTCGGCTTCTCTGGGAGCCGAAGGCGAGGTCGTCGCTCTTGTCACCCGGGCCGAGGCGTCCGAGTCAGGTCTGGCCGCGGGAAGCGTGGTCATCGCGACCGCCAAGGCCACGGCCCTCCACATAGTCACCGGCTGAACCCCTCTTACCGTCTCGGTGCGGTAATCTCTCCGAGCCGGGCGCAAGACCCGGGATGAGACGAGGAGACGAGACATGCACGATGCAGTGAGCCTTGCGCTGTTGGCCGGCGGCCGTTCGGTGAGGATGGGAGAGGACAAGGTCTTCGCCGAATTCGGCGGCACGACGGTCATCGAGTGGATGCGCGACCGGTTCGCCCCGCTGTTCCGCAACGTCTTCTTCGTCACCCGCGAGCCCTCCCGGTTCCACGGCTTCGGCCTTCCGGTCGTCAACGACGCCCTCTCCGACACGGGCTCCGCGGTCGGTCTGTACACTGCCGTGCTTGCTTCGCCCACCGACCGGGTCATCTGCCTGGCGTGCGACATGCCGTTCGTGACCCCTCGTTTTCTGAAGACCCTGGCCGACCGCTCGGCCGGCTACGACGTGTTCGTCCCCCGGCACGGCGAGTACATGCAGCCGCTGTGCGCCGTCTACGGCAAGGGCACGCTGGACGCCTACCGCGAGTTCATCGTCTCGGGTGGCCGGCGCATCTTCGATATCTATCCAGATCTCAAGACCGGCTACCTGGACATGGACGGCGGCGAGTACGGCGACCCGGACAAGCTGTTCATGAACGTCAACACGCCGGACGAACTGGCGGCCGCCCGGGAGCGGGTGGCTGTGGAGGGCGGGGGCTGGCGCGCGGCGCTCCAGCCCCGGATCCAGGCCTTCATGGACGCCAGCCCTATCCCGGTCGTGTCGTTCATAGGCAAGAAGAAGTCCGGCAAGACCACGGTGCTGCTCGGTGTCATCAAAGAACTGCGCGACCGCGGACACAGGGTGGCCGTCCTCAAGCACGACACTCACGGCTTCGACATCGACATCCCCGATACCGACTCCTACCGGTTCAAGGAACTGGGCACCGAGGTCGTCGGGGTCTCCTCCCCGTGGACGTATGTCTGGGAGGTCCGGGCCGCGCAGGAGCCGACCCTGGCCGACCTCATCTCGCAGATCCGCGAGCCGGTCGACATCGTCATCACCGAGGGGTTCAAGCAGCAGGATGCTCCCAAGATCGAGGTCTCCCGCAGCGGCCGCAGCAACACGCTGGTGAGCACTCCCGACGAACTGATAGGCATCACCAGCGACCAGCGCTTCCCGGACTACCCCGTACCGCAGCTCGATCTGGACGATTTCAAAGGCTTGGCCGACTTGGTGGAAGCGCGTATACTCAGTCAAGTATAACGACACGGCCCCTCGGGCCATTACGCATCGGGAGCTTGAACGTGAATCCGCCTGCGGGGCAGAAGATCGATTATCTCCGGCTATCGGTCACAGACCGGTGCAATTTCCGCTGTGTGTACTGCATGCCGCCGGAGGGCGTGGAGTTCAAGTCGCACGAGCAGATCCTCGCCTACGAGGACATGGTCTTCTTCGTCAAGACCGCGGTGGAGTTGGGCATCACCAAGGTGAGGATCACAGGCGGGGAGCCGCTGGCCCGTAAAGGTCTCACCGATCTCGTCCGCCAGATCCGCGCCATCCCCGAGATCCGCGACGTATCGCTCACCACGAACGGGGTCATGCTGCCCCGCAACGCCGCTGCACTCAAAGAGGCCGGGCTCAACCGGGTGAACATCAGCGTCGACTCGCTCGATCCCGACCGCTACCGCATGCTCACGCGCGGCGGCTCGCTCAAGTTCGGTCTCGCCGGCGTCGAGGCCGCCCTCGAACACGGGTTCCACCCGGTGAAGATCAACGTGGTCATGATGCCCGAACTGATCAACGAACTCCCCGCCTTCGTCCAGATCACCAAGGACAGGCCCATACACGTCCGTTTCATCGAATGGATGCCGGTCGGCAGTTGCGGTCCGCGCACGGTGGGCGAGTCGCTGAGCAAGGATCGCCTCATGGCCGAACTGGAGAAGATAGGCTTGGAAGGCCCCGGCGAACTGAAGCCCGTGGCCTCGCCCGGCGGCTGGGGCCCCGCCCGCTACTACCGCTATCCGGGCTACGAAGGCACGATCGGCTTCATCGGGTCGATGTCCGACCACTTCTGCAACGAGTGCAACCGCCTGCGGCTCACGGCCGACGGCAAGCTCAAGAACTGCCTGTTCTCGAGCCACGAGGTGGACGCCAGGCCGGCCATGCAGGCCCGGGACCGCGAGGCCGTCTTGGCCGCGGTGTCCGAGTCGCTCGGCTGCAAGACCTTCGACAAGAACGTGCTGCCCGGCCGCACCGCCCGCAACATGAGCCAGGTAGGGGGCTGACATGGCCGAGTACGGCGCCGGGCGCCTGAGCCACGTGGACGAGACGGGTGAGGCCCGCATGGTCGACGTCACCGGCAAACAGCCCACCGCCCGCGTCGCCCGGGTGGGCGCCCGGGTGTGGATGGCCCCCGAGACCCTGCGGCTCCTCAAGGAGCAGGCCCTTCCGAAGGGCGATGTCCTGACCGTCGCCAAGGTGGCCGGGATCATGGCCGCCAAGCGCACCAGCGAACTGATCCCGCTGTGCCATCCCATCGCGCTGTCCCAGGTGGACCTGAGCTTCGAGATCGTCGAGGAGCAGTCGCGCATAGACATCGAGTGCGTCACCCGCACCGAGGACCGCACCGGCGTGGAGATGGAGGCCCTCATAGGCGCATCCGTCGCCGCCACCACCATCTACGACATGTGCAAAGCCGTCGACCGGGGCATGGTCGTCGGTGACATCCGCCTGCTCGAGAAGACCGGCGGCAAGGAGGACTACGTGCGCCCGGCAGAAGAAGCATCCGCTGCCCCGACGGCCGTCGCCCAGCCGGGCGGCCCGTGCGCCATGCCGGCCGACCCGCCGTCGGGCACGGTCATCGCCGCCAACGTCAGCGAATCGAAGGGCGAGCGCAAGAAGGCCGCTCCCGAGGTAATGCTGCGCGCCGAGCACGGCATCGAGGGCGATGCCCACGCCGGCCCCTGGCATCGCCAGGTGAGCCTGCTCGCCCAGGAATCCATCGACAAGATGCTCGCGGCCGGGCTCGACGTCGGCCCCGGCGATTTCGCGGAGAACATCACCACCGAGGGCATCGACGTGGCGGCCCTCCCCATCGGCACCGTGCTCGACATGGGTGAGGCCCTCGTGGAGGTCACTCAGATCGGCAAGGAATGTCACGCCCGCTGCGCCATCTACTACCAGGCCGGGGACTGCGTCATGCCCAAGGAGGGCATCTTCGTCAAGGTGCTCCGCGGCGGCCGCGTCGCTCCCGGGGACCCGGTGAGAGTGCGCGCCTGGGGGTTCGGGGCGTGAGCGGGAAGCTCTCGTCGCCCATCCGGGCGGCGGTCGTGACCCTGAGCGACAAGGCCAGCGTCGGCCTGCGCGAGGACGCATCCGGACCGCAGCTCGTGGAACTGCTCCAGGGCATCGGCGCCGTCACCCGCGACGCCATCGTCATCCCGGACGACCAGCCCACCATCGAGCGGACCCTGGCCGAGTTGGCCGACGCCGGCGACGTCGACCTGGTTCTGACCACCGGCGGCACCGGCTTGGCTCCGCGGGACCACACGCCCGAAGCCACCCTCGCAGTCGCCGACCGTCTGGCGCCCGGCTTCGCCGAAGCCATGCGGGCGGCCTCGCTCGCGATAACGCCCAAAGCCATGCTCAGCCGGGCCACGTCCGCGGTGCGCAAGAAGACGTTGATCATAAACATGCCCGGGAGCCCCAAGGCCTGCCGGGAGCATTTCGCGGTGATCGCCCCGGTGCTCGACCATGCCGTCGAGACCGTGAGAGGCGAAGCGTTCGAGTGTGCCACGCCGGAGGCGTCAGCGCCGCCGGCCGAGTCGGTCTAGGCGCGCCCGCGCCCCGTCTTACGCTCTTTGGCCGCGTAGAGGTTCTGGTCGGCCGCCCTGAGCAGCGCTTCCCGGCTGGTGCCGTCGGACGGACACTGCCCCGCACCGAAACTCACTTCCAGGCTGACCATACCGCCACCCAGGCGCAAGTGGTCGTTGCTGATGGAGTCGGCGATCCTGCGGCCCACAGAGGCTATGGCGTTCCGATCGGCCTCGGGCATCAGGATGACGAACTCGTCGCCGCCGTACCGGCAGGGGATGTCTGTGTCGCGGATGTTGACGCGCATCGCGGCGGCCAGGTGCTTGATGGCCTCGTCGCCGGCTGCATGCCCGAAGGTGTCGTTGATCAGCTTGAGGCTGTCGAGGTCGAGCATGAGCACCGCGAATGGATGGCGGTAGCGTTTGTAGAGCTCGACATGGCGGTCGAGTTCCTGCTCCATATACCTGCGGTTGTGCAGGCCGGTGAGGGTGTCGGTGTGGGCCAGGCGGTCGAGTTCCGCGCTGGACTGCCGGTGGTACGCCTCTGCGGCGCTCATCATGACCCGGTGCAGAGCCAGGCGCAGGATGCGGACCAGCTCCAGGATCTCTTTGTCCTGCTGGCGGAGGCCGCCCTCCAAGCGTTCCCAGATGGCCTGCTCGAGAGCGTCCAGGCTGTCGATGAGCGGGCCGATCCCGCCCGACTCGTCATGCTGGAGCAGCCCGAGGGCCGAGGCCTGCCTGTAGTAGAGGCCGCCGGGGCCGAACTGCTGCAGGGTGTCCTCGTCGGAGAGGCAGTTGGCCAGACCCTCGATGAGCTCCACCGAGGTGCGGATGGTCTCCTGAGTGGGGAAGCGCTGCAGGGCCCGGAGGTCGTCGATCTGCGTGATCAGACGGTTCAGCCAGACCTTGGTTATCTCGAGCTTGTTCTCCTCGAGGATCCGTTTGGCCTTATTGAGGACGACCGTGCGCTCAGGCGGGTCGAGGGGCCTCAATTGACGTACTTCCTTCGGCACGGACTAACCTCTGCGCTCTGCTGACAACTTTGCACTCAGTTTATAGTGAATCGACACCAGGGCACAAGGACAATAGAGGGGCCTTTGGTACTATTTATTCAGCGGAGATATGCACCGCGCTGACTCTGACGGGCCGGCTGGAGGGCATGTGAGGATAGGATTCGACGCAAGGGCTATCAGCTACCGCGGTATCGGCACCTACTCCCGGAACCTCCTTCGCTGTTATGCCGATTCTGGCGTCGAGGTCGTGGTCTTCTGCCGCGACCAGGAAAAAGAGACGATGCCGGCCGTCGACTCGTTCGAACTGGTCTCTGCGAACATGGATCCGTTGTCCCCTTCGAAGACGGCTTTCCGTGCGCTGGTGCAGAGGTCGAAGGTGGACCTGCTCCACGTTCCCAGCCCCTGGACCCCCGCCCCCATCGACGTCCCCCTCGTGTCCACGGTGCACGACGTCACCCCGCTGCTCTATCCGAGGAGCCTGCCGCTGCGCATGCGGCTGCGGTACAAAGGCGAGCTCAACCGGACACTGAGCGGGGCCAGCAGGGTCATTACCGTCTCGCAGGTCTCGCTCTCCGCTCTCAGCGCCTACGCGAACGTGAACCCGGCGAAGGTACGGGTGATCCACAACGGTGTGGCCGAGCTCTTCCGCCCGGCGACGGCCGAAGAGCAGGCTGCGGCCCGCCGGCGCCACTCGCTCCCCGAGACGTTCGTGTTCTGGGCCGGTGACTTCCGCCCGGAGAAGAACCTCTCCTTCCTCATCAACGCCTGGGCGCACATGCGGCTGCGCATCCCGAGCCTGCCGGCCCTGGTGCTGGCCGGCGCACTGCAAGGCGACTACGCCAAGCTCAAGAAGGAAGCCGAGAAACGGGGCATAGGGGAGAAGGTCTTCTTCCCGGGCTTCATCCGTGAGGACGCCCTCCCGGCCGTGTACTCCGCCGCCACCATGTTCGTGTTCCCGTCGCTCTACGAGGGGTTCGGGCTGCCTCCCCTCGAGGCGATGGCGTGCGGTACTCCCTGCGTGGTCTCGCATTCCTCATCGCTTCCCGAGGTCACGGGCTCGGCGGCGCTGTTCTTCAACCCGACGTCCGCCGACAGCCTGGAGGACTGCGTGTCCCGGGTGCTCGCCGAACCGGGGCTCGCAGAGGGGTTGCGCCAGGACGGTCTCCGGCACTCCGCGAAGTTCCGCTGGAGCAAAGCGGCGGAGGAGACGCTCGCCGTCTACCGCAGCGTGCTCGAGGAACTAGACGGCCGGTAGCGGCCTGCGGACGGCCTAACGGCGCCGGGTCGAGTACAATCGCGCGCATGAAAGACTTACGCGACTTCATCGAACTGCTCCGTGCCGAGGGCGAACTGGCGGTCATCGACACCCCGGTCGACCCGGTGCTCGAGATCACCGAGATCGCCGACCGGGTGGTGAAGGCCGGTGGCCCGGCGCTCCTGTTCACCCACCCCAAGGGTTCGGACTTCCCGGTGCTCATCAACCAGTTCGGGAGCGACCGGCGGATGTGCATGGCTCTTCGCGCCGGTTCCTACGGCGAGGTGGCCGACCGCATCCGTACCCTGGCGGCCTTCGAGCCGCCCACGGGCGCGTGGGAGAAGGTCAAGGCCCTCGGCAAGCTGAAGGATCTGGCCGGCGTCCAGCCGCGCGTGGTCAAGAGCGGGCCGTGCCAGGAGGTGGTCCGCACCGGTGCCGACATCGACCTGGGTGCGCTGCCCGTCCTCAAGTGCTGGCCGCTCGATGCCGGGCGCTTCATCACGCTGCCGCTGGTGTTCACCAAGCACCCGGTGACCGGTAAGAGGAACGTCGGCATGTACCGTCTGCAGGTGTACGACCGCGACACCACCGGGATGCACTGGCACCTCCACAAGGACGGGGCGGAGCACTACCGGGTGGCCGGGGAGCGCGCAGAAGCGGCGAGCGGCGGGCCGGCTCCGTCGGCGGCCGCGGCTGTGGCGGCCGTGGGCACCACTGCCGCCGGGCGCATGGAGGTCGCGGTGGCCATCGGCACCGACCCCATCATCACCTACGCGGCCACAGCTCCGCTGCCCGGGCCCATCGACGAGATGACGTTCGCCGGCTTCCTCCGCCAGGAGGCGGTGGACCTGGTGCGCTGCAAGACCGTGGACCTGGAAGTGCCGGCCGACGCCGAGTTCGTGCTCGAGGGCTACGTCGACCTTTCGGAGCGCCGCTGGGAAGGCCCGTTCGGCGACCACACCGGTTACTACTCGCTGGCGGACGACTACCCGGTGCTGCACCTCACCGCGCTCACCCATCGCAAAGACGCCATCTACTCGACCACCATCGTGGGCCAGGCGCCCATGGAGGATGCCTACCTGGGCAAGGCCACCGAGCGCCTGTTCCTGCCGCTCCTCAAGCTCACCCTGCCCGAGGTCGTAGACATGGACCTGCCCAAGGAGGGCGGCTTCCACAACTGCGCGATCATCTCGGTGGACAAGCGCTACCCTATGCACGCCCGCAAGATCATGCATGCGGTGTGGGGCCAAGGGCAGATGCAGTTCACCAAGGCCGTGGTCGTCGTCGACGGCGACGTGGACGTCCACGACTACGCGAAGGTTGCCTGGCGGGTCTTCAACAACGTCGATTGGCAACGGGACGTGACCATCGTCGAGGGGCCGCTCGATGTTCTCGACCACTCGTCCCCGCATCCGGTGCGGGGCGGCAAGATAGGCATCGACGCCACCCGCAAGTGGCCCTCCGAGGGGCACGACCGGGAATGGCCGGCCGACGTGGAGATGTCCGCCGACGTGAAGACCCGAGTCGACGCGCTGTGGCCGGTGCTCGGACTCGGCAAACCGCGGGAGTAGCGCCGAAGACCATGACGTTGATCTCCTACGCCCGCCGTTTCGTCAACCTGGTCAAGTTCGAACACTCGATCTTCGCCCTGCCGTTCGCCTATGCAGCCGCCTTCCTGGCGGGCGTGCAAGTGCCCGGACTGTTCCGGATGCTCTGGATAACGCTCGCGATGGTGGCCGCCCGCAGCTTCGGGATGGGCTTCAACCGGCTCATCGACGCCGAACTGGACGCCCGTAACCCGCGCACCGCCGGAAGGGAGATACCCTCCGGCCGGCTGAGCCGCCGCCAGGTGTGGGTCTTCGTGATCGTCTGGCTGGCCATCCTCGTCTATTCGACCTTCCATCTGCCGGTCATCACCCGGTACCTGTGGCCGATCGTGGTCGCCCCGATGGTGATCTATCCATACACCAAGCGATGGACGCCCCTCTGCCACGTGGTCCTGGGCGTGGCCGACGGCCTGGGGCCGGTCGGCGCCTGGGTCGCGGTCACCGGCGTGGTCACCTGGCCGGCGTTCGCGTTGGGCGCGGGCGTGGGCCTGTGGATCGCCGGGTTCGACATCATCTACGCCTTCATGGACATCGAGGTGGACCGCCGCGATGGAATCCATTCCATCCCTGCGGACTACGGACACGACGTCGCGCTCTGGACGACGCGCGGCTTCCACCTGCTGGCGGTGGCCCTGCTCGCCATCACGGGATGGGCGCAGGGGACCAGCTTCGTCTACTACATAGGCGTGGCGGTCTGCGCGGCCCTCCTCTTCTACGAGAACTGGCTGATGCGCAAGGCCGACCTGGAGAAGGTGGGCGTGGCGTTCATGACCATGAACGGGATCATCAGCGTGGTGTTCCTGTTCTTCACCACCCTGAGCCTGTTCGTCGGATGACCCGGACCACCTTGGAGGCGATGACGCCGTGAGCCCGTTCGACGCCACCAAGTTCGACGCCACCCCCGAGCCGCAGAAGGTCCAGGGGATGTTCGACCGCATCTCCGGCTCGTACGACCGCCTCAACGACATCATGACCGCGGGGCTGCACCACCGCTGGCGCGAGCTGGCAGTGATGGTGGCCCAGGTGGGTCCCGGGGGTTCCGCGCTGGACGTCTGCTGCGGCACCGGCGACTTGGCCTTCGCGCTCAAGCGCGCGGTGGGCCCGGAGGGGCGGGTCGTGGGGTTGGATTTCTCCGCCGACATGCTGCAGGTGGCGCGCGAGAAGTGCGGGCACAACCAGTTGTACGTGGAGTTCATGCAGGGGGACGTGCTGGCGCTGCCGTTCGAGAGCGGTGCGGCCGCCGGCCCGGCGCAGGGCGCCGAAGACGCCTCCGCGCCGCCCGCCGGTTTCGACGCCTGCACCGTGGGCTTCGGCATCCGCAACGTGCCGGACATCGTGCAGGCCTTCAGCGAGATGCGCCGCGTGTGCCGTCCGGGCGGCAAGGTCGTGTGTCTCGAGATCACCCAGCCGACCATCCCGGTGTTCCGGGAGTTCTACGCGCTCTGGTTCCGCCGTGCCGTGCCCGTGCTCGGGCGGCTGGCGGCGCGCGACGACTCCGCGTACACCTACCTACCTGCCTCCGTCCTGCGCTTCCCGCCGCCGGAGGAACTCAAGGGGTTGATGGAGCAGGCCGGACTGCGGAACGTCCGCTACGAGATCCTCGCAGGGGGGATCATCGCACTGCATCACGGGGTGGTGTAGGGAGGCTGCCGAAGAACGAAGTCACGGCTGCCAGAGAGCACTGGGCGGCCCGATGGTGTGTTCTCGGTCGTGCCCATCGCACTCTGGCCGCGCTGTCGCGCGCTCGCCCGGAGGGCCGATGGGGTTGTGCTAGACTCGCGGATATGGTGCCTATCTCGCAGGCAGATCCCCTCGATATCGTCGAACAGAAACTGGCCTCTGGAGAGCGCCTGTCGTTCGCCGACGGCCTGGCCCTGTTCGAATCCGACGATCTGCTCCGCATAGGCCGCTTGGCCGACGCGGCGAGACGCCGCAAGGTGGGCGACGACGTCTATTTCGTCGTCAACCGGCACATCAACTACACCAACATCTGCCGCAACCGTTGCCGCTTCTGCGCGTTCTCGCGCACTGAGGGCGAAGACGGCGCGTACTCCCTGACCGTCGGCGAGGTGCTCGCCAAGGCCAAGGAGAGCATCGACCAGGGCGCTACCGAGATCCATATCGTCGGGGGGGAGCACCCAGCGTTGCCCTATTCCGACGTCCGGGCCATGATCGCGGGCGTGCGCTCGCTGTCGCCCGCCGTGCACATCAAGGCGTTCACAGCCTCTGAGATCGTGCACTTCGCCGAGGGCGAGAAGGCTCCGGTGGAGCAGATCCTCCGCGACCTGCAGGCCGCCGGGCTGGACGCCATGCCGGGCGGCGGGGCCGAGATCTTCGCGGAACGGGTGCGCACCGAGGTCTGCCCGGCCAAGATATCCGGGGAGCGCTGGCTCGAGGTGCACGCCCTGGCGCACGGCCTCGGCATCCGCACCAACGCCACCATGCTCTACGGCCACATCGAGAAGTACGAAGACCGGGTGGATCACCTGCTCCGGCTCCGCGACACGCAGGACCGCACCGGCGGCTTCCAGGCCTTCATAGCGCTGGCCTTCCAGCCGGCGCCGGGCACGCCGCTCGCCGGCCTTCCAGGCACCACCGGCGTCGACGACCTCAAGACCATGGCCGCCGCCCGTCTGATGCTCGACAACTTCGACCACATCAAGACCTACTGGATCATGACCGGTCTCAAGCTCGCCCAGCTGGCTCTGTACTTCGGGGCCAACGACATGGATGGCACCGTGGTGGAAGAGGTCATCTCCCTGCTTTCGGGGGCCGGTCACGGGCAGGCGTTGTCGCGCGCGGAGCTCGTCCGGGTCATCCAGGACACCGGGCGGACGCCCGTGGAGCGCGACGGGATGTATCAGACCGTGCGCCGTTACGACCCGCCGGCCGGCGCCGGGGGCGCGGCCGCGCAGGCGCCTGGGGCGGCGGCATCGCCGTCCGCTTCCGCGCCCGGTCCCGCCGCGCCGGGGGCCGCGCAATGACCGTCCGCGTGGGCCACATCGAGTTCCTCAACTGCTTCCCGCTCTACTACGGCTTCGAGCACACCGGTCTTCTGGCCGCCGACCGGCATCTCGACCTCCCGGACCGCCCGGGCGTCGAGCTGCTCCCCGGCGTGCCCACCGACCTCAACCGCATGCTGGCCGCAGGCGAGATCGACCTGGGGCCCGTCAGCTCCATCGCGTACGCCCGGAATCACGAGAAGCTGCTGCTCTCGCGGCGATTGAGCATCTCGTCGGCCGGAGCGGTGGACAGCATCCAACTGGTGTCCCGCGTCCCGCTGGAGCAGATCCGCACGGTGGCGCTGACCACTCAGAGCGCCACCTCGGTGGCTCTGCTCAAGACCCTACTGAAGCTGCGCTACAAGCAGGACGTGACCTACACGGAGCTGACCGGCCCGGTACCCGAGGCCCTGGAGCAGAACGACGCGGTGCTCCTCATCGGCGACCAGGGCCTGGAAGCGCTCTACTTCCCCATCCCGGGTACGACGTGCAGCGACCTGGGGACGCTGTGGCAGGAATGGACGGGGCTCCCCATGGTGTACGCCGTGTGGGCCGCCCGCGAGGACTTCGGCCGGAGCAACGGCCCGGAGCTGCTGGCCGTGGAAGAGGAGCTCGTGCGTAGCCTGGACTACGCTCGGAGCCACCGGCCCGAGGTGGTGGAGTCGGCGCTGGGGCGCTACCGGTTCGACCGGGCGGGGCTCACGCGCTATTTCGTCCGCCTGCGCTACGACTTCACCGAGGAGTACCAGGAAGGACTGACCCTCTTCTACCAGTTGGCCCACGAGGCGGGCGAGCTGGATGTGGTGCCGCGGTTGCGGTTCATCGACGAGGTGGCGGGGGGCGCCGAAGGCCCGGCGGCGGGCGCCGGCGGCGGAGCCGCACCTGCGCCTCCGGGCGCCGAAGGCGCCGGCTCACCGGCGGGCCTCCCAGGGGGCGTCTCGTGACCCGCATGACCGACTCCGAGGCCCTCGAGCTCCTGCGGTCCCGCGATCTGCTGGCCGTAGGGCAGCAAGCCCACGAAGCGCGCGGGCGCTACGCACCGCCGGATCGGGTCACCTACATCATCGACCGGAACATCAACTACACCAACGTCTGCGTGTCCGGCTGCCGCTTCTGCGCCTTCCACTGCAAGCCCGGCGCCGCCGACGCCTACGTCCTCAGCCAGGATGACGTCCACCAGAAGATCCGGGAGACCGTCGACTTGGGCGGCACCGCCATCCTCATGCAGGGCGGCCTCCATCCCGATCTCGACATCGCCTGGTACGAAGACCTGTTCCGCTCCATCAAGGAGCGGTTCGACATCACCATCCACTCCCTCTCCGCCCCGGAGATCGTCCACATCGCCAAGGTGAGCGGTCTCTCGACCGCCGAGACGCTTCGCCGCCTCAAGGCCGCCGGGCTCGACTCGCTGCCGGGCGGCGGCGCCGAGATCCTCGTCGACCGCATCCGCGAGCAACTGGCTCCCGGCAAGGCGAACACCAGGGAGTGGCTGGGCGTCATGCGCGAAGCCCACAAGCTGGGCATCCCCGGCACGGCCACCATGATGTTCGGCAGCGTCGAGTCCCTCGAGGACCGGGTCGCTCACATGCGGGCCGTCCGCGACCTCCAGGACGAGACGGGTGGCTTCCGGGCCTTCATCCCGTGGAGCTTCCAGTCGGGGCGCACGGAACTCCAGGGCCAGACCCAGTCGGCCACGGCCGTCGAATATCTCATGACGCTGGCCGTGTCCCGGCTGTATCTCGACAACGTGCCGCACATCCAGGCGTCGTGGGTCACCCAGGGGCTCAAGATTGGCCAGGTGGCCCTCCGGTTCGGCGCCGACGACCTCGGCAGTACCATGATCGAGGAGAACGTGGTCACCGCCACCGGGCTGACGGTGCAGGCCAACGAGGAAGACCTGGTCCGCGCCATCCGCGACGCGGGTTTCACACCCGCCCAGCGCCGCACCGACTACTCGCTGGTCGAGAAATAGCGGCCTTCTCCGGCTGTGATCGCCCGGTTTTCGCGCCCAAGCCGGCGCTCGGGTGGTAAATTTACCCGGCTAAAGTAAGCCGAAGGCGCACACGCCGCTTCTAAGGACCGACGATGAAAGACACCGGAACACTCAGAGTAAAGACTGGTCTCGCCGAGATGCTCAAGGGCGGGGTCATCATGGACGTCACCGACGCGGAACAGGCCAAGATCGCCGAGGACGCCGGCGCATGCGCCGTCATGGCCCTCGAGCGCGTGCCGGCCGACATCCGCCGGGACGGCGGTGTGGCCCGGATGTCCGACCCCACCAAGATCATCGAGATCAAGGCAGCGGTCACCATCCCGGTCATGGCCAAGGCCCGTATCGGCCACTTCGTGGAAGCCCAGGTGCTGGAAGCCCTCGAGGTCGACTACATCGACGAGAGCGAGGTCCTCACCCCGGCCGACGAGACCAACCACATCGACAAGTGGGCCTTCACGGTCCCCTTCGTCTGCGGCGCCACCAACCTGGGCGAAGCGCTGCGGCGCATCACCGAGGGCGCGGCCATGATCCGCACCAAGGGTGAAGCTGGAACCGGCAACGTCGTCGAGGCCGTGCGGCACATGCGCACCATCGTCGGCGAGATGCGGAAGCTCACCGTCCTCGGCGAGGAGGAACTGTATCGGGCCGCCAAGGACCTGCAGGCCCCCTACGAACTGGTCGCGTGGGTCGCCAAGAACGGCAAGCTCCCGGTGGTCAACTTCTCCGCCGGCGGCATCGCCACCCCGGCCGACGCTGCCCTCATGATGCAGCTCGGCGCCGAAGGCGTGTTCGTGGGCTCCGGCATCTTCAAGAGCTCCGACCCTTCCAAGCGGGCCAAGGCCATCGTGGAAGCCACCACGCACTACCAGGACGCCGCCATCATCGCCAAGGTCTCCCGCGGTCTGGGCGACGCCATGCCCGGCCTCGAGATCGGCAAGATCGGCGAAGAGAACCTCATCCAGCACCGCGGTTGGTAACGCGCTGGCGGCCTTCGCTCACAGCCTCCCGCATCACAACGCCCCCCGCATAGGGGTGCTCGCACTCCAGGGGGCCTTCCGGGAGCACGTCGCGATGTTGCGCCACCTCGGCGCCGACGCCATCGAGGTGCGGCTGCCCGAGCAGTTGAACGGCCTCGACGGTCTTGTCATCCCTGGTGGCGAGAGCACCACCATGGGCAAGCTCATGGACACGTTCGGCCTCACCGAGCCGCTGCGGGCGTTCGCCGCCAAGCACCCCGTCTTCGGGACGTGCGCCGGTCTCATCATGCTCGCCAGCCGCACCGCCGAGGGCACGCAGACCCTGCTGGGGCTCATGGACATCACCGTGCGCCGCAACGCGTTCGGGAGCCAGGTGCACAGCTTCGAGGCGCCGGTGGATCTCTGCCTGGAGAACGAGGACGACCACACGGTCATGACGGGCGTCTTCATCCGCGCTCCGTGGGTGGAGCAGCACGGCCCGGCGGTGCAGGTCGTCGCCACGTGCGACGGTCACACGGTGGGGGTGCGGCAGGGGCACCTGCTCGGGGTGTCGTTCCACCCGGAACTCACCGACGACACCCGGCTCCACGAGTATTTCCTGCGTGAAGTGGTGGCGGAGGCGCGCGCGGCGGCTTGAGCCGCTAGAGCCGGCGGTGCCGCCGGCTGGGTCTCACCTCGCCGGGCGACGGCAACCTCCAGAACGCTCCCAGCCACCTCTCAGCCTCATCGGGGAGCGGCACTCTCCCCGCTGCGGGGTACATCGTCACCTCTCCGACGTACACGCCGTCGTCGGTGCAGTACAGATCGACGCGGACATGGTCGAAGTCGCGTGAAAGACCCCGGGCCACCGAGAGCAGTTCCTCGAGCCGGGCGGGCCTTGGGATGTCCGGGCCGGGCCGGTACACCGAGTCCATGAGACTCAGCCGGTTCCACTCGGCGTCGTAGACGGTCCAGCAGATGTCCGCGGTGCGGCGGCCCCTGCAGACGATGGCCAACACGGGCTCTCCGTGGAAGCAGTAGAACTTGTAGTCCTCCGGCTGCTCGCCTTCCGGACCCAGCAGGTACCGTTCCACGACGATCTGCCGCGGGTTCCCCTTGTAGCACCACTCGCCCCACGTGCGGTAGTAGTCGGTCCGCAGCCGGCCCTGCAGAAGCGACTCGAAGCGCTCCGGGACGACGTCCGAGGGCCTCTTGACGAAGATGTTCCAGTCACACCCATGAGTGGGCTTGACCACGTAGGGCGGCGCCAGGTCGGCCCACGGTATCTGCTCGGGGGCGTCGTACACGCCGAGCAACGGGACGAGGTGCTCGGCCCCTACCCGCGCGGCCGCATACTCGCGGAGGGCCAACCGGTCGCAGCAGGTGTGCAGCATCGGGCGGCGGTCGAACGCCTTCTTCCAGCGAGTTTCTGGGTGTACTTCTCCGGATGCGCCATCCGTGGCACGCCAAGGGCCGCGAGCGCACGGAACGAGAAGTAGGCCACAGGTTTCCAGTAGGGGTTGACCGCGTATCGGGATGCTCTGTAGAGCTCCAAGGCTCCCTCGGGCACGCGGCCCCGGACTCGCGATCTGAGAGTCACGGCTATCGGGACAGGCTACTTGACGGTGGGCGGAGTGACGGCCCCCGGGTCGCTCAGCAGCAGTTGCACGCCGGTCCGCGCCCTGTCCATGTACCGCAGGTAGGCGCCGGAGGTGTAGACCGCCCACGGCCGCCAGGTGGCCCCGTGATTGGAGATGCTCCAGGCGAACCCGGCGTTGACGTACGGGTCGAACCACCGGCTCGCGTCGGGGCTCGCCGGGTCGATCATGTTCGGATGCGCGTATGAAAGGATCTGCCAGAGGCCGTAGGTGTTGCGCCCGATAGCGTCGGCGTTGCTGCCGGATTCGGCCATGGCCACCGCGACGGCGATCACCAGGTTCTCTCCGGAGAAGCCCGCCTTTTTGGCCACCAGGGCGATCTGCTCCGGCTTGAGGATGTTGATGGTCCCGTGATGGGTGCCGGTGCCGGAACCGCTGGTGGTGGTCGTGGTGCTGCGCCGGGTGGTGGTAGTGGTGGTCCCGCCCCCGGAACCGCCATCGCCGGACCCGCCATCGCTGCCGTTCTTGTCTTCCTGGGCGGCCGCCTGCGCTTTGTCGAGGGCGGCCTGGAGGGCGGCCTGGCGCGCCTTCTCGAGGCGGGCCTGCTCTGCCAACTGGGCCTTCCACTCGGCTTCGAGCTGGGCGACCTCGGTCTTCTTGTCTGCGAGGAGCCTCTGCGCCTCGGCCAGCTTGTCCGCCATGGCCTTGCGAGCGGCCTCGACCTGGGCGGTCGCGGCCTCCTGCTGCTTCAACTGGGATGCCAACTGCGTGCCGTCGGCCGCCACCTTGTCGCGATATGCCGTCACCTTGGCCACCAACTCGGAGTCCTGCTTGCTGATCCTCTGCAGGAGAGAGATGCGGTCCATGAACTCGGGCAGCGAACTTGCGCTGAGCAGTATGGAGAGCGTGCCGCTGCGGCCCTGCTTGTAGATCTGCGTCAAACGGGCCCTGAGTGTGCTCTCGGCAGCCGTCTGGTCCTGCTGGGCCTGGGCGAACGCCTCGGCGTTGTCGGCCGCGTCGGTCTCCATCTTGGCGAGGGCGGCGGTCGCGGACCGGTACGCGTCGCGAAGCTTGGCGGCCTGGTCCTTCAGATCCTGGAGTTGCGCGGCGAGGGTGGCGGCTTGATCCTTGGCCTGAGTGAGGTCCTGGGGGACGGCGCGAGCGGCCTGGGCCCCGGTGAGGACAAGGGCGCACACGATGACGAAGGAACAGACGAGACGCGGAACCATACTCTGAACCGTGCCGTTGCTGATCTGAGCCTCCCTGGTCGCACTACGGCAGCCTGCCCGCCGCGATGGCCCCGGCGGTCAAGGGCGGAAAGGCTAGCACATACCGGGGAAACCGTCAGCCCAGGGGGTCGCGCAGCGGCCGCGTGCCGCCCTCGCGGACCCGAGGCCCGGCGTGACGGCGGCCGTCCATGCGGGTCAAGGCCGCGGCGCGTCGGGGCTGATGGTGGTGGAGGTGGTGCTCGCGTTCGGGGACCCTGAGGAGTCTCCGCCCGTGGTCTCGTCCTTGGGCTGCTCCTCGTCGCCGCCCTCGTCGTCAGCGGTGACGAGCCGGATGACCGCTTCCTGGGCCTCGTACATGTGGGCAAGGTACGTGCCGTGCTTGTACGTGGACCAGGGCCGCCAATTGTGCCCCCCCGATACCTCGTAGGCGAAGCGGGCGTTCTGGTACGGGTCGTGCCAGGCGACACTGTCGGGGTCGGACGGAGGTATGAGATCGGGATGGGCCATGCAGAAGATCTGCCACAGCCCGAAGCTGCCGCCGATGGTGACGTCGCCGATGGCGTGTGCGTTGCCGCCTGATTCCGCGAGCGCCACCGCTACCGCGATGATGAGGTCTTGTCCCGTGAAGCCGGCCTGCCGGGCGGCCACCGCGATCTGGTACGGGTCGAGGACGTCGGCGCCGCGTGGGTGGAGGTGGTTCTGCGCCGCCTGCTGGGCCGCCAGCAGCTGGGCCTGCCGCTCCTGCTCCAGCCTGGCCTGCTCGGCGAGCTGCCGCTGCCGTTCCTGCTCGATCACGGCCTTGACGTCGGTATCCAGTGCCGCGAGCACCTGCCGCTTCTGATCCAGCGTGGCCTGGATATCCTTGGCTTCGTGGGTCAGCTTGGAGCGGAGGGCGAGGCCCTCTCTCCGTTGGGTGTCCACCGCTTTCACCAGCAGGTCGAGGCGGTCGGAACTGTCTTCGAGGTCGGAGACTATCCGTTTGTCCTGGTCTGCGAGCGTGGACACCAGGCGGACCCGGTTGTACAGGTCCTGGAGGCTGTCGGCCAGCAGGAGGAGTTGCAGGAGCTGGTCGCGGCCCCCGGACATGTATACGGAGCGGATGCGCTTCTCCAGCGCCTTCTGGGCGGCGGTCTTCTTGGCCTCGGCGTCGGCCACCTCGCGCCGCAACTGGGCGAGCCGGGCATTAGCGGCCTCGAGCTCGCTCTTACCTGCGAAGTACTCGCCGACCTTCTGCCCCAACTGTGCGTCCAGTGCGCCGATCTGGGCCTGGACCGCCTGGACCTGGGCGGTCAGCCCGTCGACCTCTGTCTGGGCCTGCTCGCCCAGGGCGAGCGCGGTCGTCGTTGTGAGCGAACCGGGAAGGGAGGGCGTCGTAGCGGGCGCTGCCGTGCCGGGCGCTGCCGCCAGCCAGAACACGCCCAGACCCACCACTGCGAGTGCGAGCAGCGTGCGGACCCGAGGCATTCTTGAGCGGTACGGCGACACGACCTAAAGAGACCCGGCCTTTCCACGGTTCTTCTACCTTCGTATATCGGCATGCCGGGGCCGCGGGCTGAGCGCTGCGGCCGCCCGTGGTGTGCCGGTGGGCCTCGGTCTCGCCGGCGGCGCGCCGCCCGAGCGTGCGCCGGCAGCTCGTCATCCGCTTTACGGGGACCATCCTCGGCGATACATTTAGTGGGCGCCAGGGATGGACATGGCGGGGGCGTTGGGGGGCAGCGCTTCTGGGCCGGGATACCGGCCGCTGGTACACGCCTTGCATCCGGAAAGGAGAGGCCAGTGATAGTCGGCTGCCCCAAAGAGATCAAGAACAACGAGAACCGCGTCGGCCTGACCCCCGGAGGGGTATGGGCTCTCACCCAGGCCGGACACAAGGTGCTCGTCGAGAAGGGCGCAGGAGCGGGGAGCCACTTCTCGGACGAGGAATACCAGGGCAAGGGCGCCGAGATCGTGCCCGGGGCACCTGAGGTCTGGAAGCGCGCGCAACTCGTCGTGAAGGTAAAGGAACCGCTGCCCTCCGAGTACCAGTATTTTCGCGAAGACCTGGTTCTGTTCACCTATCTGCATCTGGCGCCCGTGCCGGATCTCACGAGGGCTCTACTCGACAGCGGCATCGTCGGCGTGGCGTACGAGACCGTGCAGTTGCCCAACGGCGAGCTCCCGCTACTGGTCCCCATGAGCGAGGTGGCCGGCCGCATGGCAGTCACCGTCGGGGCCTTCTACATGGGATATCCCAGCGGCGGCGGCGGGCGGCTCATCGGTGGCGTGCCGGGCGTGTGCCCGGCCGAGGTGTTGATCATCGGCGGCGGCATCGTGGGGATCAATGCGGCGAAGATGGCCGCCGGCCTCGGAGCCAGGGTGACCATCCTGGACGTGAACGCCGATCGCATGAAGTATCTGGACGACGTCCTTCCCCGCAACTGCGTGACGGTCCACAGCGACCGCTCGGCTATCGAACGGCACCTGCCCGGTTCCGACCTGGTCATCGGGGCGGTGCTGGTGGCGGGGACCGTGGCTCCCAAGCTCGTCACCAGGGAGATGCTCAAGCTCATGCAACCCCGCTCGGTGGTGGTGGACGTCGCCGTCGACCAGGGCGGCTGCTTCGAGACCACCCACGCGACCAGCCACCAGGACCCCGTCTACTACGAGGAGGGCGTCCTGCACTACGCGGTGGCCAACATGCCCGGCGCCTACCCCCGGACGTCCACCCTCGCCCTCACCAACGTGACGCTCAAGTACGTGCTCGATCTGGCGAACAAGGGTGTGGTGCGGGCGGCCAAGGACGACAACTCCCTGCGTCTGGGCATCAACACCTGGCACGGCCGGTTGACGTGCGCAGGCGTGGCGGCGTCGCAGGGGCTCGAATGTCAGGACATCCCGGAAATCGGAACCAGTTGAATAACCTTATTTTGCAGCGGGTTTTGGTGAGCCAAGGTATAATCGGCAGCGGCCGGGGCTTCGTTTCTCAGCAGTCTGACTGGTCGGGGGACGCAGCCATGCTCCCGCCGATGCCTCTCAGGGGCTGCAGGTCGCAGCTTTTAAGCCTGGATACACCCTCTTTCAGCGCGAGGAGGTAGGTTTGATACGGTACGACGCCAACGAGGCGGCACGCACGCGGGCACGGCTTCTCAAGGAGGTCGAAGCGGACGTGCGCGACTGCTACCAGTGTGGCAACTGCTCTGCAGGCTGCCCCGCTGCGTTCACATTCGACTACCAGCCCAACCAGATGATGCGGATGTTGCAGGTGGGCCTGGTGGACAAGGTGTTGGAGTCGAAGGCCCTGCAGTTGTGCCTGCAGTGCCTCACCTGCACGGGCCGCTGCCCGCGCAACATCGACATCGCCGGGATCTTCGAGGACCTCAAGACGGTCGCGGCCGCCCAGGGGCGCGACGTGCCCGAGCACGCCAGGACCTTCAACGAGGCCTTCATGAACGCGGTGGCCCGCTTCGGCCGG
>CAIQPS010000081.1 GCA_903873715.1 uncultured Actinomycetes bacterium
CCTGTTCGTCGCCGAACAGGAACTCGGCCAGGGTGCGGGCGAGCTCGGTCTTACCGACGCCCGACGGCCCGAGGAAGATGAAAGATCCGGCCGGACGGCGCGGGTCTTTCAGACCGGCGCGCGAACGGCGGATGGCCCGGGAGACGGCCTTGACCGGCTCGTCCTGACCCACCACGCGCTTGTGGAGCGACTCTTCCATCTTGATGAGGCGGTGCGTCTCGGCCTCGGTGAGCTTGGTCACCGGGATGCCGGTCCACATGGCCGTCACCTCGGCGATCTCGTCCTCACCGATGGAGATCTCGGAGTTCTCGTCGGACTCGCGCCACTTCTCTTCCAGCTCGTGGCGCTGGTTGAGCAGCTTGCGCTCGCGGTCTCGGAGCGACGCGGCCTTCTCGAAGTCCTGGGTGTCGATGGCCGTTTCCTTGTCCTTGCGGACCTCCAGGATGGCGTCCTCGACCTCGCGGAGGTCCGGGGAGGCGCACATGTTCTGGATGCGCTTGCGCGACGCGGCCTCGTCGATGAGGTCGATGGCCTTGTCGGGCAGGAAGCGGTCGCTGATGTAGCGGTCGGCCAGGTAGGCCGCGGCTTCCAGCGCTTCGTCGGTGATGCGCACGCGATGGTGCGTCTCGTAGCGCTCGCGCAGGCCTTCGAGGATCTTGCGGGTCTCGAAGATGGTCGGCTCTTTCACCTGGATCTGCTGGAAGCGACGCTCGAGAGCGGCGTCCTTCTGCAGGTGCTTGCGGTACTCGTCCAGCGTGGTGGCGCCGATGGTCTGCAGCTCGCCCCGGGCCAGAGCCGGCTTGAGGATGGAGGCCGCGTCTATGGCGCCTTCAGCGGCACCCGCGCCCACCAGGTTGTGGATCTCGTCGATGAACAGGATGATGTCGCCGCGCTCGGCGATCTCCTTCATGACCTTCTTGAGGCGCTCTTCAAACTCGCCGCGGTACTTGGAGCCGACGACCAGCGCGCCCAGGTCGAGCGTGTAGATCTGCTTGTCCTTGAGGATGCCGGGCACGTCGTTCTTGGCGATGCGCTGGGCCAGGCCCTCGACGACGGCGGTCTTGCCGACGCCGGGCTCGCCCACGAGCACCGGGTTGTTCTTGGTGCGGCGGGTGAGGATCTGCATGACCCGCTGGATCTCGGTCTCGCGGCCGATGACCGGGTCGAGCCGGTCCTCCTCCGCGTACTTGGTGAGGTTGCGGCCGAACTGGTCGAGCACCTTGGAGCTCTTGCGCTCCTTGCCGCCCTCGGTGGCGTCCGCCGCCGGCGCGGCCGCGCCGCGCTGCGGGCGCTTGCTCGGACCGGACAGCACGCGCATGACTTCCTGGCGGGCGCGGTCCGCATCCACGTCCAGGTCGTTGAGGATACGGGCGGCCACGCCCTCGCTCTCACGCATGAGGCCGAGGAGGATGTGTTCCGTGCCTATGTAGTTGTGGCCGAGGGAGAGGGCTTCGCGCAGCGCCAGTTCGAGGACCTTCTTGGCGCGCGGCGTGAACGGGATCTGCCCCTGCGACTCGTGCTCGCCCTCACCCACGATGCGGGTGACCTCTCCGCGGACCTCGTCCAGAGTGACCTCGAGGGTGCCCAGCACCCGCGCCGCCACACCGTCGGCCTCGCGCAGGAGCCCGAGGAGGAGATGCTCGGTGCCGATGTAGTTGTGGTGGAGCATCCGGGCCTCTTCCTGGGCCAGGACGATGACTTGTCGAGCTCTTTCAGTGAACCGTTCGAACATCACAGCTTTCTCCTATCACCGGGCGTGCGAGCCGGCGAACGTCTCGCGCATGATCCGCGCCCGGATCTCATCTATCTCTGGGCTTTCCAATACATCGGTCTTTACTTCCATATGGTCCATCACGATATGCGCCGGCTGCAGCCTGCCCATCAGACTGAAGGCCGATTCTGCGAGCAGGGCGGGACACTCGACCAATCCCTGCTCCACCCCCACTTGCGCGGCCGATATGAGATTGACCGCTTCCTGGAACGACATGCTCCAGGCGTGTTGGGCGACGCCGATGGCGCGCCCTATCTGGTCCTTGGCCTGGACCGGATGCTCGCGCATGAGCATCTTACGGACCGAGCGCTCCTTGTCCGTGATGGCCCTGGCCATACTTTCGACTTCCTCGATGATCTCGCTCTCGGGGCCCGTCTGCCGGGTGACGTTGGAGATCTGGACCACACCTCCAGCGCCTCCCCACAGCGGGGCGAGGCCGAGACCACGTCCTACCAGCTCGAGCGCCGTGGCCGCGAGCTTGCCTGTGAGCATGAGCCCGGGCACGTGCAGGGTCGCATACGCCCGCAGGCCGGTGCCCGCCTTGGCCGGGTAGGTGGTGAGATACCCCCAACGGGGATCGAACGCATAGCTGACGCCCGACTCGAGCCGGTCGTCCAAAGCACTGACGAGCGACCACAGCGCCTCCAGGTGATCGCCCTCCCGGAAGCTGATGAGGTTGAAGTGGTCCACCCCGTTGATCTCGAGCGAAGCCTGGTTGTTGCCGTAGATGGCGAACCCCCGGCCCTCCCCGGTCTCCTCCGCGAACGCCGGCGTCATGAGCCCGCGCTCCACGAGATGGGTGACCTCCGCTGACGGCATGGCATCGAGGTCGTAGACCCGCCACGGCCGTTCCCAGTGCTCGCCCTTGAGGGCGCCGAGCACTTCGGAGCGCAGCTCTTCGAGCGCCGCCGCGTCTTCCACATGTGGGAATCGCCGGAGCGAGTCGTTGCGGCTGAGCGACAGGGCCGAAGCTGTGAGGGCATCGCCGCTCATACTTCTCCCCCGTCGAGTCTCTGCCCGAGCTCGGCCAGCCGGTCGCGGACGCCGGCCGCCTCCTCGTAGCGCTCGTGCTCCACCAGTTCGCGGAGCATCCGCTCGAGGCGCATCATCTCGTGCCGCAGGGTGTCGGTCTCAGGGCCGCGCAGAGGCATCTTGCCCAGATGCTCCACCGGTTCCGCCTCGCGGCGGATGGTGGCTTCGAGATGCTCCGCGAAGATCCGGTAGCAGTTGGCGCAGCCGACCATTCCCGACTCCTTGAGGTCGCTCAGGGTCGTACCGCACACTCCGCAGAAGTTCTCTTCGTGGTTCACCGCGGAACCTCCGGGCACGTCGTGCTTGTCCGGCGAAGCCTTCTTGCCGAGCCCGCGCAGCACCGAGGGAACGGCCAGCACCAAGGCGAGACCTTCCGTCTGCTCGCCGGCCGTCTCCTCTGCGCAACGGGCGCAGAGATGCGTATGGATGATGGTCCCATCCACCACCTTCAAAAGATGCATGGTGGCAGGCTCTTCCCCGCACAGCTCGCAGTCCGCGGAGCCGTTAAGGTCGAGGTTCCAATCGGGCGATTCGTCTGCAAACACCCGGGCCTCCTATAAAGACAGACCGGCTATCCCGGCTGCCTACCGGCGGATAAGTACGGGAAACTCGGCGCGTACCCCGCCGGGAAAATGGTCGTCGTTTGACTGTCGAAATTGTAGCATAGCCGCCCTTCGGCGACCGCTTTTTGGGGCGCGAAATATACCCCGTGGGGTTCCGTCCGCAGGGCGGTGGGAAGGGGACGTCAGCCGGCCGGATCCTGCTCGTCTTCAGGCCGTGAGACCATGAGGGAAACCACCGCGCCTGCCGGCGAGTCTCACGGCCGGTGGCGCAGGCGCAAGGGCTCGAGCGGATGGGGTGACGTGGAGACACATCGTCTGAGGGTCGCACTCGCTGTCGTTCTGGCAGTGGCGTTCATCGTGCTGCCCTCCGCGCTCGCATACCTTCCCACCGGGGCGCCGGCCGGGCCACATGCCGCGCAGGCGTTGCCCGCCTGGGACGTCCTCACCATCGAGCGGAACACCGCCCTCGCGGAGATCATCGTGGTCGGAGAGGTGACGCGCGTCGACCCGGCCAGGTGGAACGGATCGGGCGGCAAGAAGCCGGGGCCGCTCTCCTGCGCGTCATGGGACCCGATGGTCTACGCGACCTTCTACGTGAAGCCCACCGAGGTGCTCAAAGGCGTGCCCCAGTGGGGCACGCCGGTCGCCTTCCGGCTGGAGGGCGGCATCCCCGTCGACGGGACCACGAACGGCCTGATGGCGACGCTGCCGACCTGGGAGGACGGGGGCGGCGGAGTGACCCTGCTGAGCCGCGGCGACACGGTGGTGGTGTTCGGGCAGGTCGCGGGCGACCGCTACGGGGGCGGCGTGTACGACCCGGCCGGCGCCTACTGGCTCACCATGGGCGACAGTTCGCTGTGGTCGGGTCCGGCGGGCGCCTCCAACGTCACCAACCACGGACTGCTGCGCTATCAGGACGAGCGGGAACTCACCGTGGAGTCGATGATCTCGCTGATCCAGGGCTACGTCGACCACCCCCTGCCCGAGACCACCGGCCGTTGGACCACGATGCATCCGTCGGGCGCCGTACCGCCCGCCCGGTTCGGAGAGGCGCTGGTGACCCTCGGCGATTCGGGCAAGATCCTCATGTTCGGCGGGGCCACGGACGAGGCCCATCCTCTGAGCGACACCTGGCTGTACGAGCCGCTGCACGACGCCTGGAGTGAGGCGGCGCCGGCCGGCGCGGCGCCGCCGGCGCGGTGGGGCATGGCCTACACCTACCTCCCGGCCACGGACCGGGTGCTCGTCTTCGGCGGCATGGGCGCCGACGGGAAGGCCCTGGACGACACCTGGCTGTATGACGTCGCCAAGGGCCGCTGGTCGCACTTGGTGACCGGCGCCGCTCCTTCGCCCCGCTACCAGGCCGGTGCCATCTACGACCCTGTCACCAGACGCGTCGTGCTCTTTGGCGGCCGCTACTCGCAGCCCGGCTTCCAGCAGGACTACTCAGACACCTGGGCCCTCGACACTGGGGCGAAGACCTGGACGCAACAGAAGGCGCCGGGCGCACCCGCAGGCGCCTCCCCGGGGACCACCTGGCTCATCCCGGGTCAGGACACCGGCACCATCACCTTGCTGGCCGGCCCGCCCCCTATCTCCGAGATCGGCGGCCCGGTCCCGAGCATCGACCCCGACCGGATCGCCACAGCCTGGACCTCCTACACCTACGACACCCACCGCGACTCGTGGACCAGCCTGGGGAAAGCAGAGACATCGCCGCCGATCAGCCGCTTCTACGCCCTGGCTTTCGACTCGGCACTGCGTCAGGCCGTGGTCTTCGGCGGACTCGACATCCACGACGACACGCTTGCATACACCTGGGTGTATGACGGTGGCTATCTGACGAACGTGAGCGACCCCCAGAGCGCCCAGCCGCCCGGCCGAATCGATGCGGCCATGGCATACGACCCGGTGACTCACAGGGTAGTCCTGTTCGGAGGCAGGACCGCCCCGTACCGGGCGGCCGACGTGCCGGCTGACACCTGGGTGTACTCGCCGAAGTACTGAGCGCCCCGGGGGCTCACGGGCCGGCGCTGCTCCACCTCCCGGCGGGCGTTGCCGATACTACCCAGCATGAAAGACACCCCGGCCTACGCTCAGCCCGTCTCCGCGCGGCAGGTGGTCTGCCCCCGCTGCGGACTGCCGACCGGCCTCGAGTACTCCGAGTGTTCCTGCTGCGGCCTGCCGATGGACGCGGAGACCCTGGCCCGCGCCGAACAGGCTCCCACACCACCGGGCTTCGCCATCTGGCGCTACTTCCGCCCGCGATCCGACCCAGCGGGGCCCATCTACGTGCAGCGCTCTGAGAGCTGGGTCGAAGTGCCTCCGCTCGGCCCGCGCCGCACTACGATCGGGCTCATTCCTCCCTCGACCATGCACGGCCTGCTGGAACTCACACAAGACGAGGCCGAAGCGGAGATCCTGCGCCGGGACGCAGCCTTCAAGAGCAGCGCCATCGGGAAGGCCCACCGCGAAGGCAGCCGTGCGCACCGCCTCGTCGTCGCCCTGCCGGGCGTGTTGACGTTCGTGGCCTACCTGTCCGCGACGCTGTGGTTCGGAGGCTTCTCCGCCCCGAACGCCGTGGGGACCACAGGACTCCTGGCGGCGAGCGGGCTCCCTCTGGTGATCGCGGGGTTCTCGGCTTCCCTCATGTGGTCGTCACAGGCCGGCGAGGACGCTTGGTGGACGGGAGGCCTGGCTGGGGCAGTATCGCAGTCCGGGGTGGTCGCTTCCCTTGTCTGGTCCTGGCCGCCGTTCTTCTGGTCGTACTGCGTCCTGGGAATGTTCGCGGGGTTCGCGCTGGGGTCCCTGGGCGGATGGTGCGGACAGGTGCTGGCCGGCCGGCTCCGCAGCGAGCATCAGAAGTCCCGTCTCCTGCGCGTCCACGGGCCCGAAATCGGAGCCGGGGTCTGCGCCATCGGAGTGATACTTGCGCTGGCCGGGGCGGCAGCGTACTTCTCGTAGGACCGGGCCTACGGCCCGCCGACCAGTCCGTACGACCGGTAGTGGTTCGACCCGGCGGGCGTCTCGACGACGATCACGGTCGGGATCGAGCCGGCCACCATAAGCGGGGAGTAGCCAGGAGCGTTGACGACCAGGCCGTCCGGCCACAGTGCTCGCCCGATGGTCGTCTGCCCCTCGACTTGCTCCAGCGGGACTTCCATGCCACCCCGGAAATCCCGCCCGTGGAACCTCACGGACTCGGCCGCCGACCACGGCAGCCAGACCCCACGGACGGTGTAGCAGAACGGGAACAGGTAGAGCAGGAAGAGGACCACCAGACTGACCGGGACCCATACCGCCGCGCGATGCCGGACTGAACGCGTCAGTATCACCCGCCTCTCCTCTCCACCGGAACGAGGCCCCAGAGAGTCCCGGGCTCCATTCTACGACCGAGCGGCTGACTGGAACATGACCGCGGCCGATAGTACTGTGGTGGCTCACGACCCGGAGGCGCCGCCATGGATACCTTCCCCACGTTCAAAGCCGCTGTTGTCCAGGCCTCACCCGTCTGGCAGGACAGAGAGCGGAGCACCGACAAGGCCTGCTCGCTCATTGCCGAGGCGGGCCGCAACGGCGCCCGGCTGATCGCGTTCCCCGAGGTCTGGCTGCCCGGGTATCCCGCCTGGGCCTTCCTCGGCACGCCACTCTACGGCAACGCCTTCTTCGCCGAATTGTTCGCCAACTCGGTCGAGATCCCCGGCCCCACCACCGACCGGCTCTGCGAGGCCGCCCGCAAGGCCGGCTCGTACGTCGTCATGGGGCTGAACGAGCGCAGTGGCGGCAGCCTGTACATCACCCAGCTCATCATCGGTCCCGACGGTGAGATGCTCGGCCGGCACCGCAAGCTCAAGCCCACCCACGTCGAGCGGACCATCTACGGCCAGGGTGACGGCAGCGACCTCAAGGTGTTCGATACCGCCGTCGGCAAGCTCGGCGCGCTCAACTGCTGGGAGCACCTGCAGCCGCTCATGCGGTATGCCATGTTCTCGTTGGGCGAGCAGGTGCACGTCAGTTCGTGGCCGTCGTTCAGCCTGTACCGCAAGCAGTCCTACGCACTCAGCGCCGAACCGTGCATGGGGGCCTCGCGGCAGTATGCGCTGGAAGGCAGCTGTTTCGTGCTCGCGGCGGTGGCCACCACCTCCAAGGAGACGGTCGAGCGCCTAGCCGACACCCCGGAGCGCGCGGAGATGATCGAAGTCGGTGGTGGCGGCAGCACGATCTTCGCCCCCGACGGCTCCACCATCGCGCGACCCGGACCCTGGGACGAGGAAGTGATCCTCTACGCCGACCTCGACCTGTACGACATCGTCCGGGCGAAGAACTTCGCGGACCCGTGCGGCCATTACGCCAGGCCTGACGTGCTCAGCCTGCTGTGGAACAAGGCTCCGCAGCCACCGGTGCGCGAGCAGGAGCGCATCCCGGAGGGCGAAGCCTAGGCGGGGCACAGCCGGCGACCGCCGCTACGGCCGGGGCCGCCCCCGAACGGATGCGAGGTGCGAACCGAGGAACCGCGCGATGTCGTCCAGGGACCGGCGGGCCTGCGGCAACGACAGATAGAGTTGCCAGACGTGCCACATGCGGGGATACATCTCCAACCGCACGTCCACACCCGCCGCCCGCGCCGCCCGCTCGATCTCCACAGCGTCCTCCGCGAGGATCTCATCCTCGCCGGCATGGACCAGCAATGGCGGTAGACCGTGCCAGTCGCCGAAGACGGGTGAGATCAGAGGCTCGCGAGGATCCCGCGACCCCACGTAGGAGACGTCGTACAGCCTGAGCGCCCGGGGGTGCAAGAGCGGATCGGCGGCCAGTCCGTCGACCTCCTCGGGCCGGGTGAGACGGCCCGCCGGGGAAAGGCAGGCCAGCGCGGCGGGCAGCGGCTCGCCCGCGTCGCGCAGCTTCATGGCGACCGCCAGTGTGAGGTTCCCGCCCGCTGAGTCCCCGGCGACGACGATGTCATCCGGTGAGGTACCCCGCCCGAGCAGCCAACGATACGCCGCGAGGCAATCCTCCAGGGCTGCGGGGAAGGGGTGTTCCGGGCCGAGACGGTAGTCGACGAGGAGGGCCGGTACACCCATCTCCCGGGCAAGGTGCGCCACCATAGTGACGTGCAGCGGCGTCAGACCCAGCACGAAGCCGCCGCCGTGAAGATACAGAAGGCACGATCCGGGCTCGGCCCCCTCGGGTATCAGCCACAGACAGGGGACTCCCGCGGCGCTCACAGGCCGGAGGGCGGCGGCCGCCGGTGGGCGCAGCACACGCATCCCCAGACCGATCAGACCCCGCATCACAGCGAGAGGAAGGTACGCGTGCGCCACGCGGATGAGAGGCAGTAACGCCCGCACTCTCCGCTCAGCCGCTGCTTCACTCCTCATGCTCGCTCCTTCGGGTGAGCGATACCGCCCAGGCGGCCCCTAGTGTTCGGGCCGGAGCTGCGGGAACAGGATGACGTCCCTGATAGACTCCACGCCCAGAAGCATCATGACGAGCCGGTCGATGCCGATGCCCAGACCACCCGCCGGCGGCATTCCGTATTCCAGCGCGCGCAAGAAGTCCTCGTCCAGCACATGCGCCTCTTCATCGCCGGCGGCCTTGTTCTTGGCCTGGTCCTCGAAGCGGCGGCGCTGGTCCATCGGGTCGTTGAGCTCGGAGAAGGCGTTGCCGCACTCCTTGCCGCCGATGATGGCCTGGAAGCGTTCCACCAGCCGCGGGTCGTCGCGATGGGACTTGGCCAGCGGGCTGAGCGCCAGCGGGTAGTCTATGGCGAACGTCGGCGAGACCAGTTTCGGGAAGCAGACGTGCTTGAGTGCCTTGTCGACGATCATGGCGAAGCTGTCGCGCTTCTCGACTTCCACCTTGCGCTCCACCAGGGCGTTCTTGCCTCGTTCCGGATCGGCTTCGATCTCGAAGAGCCCCAGCCCCAGGTATTCCTTGAGCAGGGAGTCGAGGGTGCGGCGCGGCCACGGCGGCGTGAGGTCCACGGAGTGCTCGCCGATGACGATCTGCGAGGTGCCGACCACATCCATCGCCAGAGCGGGGATCATGTTCTCCACCAGCTCCATGATGGCGTTGTAGTCGACGTAGGCCCAGTAGAGCTCCATCATCGTGAATTCCGGGTTGTGCACGGGCGAGATGCCCTCGTTCCGGAAGTTCTTGCCGATCTCGAAGATCTTGTCGAAGCCGCCCACCAGCAACCGCTTGAGGTACAGCTCGGGAGCGATGCGCAGGTAGAGGTCGGTGTCGAGGGCGTTGTGATGCGTGATGAACGGCCGCGCCAGTGCGCCGCCGGGCAGAGGCTGCAGGATGGGCGTCTCCACCTCGACGAAGCCCTGGCCCTCGAGGTAGCGGCGCATGGATGACACCAGTTTGCCCCGGGCCCGCAACTGCCAGGCCACGTCCGGGTTGGCGATGAGGTCCACGTAACGCTGGCGGTACCGGGTCTCGCGGTCCTGGAGACCGTGGAACTTCTCGGGCAGCGGCCGCAGCGACTTGGTGAGCAGCGTCCACGAACCGGCGAAGATGGTCAGCTCGCCCTTGCGGGTGCGGAACACGTGTCCTTCGGCCCCGATGACGTCGCCGATGTCGAGGTCGCGCATGCGCTCGAACGACTCGTCGCCCAAAGCGTCCACGTTGCCGTAGAGCTGCAGGTCGTCCCAGCCGTCGCGGAGGGTGATGAAGATGGCCTTGCCGTGCTCCCGGCGGGCGAGCACCCGGCCGGCCACCTTGTAGTGGCTGCCTTCGGCCTTGGTACCCGGCTCCAGCGCCGAATACAGTTCTGTCAGTTCACCCAGTAACGTCCGGCCTTCAAAGGCGCGCGCGTACGGCTCGATACCCTCCTGCCGCAGACGCTCGACTTTGGCCAGCCGGTCCCGCTCCCACTCCGGCAGGTCCATAGATCACATCTTCCCTATTGCGAGTATCTCCAAGTCGAGAGCGCCGACGGGGATGTTGACCGTCACGACGTCTCCCACTTTCTTACCTATGATGGCCTGGCCCACCGGCGATTCGTTCGACAGACGGGCCTTGGTCGGGTCGGCCTCGGCCGAGCCCACCAGCGTGTAGATGCGGATATCGCCCTTCTTCTTATCGCGCAGCGTCACGGTGCTCCCCACGCTCACGCGGTCGGTGTCGATCTCGGAGTCCTTGATGACCCGGGCGCGGCGCAGCTTTTCCTGCAGCGTGCTGATGCGGTGCTCGAGCAGGGCCTGCTCGTTCTTGGCGTCGTCATACTCGGAGTTCTCGCTGATATCGCCGAACTCGCGCGCCTGTTTGATGCGCTCGGCGACTTCCTCACGCTTGACGTCCGAGAGGTACCTGACCTCTTCCTGCAGCTGCTTGAGGCCTTCTTCAGTAAGGATGACTTCCTTGCGAGACACTAGTTCCTTCCTTCCACATCTGCAGAGCCAGTGTGCACCCCGTCCGGACCTGATGGAGCCGCCTCCAGTACGGGCGCGGCATTATATGGGCCGCGCTGATACTTGTCAACCGCTCAGGAGCGCAACTAGACCTTCGTCCAGCGCCGCGGCGTCCGGCGCCGCCCGCAGCGCGTCCATGACCGAAACCGGCACCTTGGACGGGCGCAGATACCAGCCGATGAGCCGGTAGATCCACTTGAGCGCCCGCTGCTCTCCCATATCGACGACGACCAGCCCGAGAAGGGTGCGCAGGTCGGCCACCACCTCAGGCAACGGCGGCCTGGGGCGGTCCTCCCCGGCGAGAAGCGCATCAACCAACCAGGGGTCGCCTGTCGCACCGCGCGCGGCCATGACGGCGGATGCCCCCGTGGCGTCCACGATGGCCTTCGCAGCACTCACGCTCATGACGTCACCCGACGCGATCACCGGGATGCCGACGACTTTGACGATGTCCGCAGTGACGCTGTGGTCCGCCTTCCCGCTGTAGTGCTGGCTGGTCGCCCGGGGGTGTACCCCGAGGGCTGCCACCCCAACCGCTTCCAGGCGGGGCGCCAGAGCCACCGCGGTCCTCTCCCCCTCGCGCAGGCCGCTCCTGACCTTGACCGTCACCGGCAGACCATACTCGGCAGCCACGCGCACCACCGCGGCCGCGATGTCCACCGCCCGCTCCGGAGTGGCCAGCAGAGCCGACCCGGCACCGCTCCTGGTGACCTTGGGGACCGGGCATCCCATGTTGATGTCCAGCATATCCGGCCGGGCGGACGGGAGGACGGTCCGGGCCTTGTGCCCCGGGCCAGGCGCCTGCCCTTCCAGCACCAGCCGTGCCGCCCGCTCCAGCGCTTCAGGAGTGTCCCCGAACAGCTGCGCCGCTATGGGCCTCTCCTCCTCGAGGAAGTACAGATAATCCTCGGTGGTCCGCCGGTTGCCGTGGATGAGGCCGTAGGCGCTCACCATCTCGGTGACCACCAGACCGGCGCCGTGGGCCTTCAGATGTCGCCGGTAGGCCGAGCAGGTGAGCCCGGCCATAGGTGCCAGCACCACGCGGTTCGGCACGACGACGGGACCGATCGAGAACGGGGTGGCGAAGAAGTCGCGGGGAACGGCTGCGGCAGCCGCGGCGGCTGCACCCGGCTCGGCGCCAGGCGCCGAGCCGCCCGCCGGGCCGGGGCCCGGCGAAGCCGCGCCCGCTTCGCTCGCCGTTCCGGTCATGCCTACGAGTGATTGCGCCTGTGGATGATCTCCAGGCCCTTGAGCGTCAGCAGCGGGTCCAGCTTGTCCAGGGTGGACGCGTGGTCGAATATGAGCACCGACAGCCCTCCGGTGGCCACGGTGATGGCCGACCCTCCGAGTTCCTGCCGCATGCGGGTCACTATCCCGTCCACCTGCCCGGCGAAGCCGTAGACGGCACCGGCCTGCATGGCGTGGACCGTGTTCTTGCCGATGACCGAACCCGGGTCCGCCAGTTCGACCTTGAGCAGTCGGGCGGCGCGGGCGGCCAGGGCGTCCAGCGATATCTCGATGCCGGGCGCGATGGCGTGGCCCAGGTACTCGCCGGTGGCCGACACGGCGCTGTAGGTGGTGGCGGTGCCGAAGTCCACCGCGATGCACGGCCCCCCGTACAACTCGTACGCGGCGACCGCGTCGACGATGAGGTCGGGGCCCACCTGGCGCGGGTCGTTGGTGAGGATGGGCATGCCGGTCTTCACGCCCGGGCCGACCACCAGGGCTTCGAAGCCGAACTTGCTCGCCGCCAGGGCGGAATACTCGCCGTTGAGCCGGGGCACCACGGAGGCCACCGCCAGCCCGGTCACGGACTCCCGGCCGTAACCGTCGAGCCGCAGGAAGCTGTCGAGAAGGGCGGCGATCTCGTCGCCGGTCTTGCGGATGTCCGTGGCATAGCGCCAGCTGGCGACCAGCTCTTTGCCGGAGAACAGCCCGGCGTGGGTCTGGGTGTTGCCTACGTCGACTGCAAGGAGCATGTCATACCCCCATCGCGAGGCGCAGGCTGACGTCCACAGGCGGAGCACCCATGGTCAGGGCGCTGGAGGAGATCAGGTCGACGCCGGTCTCTGCAATGGCACGGACGCTCTCGAGGGTCACGCCGCCGGAGGCCTCCAGGACCACGTCCCGTTTGATGCTCCGCGCCGTCTCCACCATCTTCTTGAGCGAGGCCACGTCCTGGTTGTCGAGCATGATGATGTCGGCCCCGCAGGCGATGGCCTCGCGCAGGTCCGCCTCGTTCTCGACCTCGACCTCCACCTTCATGTAGGCGGCGCCGGCCTGCTTGACCTTCTCCATGGCGGCGCGCACGCCGCCGGCCGCGGTGAGGTGGTTGTTCTTGATGAGGATCATGTCGAACAGGCCGAAGCGGTGGTTGCGGCAGCCGCCCAGCACGACGGCCTTCTTCTCCCACACCCGCAGTCCGGGCGTGGTCTTGCGCGTGTCGACCACCATGGCGCCGGTGCCGGCCACCGCCCGCGCGAAGCGCCGGGATTGCGTGGCCACGCCGGACAGGTGCCCGAGAAGGTTGAGCATGGTCCGCTCCGCGGTGAGGATACTGCGGGCGGATCCCTCGATGACTGCCAGCGTGTCCCGGTCCTTGGCCTGCATGCCGTCGGAGGCCACCGCGGTGAACGTCACCTCGGGGTCGACGGCGCGCATGACCAGCTTGGCCAGGTCGAGGCCGCACACCACCAGGTCCTGCCTGGCGATGATGGCGGCATTGCCCGTCTGCTCGGCAGGGATTGTCAGCCGGGAGGTGATGTCCCCGTAGCCGGCCAGATCCTCCGCCAGCGCCACCCTGACCAGTTTCAGATCAGCGCCTTCGCTCATGATCCCTCCCTCGCGGCAGAGCCTCGTTGGCCCACAGGTATCGTGTAGACCTTCTGCTCCCCTGTATCGGCATCCAACTCGAGGAGCACATGCCTGCGCCAGTCCTCATCGTCGCGCTCGGGGAAGTCCGAGCGCAAGTGGACCCCGCGGCTCTCCTCTCGCATCACGGCTGAAGCGACCATGTGCTCGGCCACCGTCAGCAGGTTGAACAGCTCCAGTTCGGCCACGTCGAGGCCCGGTGCCGCAAGGGACGCCTTCATCGCCTCGATCTCGTCGGCTGCCTTCTGCAGACCGTCACGGTCCCGCACGATGCCGCACAGGTCGCTCATGAGCAGGGCCAGAGCGGCGCGCTTCTCGGCCACCACGGCGGGATCGTTGCCCTTGCGGGGCTCGTCCGCCAGATCGAGCTTGACCTTGCGCACCGCCGGATCGGACACCGACAGGTAGCGGTTGAGCTCGCGGACGGTCCGATCTCCGAACACCAGGCCTTCGAGCAGCGAGTTGGAGGCCAAGCGGTTGGCTCCGTGGATGCCGGTGCTGGCGGTCTCGCCGCACGCGTACAGCCCTGGGATGGTCGTGCGGCCCCAGGTGTCGGTGAGCGCGCCCCCGATGAAGTAGTGCGACGCCGGCGCGATGGGGATCAGTTGGGTGCACAGGTCGTATCCGCGGGCCTTGAGCCCGTTGAAGACGGTCGGGAAGCGCTCGCGCAAGAAGCCGCACTCCAGATGCCGCGCATCGAGCCACACGTGGTCGGTGCCGTCCCGGTCGAACACCCGCTTGATGTGCCGCACCACCACGTCGCGGGGCGCCAACTCGGCCCGGGGATGCGACCCCACCATGAACCGCCCCCCGGCGTCGTCGCGCAGATACGCGCCTTCGCCGCGCAAAGCCTCGGTGAGCAACAGCGTCGGGTTCTCGGTGCCGTAGAACGCGGTGGGATGGAACTGCATGAACTCCATGTCGCGCATGACCGCGCCGGCCCGGTAGGCCATGGCCTGGCCGTCGCCGGTGGCCACCAGCGGGTTGGTGGTATGGGCGAACACCTGTCCGGCGCCGCCGCACGCGAGCACGACCGCCCGGGCGAGGGTGACGGTGAGCTCGCCATCCCGGTCCAGCGACAGTGCCCCCACGCAGCGCCCGGCGTCCACCAGCAGGTCGATGACGAACTCGTTCTCGTGGAGTTCCACCCTGGTGCCCGAGTAGATGGCCTGAGCCAGAGCGCTGGCCACCACGCTGCCGGTGGCGTCACCGCCGGCCCGAACCACCCGGGGCACCGAGTGGGCCCCCTCGGACGCCAGGATGAGTTTGCCGTCCCGCCGGTCGAACTTGGTGCCCATGGCCTCGAGTTCCTGGACCCGGGCCGGTCCCTCCTCGACCAGCACGCGGACGGCGTCGTCGTCACAGAGGCCGACCCCGGCCTCCAGCGTGTCCTTGAGATGCAACTCGGGCGAATCGTAGTCGCCGATGGCGGCTGCTATGCCGCCCTGGGCCAGGAAGGTGGCGGTCTCGTCGAGGTCGCCCTTGGTGATGAGCCCCACATGCCAGCGATGGGCCGCACCTACCGCCGCCGTCAACCCGGCTATCCCTCCGCCGATGACCAGCACGTCGTAGCTGGAGTAGCGCAGGTCGGCGCCGCTCCGCGAGATGAGCGGTGCGCCCCTCCCGGTGCCCGGCCCTGTCTGGGCGGCGTTCAACCGGCCGCCCCGCGCCCCGCGGCGCCGGCGACGCCGGCCCGGCGCCCGCTGCGCTCGCGGCCTGTCAAGCGCCTACCTCCACCATCCGTTGCACGGCCCGCAGCGCCTTGACCCTCACTTCCTCGGGCACCGACACGACCGGCCCTTCCTTCTGGAGGGCCTTGAGCACCTTCTCCAGGGTGATGAGCTTCATGTTCGGGCAGACGGTGAGTTGCGTGAGCGGGTGGAAGGTCTTGCCTGGGCAGTCCTTCTGGAGCCGGTGGATCATCCCCAACTCCGTCCCGATGATGTATTCCTTGGAGTCGTCCTTCTGACAGAAGCGGATCATCCCTGAGGTGCTCTCCACCGCGTCGGCCAGAGCTACGACGTCGGTCTCACACTCGGGATGCACCACCACTTTGGCGCCGGGATGGGCCAAGCGGGCCTTCTCCACGTCGTCGACGCCGATGAGCCCGTGGGTGGGGCAGAACCCGGGCCAGACGGTCACCCAGCGGCCGGCCTTCTGCGCCGCCCAGGTGCCGAGGTTGCGGTCCGGGGTGAAGATGATCTCCTTGTCAGCCGGCACCGAACGGATGATGTCCACCGCGTTGGCGCTCGTGCAGCAGATGTCCGAGATGGCCTTCACGTCGGCGCTGCTGTTGACGTAGGTGATGACCACGGCGCCCGGATGCTCGGCCTTGAGCTCTTCCAGCCCCGCCACGTCCACCATGTCGGCCATGGGACAGCCGGCCTCCTCGTCGGGCAGGATAACCGGGCGCTCCGGGGCCAGGATGGCCGCGGTCTCGGCCATGAAGTGGACGCCGCAGAACACCGTCATGTTCGCTGTGGTAGCGGCGGCCTGCCGCGACAGCCCCAGGGAGTCGCCGACGAAATCGGCCACGTCCTGTACTTCCGGGCGCTGGTAGTTGTGGGCGAGGATGACCGCGCCCTTCTCTTTCGCCAGCCGGCGGATCTCGGCTTGCATCGCTGCATGGTCCATCTCAGACCCCCTGCTTCACTGCGGACCCGTTCCTGTCACGCGCTCGACCTCCTGGTCCGCCACCCGCGCCAAGGCTTCACGCACCGTGCGGCCGCTGGGCAGCACCAGTCCCGGCGCCAACTCGGCAAGAGGCTCGAGGACGAAACGCCTCTCCTCCATGCGGGGATGCGGCACTTCGAGGTCGGGTTCGGCGACCGGGGACCCATCGTACCAGAGGATATCCACGTCGATGGTCCTGGGCCCCCATCGCACTGTGCGGTCCCGTCCGAGGTCCGCCTCGATGCTATTGACGGCCTCCAGGAGGCGGCGCGGCGAGAGACCCGTCGCGAGCTCGACCACCTGGTTCAGATAATCGTCCTGCTCGGGCCCACCCACGGGCGCGGTCCTATACAGGCGGGAGGTTGCGATGAGCGAGGTGTGCGGCAGCGCGTCCAGCCGCAGGCGGGCTTGATGGAGCGTCTCCTCCCGGTCACCCAGGTTGGAGCCCAACCCCAGGAAGGCGCGGGCACGCCGTCCGGCGTCCAGTGTTCAGACCTCGAAGTCGGCCCGGCAGAGCTCCACCGCGGCGGCGACGCTGGTGAGCGCCATGGCCACGGGCGGATGCGGCTTGGTCACCTGCACCCATACCTCGTCCACCGGGAACTTGCGCAGGATCGCCTCGGCCGATAGCTGGGCCAGGCGTTCGAGCAGGGAATAGCTCTGCGTGGTGGCCACCTCGACTATGACATCCATCACTTCGGTGTAGTCGATGGTGTCCATGACGTCGTCGGTGAAGGCGGCCGGGCAGTCGTCGATGGTCATGCGGACGTCGTACAGCAGGCGCTGGCCGAGCACCTTCTCCTCGTCGGCGACCCCGTGGTGGCCGTAGACCTCGAGCCCTTCGATGATGATGTCCATCCCGCCCCCTAGCTCTCGTTGAGGATCGCCCTGGCGATGCGGGCCGCGTCCCGGTTGACCGCCACGTTGTGGACTCTGATGATGTGCGCCCCGGCACAGGCTCCGAAGACCGTGGTGGCCGCGGTGGCGTCGTCCCGCTCCGAGGCGGTGTCGATGCCCAGGATCTGCCCCAGGAACCGCTTGCGCGAAGCGCCCAGCACGATCGGCCGGCCCAGTGACCGGAAGGTGTCGAGATGGCGGAGCAGGGCCAGGTTGTGCGCGGTGGTCTTGCCGAACCCCAGCCCGGGGTCGATCAGCAGGTTCTCTTCCTTGATGCCGTTCTCGACGGCCCACTCGATCCGCTCCGCGAAGAACTGGAAGACCTCCTCCACCACGTTCTCGTAGGTGGGATCGACCTGCATGGTCTTCGGCTCGCCCAGCATGTGCATGATGATGACCGGGCACTCGGCGTCGCGGGCCACGGCCACCATCTCCGGGTCCATGCGCAGGGCGGAGATGTCGTTGATGATGGAGGCGCCGGCCTCCAAGGCCTGCGCCGCCACCCGGGCCTTGTACGTATCCACGGAAAGGCGGCCCGCCAATGACTGAGCCAGGCCCCTGACGACCGGGATCACCCGCGCCAGTTCGTCCGCCTCGGGAAGGGGGTCGGACCCCGGGCGCGTGGACTCGCCGCCGATGTCGATGAGGTGGGCGCCATCCTCGGCCATCCCCAGGGCCGCGCCGATCGCCTCCTGGGCGCCGGCGTAGCTGCCGCCGTCGGAGAACGAGTCGGGCGTCACGTTCAGCACGCCCATGAGGAGCGGGGCGTCGCTGAGATCCAGGCCGGCGGGACCGGCCGGCACCCGCTCGTCGTAGCTGCGCAGCGCGGTCTCTATCGCCGCCGACAGCTTGCGCAGGCCGAACGGCTGCTGCCTGAGCTTGGGCAGCACGCGCTCGAACTGCGTGAGCGTGCCCATGATCAGACAGTCGGCACTCTCGCCGTGCAGTTCGTAGACTTCGCGGGAAGTGGCGACCTCTCCGCCCCGGGAGAGCATCTCCTGCTTGAGGATGTTGGCGGCGCGGATGTCGAGCCCGGTGACCCGGACCACCCGGAACAGCGCCTTCTTCTCCATGATCTCGATGCCGGCGCCGCTCACGCGGATGTGCTTGAGGGCGGCCCGCGACTCGTCGATGTCCCTGAGGACCAGTACCTGAGGTCTGCTTCCCGCCGCCGTCACGGTCACGGCGCCTTTCTAGGACGGCGCTTCGATGAGGGCGATGACCTCCGCCCTCGTAGCGGCGTTGGTGCGGAAGATGCCGCGCACCGCGGAGGTGACCACCTGGGAGCCGGGGGCTCGTTCGCCGCGCATGGTCATGCAGAGGTGCTCGGCCTTCACCAACACCAGCACACCGGCCGGCTCAAGGGCCTCCATGAGACTGTCGGCGATCATGCTGGTGAGCCGCTCCTGGATCTGCAGCCTCGCGGCCGCGACCCGGACCAGCTTGATGATCTTCGAAAGGCCGGTGATGTTGCCCGCTTTGGACGGGATATAGGCCACGTCTGCGACGCCGAAGAACGGCACCAGGTGATGCTCGCAGAGCGAGTGGAAGGCGATGTCGCGCACCAACACCATCTCCTGGTGGGTATCCGAGGCGATGGCGGGCACGAGACTGGCGAGGTTCTTGGGCTCCTGGGAGATCAGTTCCTCGTAGAGCTCGGCTACCCGGCGCGGCGTGGCCAGCAGGCCCTCCCGGTCGGGATCCTCACCTATGCCCTCGAGCAGGAGGCGGGTGGCCTGTTCGATCTTCGTCTTGTCGACCACGGCGGCCGTCAGTCTTCGCTGTGGTTGGCGAAGGTCGCGACCCCACCGGGCGCCAGACCTTCAGGCGCGGGTGTCTCCTGCTCGCGCTGCCGCTGGCGCTTGACCCTGGCGGTCTCGGCAGCCTTGCGCGCCTTAGCCTCGTCGGCCGCGCGGAAGACGTCGTCCGGGTCGTCGCCGCGGATGATGGCCTCGAACTGATCCCTGTCGATGGTCTCCTTCTCGATGAGGAGCATGGAGATCTGATCGAGTTCGTCCCGGTGTTCGCTCAGGATGCGACGGGCGGTCTCGTAGGCCTCGTCGACCACGCGGCGGATCTCGGTGTCGATCTTCAGCGCCGTCTCGTCGGAGTACTCCTGGCCCATGCCGTAGTCGCGCCCCACGAACGGCTGCGCCGGGTCGTGCCCGAACGTGAGCGGCCCGAGGTTCTCGCTCATGCCGTACTGCGTGATCATGCGCCGGGCGGTCTCGGTGGCCCGCTGCAGGTCGTTGGAAGCACCCGTGGTGATGTCGTCGAACCGGATCTCTTCCGCCACCCGGCCGGCCAGCATGTGGCTGAGCTTGTCCAGGATCTCCTTCTTCTTGACCATGAACTTGTCTTCGGTCGGAAGGGTGATCGTGTAGCCCAGGGCCTGACCCCGGCTGATGATGGAGATCTTGTGGACCGGATCGGCGTTCGGCAGGTAGTGGGCCACCAGCGCGTGACCGGTCTCGTGATAGGCGGTGATGAGCTTCTCTTCCTCGGAGAGCAGGCGCGACTTCTTCTCCGGGCCGGCGATGACCCGCAGAACGGCTTCTTCCAGCTCTTCCATCTCGATGACGCGCTTGCGCTTGCGGGCGGTGAGCAGCGCCGCCTCGTTCACCAGACTCGCCAGGTCGGCGCCGGTGAAGCCGGGGGTCTGCGCGGCCAGCGTGTCGAGGACCACACCCGGGCCCAGCGGCTTGCCCTTGGCGTGCACGGACAGGATGGCCTTGCGGCCCTCGCGGTCCGGACGGTCCACGACGATCTGCCGGTCGAAACGGCCGGGGCGCAGCAGCGCCGGGTCGAGGATGTCGGGCCGGTTGGTGGCCGCCATGATGATGATGCTCTCGTTGGCCTCGAAACCGTCCATCTCCACGAGCAACTGGTTGAGGGTCTGCTCGCGCTCGTCGTGACCGCCGCCGAGGCCGGCGCCGCGATGGCGGCCGACGGCGTCGATCTCGTCGATGAAGATGATGCACGGTTGGTTCTGCTTGGCCTGTTCGAAGAGGTCGCGCACGCGGCTGGCGCCGACGCCCACGAACATCTCGACGAAGTCGGAACCGGAGATGCTGAAGAACGGCACACCCGCCTCGCCGGCCACGGCCCGGGCGAGCAGGGTCTTACCGGTGCCGGGAGGGCCGAACAGCAGCACACCCTTGGGGATGCGGGCGCCCAGAGCCTGGAACCGTTTGGGGTTCTCGAGGAAGTCCTTGATCTCCTCGAGCTCCTCCACAGCCTCGTCCACTCCGGCGACGTCCTTGAACGTGATCTTCGGCTGGTCGACGGCCATACGCTTGGCCCGGGACTTCCCGAAGCTCATGACCTTGCTGCCGCCGCCCTGCATCTGGTTCATGAGGAAGATGAAGAACACGACCATGAGGAGGATGGGGAGCACAGTGGTGAGCAGCGAGCCCCAGATGGAGCTCTTCTGGACGTCGGTGCTGAAGTCCACCTTGTTGTCGGACAGGTACTGGAACATGGGGAACGGATCGGTCCAGCCGATCTCGAACTTCTTGTTGGTGCTGGTCAGCGTCCCCTGGACTATGTAGTCCTTGGTCTTGACCGTCACGTCCTTCAGTTGCCCGGCTTCGACCGCCTGCTGGAACTGGTTGAACGTCAGGTCCTGGCTTCCTCGCCCCCCGTAGAAGAGGTTCTGGACGAAGAAGGCCAACAGGATGACCAGAAGTATGGGAAAGGCCGCGCTTTTGAAAAACCTGCTCAACTGCGCTCCAAAAATAGGTCCATGAAAGTAAGGGATTCTACCATGCCGACCCTACTCGGGCTGATCCAGCACTCCTATGAACGGCAGGTTCCGGTACTTCTCCGCGTGGTCCAGACCGTAACCCACGACGAACTCTTTCTCGATGTCGAAGCCGGTGTACTTGCACGGCAGTTCCGCGGTGCGCCGGCTCGGCTTGTTGAGGAGCGTCACTATCTCGATGCTGGCCGGGTTGCGGGACCACAGGCTCTTGGTCAGATACTGCAGGGTGAGCCCCGAGTCGATGATGTCCTCCACTATAAGGATATGCCGCCCCTCGATGTCCGTGTCGAGGTCTTTGAGGATACGCACCACCCCGGACGTCTCGGTGGACGCTCCGTAGCTGGAGACGGCCATGAACTCGAGCTCGAGGTCGAAGTCCAACCGCCGGGCAAGGTCGGCCATGAAGAAGACGGCGCCCTTGAGCACGCAGATGAGGATGGGCTTCTTGCCCGAATAGTCGTCCGAGATCTGGGCCGCCAGCTGGTCGAGGCGCGTGTGCAGCTCTTCTCTGGGGATGAGGGTCCTCACCTTTGGCCGTCTCCTTGTAGTGTGCCCGCCGGGTCCGGCTCCACTGAAAGCCGGACGATGCCGCTCGTGTCCTCGGTGATTCTACCTTCCTCCGAGACCAGGAATCCACATACCCACACGATGGCGCCGCCGCACACCACCAACGGAGTGCCCGCGCGCCGCGCGGCCGGCACCTTGAGGTCCACCAGGACGTCCTGCAGCTTCCGGCTCCCGGGCGCCCCGAACGGCCGCACCCGGTCGCCGGGGAGCGGGCCGCGCACCACGACGTCGCCGTCCAGGCAGCGGACGTCGACGAACGCTTCCCGGGACACGTCGGGCGATACGAACCGCTCCGCAGGCTGCGCCTTCACCCTGAAGCCGCCCCACACGGCCGCACCCGGGACGCCGAGCGGGACCGGCCCGGGCGCGGGCGGCGCCGCCGCGCGCCGCCGCTGTAACGACAGTGCGTCATACACCTTGACGCCTCTCCAGCCTCCCCCGAGATCCCGGTCTGCAGAGCCAGGCACCTCGAGCAGCGCCTCCAGCGCGAGCACAGACGCCCGTGAGGCGGCCGGACCGGCGCACCCCTCCAGCCAGCGATACAGGAAGAGCCGCCGGAGCGGCGCCTGCAGCGCCGCCAACGCGGACACGCTGAGTACCGAGGCCTGCGGCGCGGCAGCTTCGCCGGCCGCGCCGGCACCCGCGCCGCCCGGCGGCGCCGGGACCACGACCAGCCGCTCAACGTCCGCCAGCAACCCTTCAGCTAGCCGCTCCATCTCCCCCGCCACCTCGGCCGCGCGGGCGGCGGCCTGGACGGCCCCGGGCACGGCGTCCTCCCATGCCGGCAGAACGCGCTCGCGCAGCCCAGTGCGGGCATAGCCCGGATACGCGTTCCCTCTGTCCACCGCGAACTCGATGCCGCGCTCGCGGCAGTACGCCTCCGTCTCGGCCCGCCGGGATCCGAGCAGGGGCCTCACCCAGGGCGGGTCGCAGGGGAGCATGGCCCTGAACGCCGCCAGGCCCCCGTAGCGCCCCAGCCGGTACAGCATGGTCTCGGCCTGGTCGTCGGCGGTGTGGCCCAGGGCGATGCGGTCGCACGAGTGTCCTGCGGCGGTCTCCAGCGCCGTCGCGCGGCGCGCTTCGCGCGCCCGCTCCTGCACGTTGCCCCCGGTCTTCGTCACCGGGCGGTGGGCCACCGTCAGCGCGATCCCTCGCTCCCCGCAGGCCCGCACCACCAGGGCCTCGTCGTCGTCGCTCTCGGCGCCGCGCAGGTGGTGGTTGATATGGAGCGCGTGGACTGCCGCCGGGCCGCCGGCCCGGCCGGCCAGGTGGCAGAGGATGTCGAGGAGGGCCAGCGAGTCCTGCCCGCCGGAGACCATCACCAACACCCGGCAGCCGGGAGGGAACAGGCCTTCGCGGAGAACGAGGCCGCGCACGGTGCGGGCCAGAGAGGCCCTCCCTCGCGCGCCTTTCCCGCCAGACGGCACCACGCCCCGCTCCTCCCGTCGTCTACAGCCGAACCCGCCGGCGGTCCCGCGGACCGGGTCGCCGGGGCTGGTATTGTACTCCCTGTGGCCGGGCCGCCGGCCGCACCGGCGGAGGTGTGAGAGTGAACGTGCGCGGCGAAGCGGATACCCCGGAACCCATCGTCCTGGTACAGGGGCCGGCCCTGACGGCCTACAGCTTCGGCGAGGAGCACCCGCTGCAGCCGAGCCGTCACGACCTCACCATGTCGCTCCTCCGCGACCTCGGCTGGCTGGACACCCCGGGCCTCACCATCGAGGAGCCCCGGCCGGCCACCCTCACCGAACTGCTCACCGTCCACACCTTGCCGTTCATCCAGGCCGTGCAGACCGCCCAGTCGATCGCCAAGGGCACGCGGCCGGAGTCCGACCTCAGCCTGTACGGCCTCGGTACCGAGGACAACCCGCTGTTCCCGGGCATCCACGACGCCGCCTCCCTCCTCGCAGGAGCGAGCCTCCACGCTATGCAGGCCGTCCTGGATGGCCGGGCGATACACGCCTACAACCCCGCCGGCGGCATGCACCACGCCATGCGCACCCGCGGGGCCGGCTTCTGTATCTATAACGACATCGCCGTGGCCATCGCCGCCGCGGTCGCGGCCGGCAGGCGGGTCGCCTATATCGATCTCGATGCCCATCACGGGGACGGCGTGCAGGCCATCTTCTACGACGACCCCCGGGTGCTCACCATCTCGGTGCACGAATCCGGGCGGTTCTTGTTCCCCGGCACGGGCGAGACCAAGGAGACCGGCGCGGGCGATGGAGCCGGGGCCTGCCTCAACGTCCCGCTCCCGATGGTCGCCGGTACAGAGCACATCCTCCTCGCCTTCGACCGCATCGTGGCCCCCGCCGTGCGGGCCTACCGCCCTGACATCGTGGTGGCGCAGACCGGCTGCGACACCCACCACGCCGACCCCCTCACCGACCTCACCGCCGGCATGGAGCTGTACCCGGCGCTGGCTGCCCGGCTCCACGACCTCGTCCACGAGGTTTCCGAAGGACGTTGGCTCATCGTCGGCGGAGGCGGCTACGACCCCGCCGATGTGACCCCCCGGGCATGGACGGCGTTCTTCGGCACCGTACTCGGCAAGGAGACCGCGGACGTTGTCTTGCCCGAGAGCTGGCGGCGGGCTTCGCGCGCGAAAGGCGGCGACCCTCCCCTTCATCTCCTCGACGACCCGGGCCGCCCCGTCACCCGGCCGCCCGGCCCGTCGTTCCTCTCCGAGTTGGACGATATAGAGGCAGGTGCGCTGGCACTGTCGCAGCGGCGCTTCGGACCCTCCGTAGCGGGGGTATAAAAGGCCCGCGCGCCACCTTGCACTGAGCCACCGGCAATGCTTATATTGCACCGCTCGAAATCCAAAAGGAGGAAATCATGGGTGTGCCCAAAGTCGATCCCGATCTCTGCACCGGGTGTGGTATCTGCGAAGATATTTGCCCCGATGTCTTCGAGGTCGCCGACGACGGTGTGTCGCATGTGATCGATCCGAACGCCTGCGAAGACGCCGGCTGCTGCGAAGAGGCTGCCGACGAGTGCCCGGAAGGCGCCATCACGATCGAGTGAGACTGCCGCCCGCCTCTGGCGGGTTGTTCCTAGGCACCTAGAACGTGGACAAGCCGCCTTCGGGCGGCTTCTCTGCTTTAAAGGGCTGCAGGAGGACGCAGCCCCACAAGGAGGAGAACATGCCGGACCCCCTCGACTCCCGCGTCCCGCCGGGCCAGCGCCTGGTCGACGACTTCCCCGTCCTGCACGCCGGTTCGGTCATGCATGTGGACAAGGCCGACTGGAAGCTCACGCTGTCCGGCCTGGTCACCCCGCAGGCCACCATCGACTTCGCCGCGCTCCTCGCCCTGCCCGCCACCGACCAGGTGAGCGACATCCACTGCGTCACCACGTGGTCCAAGCTCGACACCCGCTGGCGCGGCGTGAAGGTGAAGGATCTACTCGAGCACTACACTATCGACCCGCAGGCCAAGCACTGCGTGGTGCACGCCACCGGTGGCTGGACCACCAACCTGCCCATCGAGGAACTGCTCCTCGACGACGTGCTCGTCGCCTACGAGTACGACGGCAAGCCGATAACCGCGGAGCACGGGGGCCCTGTCCGCCTTGTGGTCCCCCGGCTGTACTTCTGGAAGAGCGCCAAGTGGCTCCGCGGCATCGAGTTCACGGCCGAGGAGCGGCTGGGTTACTGGGAGCGGGTGGGCTATCACCGTCTCGGCGATCCCTGGCTGGAGCAGCGCTACTCGTAAGAGCAAGGCCGGCAGGAGACAGCCGGCACTCCGTCGAAATGTCGTGCTCGAGAGGAAAGGAGCACGACCATCGACCTCATGCAGATTCTGAACGCCGGGATCGCCGCCTGTACGGTGCTGCTGCTCGGCGCGGCGTGCCTCGGTACTTTGCGCGCCGCTGCGCCGCCGCGGCACCGCATGTCGCTGCCGGCCGCCCCCGCGGTGGTGCTCTATCCCCTACTCGCCGGTCTCTCGGTCGCCCTGGTGTTCCGGCCCGGGGTCGTGGTGGGCCAGGTGCCTGTGGGCCAGACGGTCCTCCTGGTGGTGGCCGGCGCGCTCTTCTCCTTCACCGTGTCGCTGCGCAAGCGGGACGCTTCCTCCGACGCGCAGTTGTTCGACACCCCCACCGTCGACGCCCTCACCCGCATTGCGAGCCATCGGGTGTTCCAGGACCGGCTGTCCCACGAGTGCGAGCGGGCCTACCGCTTCGGCGACACCTTCATGCTCATCATGCTGGACCTGGACAACTTCCGGCCCATCAACGAGCGCCACGGCCACCGGGTGGGCGACCGGGTGCTCCTCGAGCTGTCCCGCAAGTTCCGTACCCAGCTCCGCGAGATCGACATGGTGGCCCGTTACGGCGGCGACCAGTTCGCCATGATCCTCCCACACACGTTCGAGAAGGGTGGCGTCGAGGTGGCGGAACGGCTCCGCCGGACCATCGCCGCCTGGGTGTTCCCTGTGTCCACCAGCGCCGAGGTGCGGCTCACCGTGAGCATCGGGCTGTGCTCATACCCGCAGGACGGCGTCACCCCGCAGGAGATGCTCGATGCGGCCCAGAAGGCCCTGACGTTCGCCAAGGCCATGGGCGGCAACCAGGTGCAGCTCTCGCGGGACCTTCCGGCCCGCGACCAGGTGGGCAACGTGGTGTCACTGCCGCACTCCGGACGGGAGGCCATCGTCCGCAGCCTGGCCGCCGCGGTGGACGTCCGCGACGGTTACACCCGCGAGCACTCCCGCTTGGTCTCCGAGCTATCCGCCGCCATCGCCCGTAGGATCGGTCTGCCCTCCGGCGACGTGGCCCGCATCAGCGTAGGCGCCCTACTCCACGACGTCGGTAAGATCGGCGTCCCGGACGCCATCCTGGCCAAAGAGGGCCGGCTGTCTCCCGAGGAATGGGAGTGCATCCGCGAGCATCCCGAGCTCGGCAAGCGCATCGTGGAGCAGGCCCCCGAGCTCACCGACGTGGTGCCGCTCGTGTTCCATCACCAGGAGCGCTGGGACGGCACCGGGTATCCGGGGCAACTCCGGGGCGAGGACATCCCCCTGGGGGCGCGCATCATCGCCGCGGCCGACGCCTACCACGCCATGCGGTCCGACCGGCCCTATCGCGCGGGCCGCAGCCACAGGGAAGCCATGAGGGAACTGCTCCGCTGCAGCGGCGGCCAGTTCGACCCGCGGGTGGTGGAGGCCCTTCTCGCCGTCTTGGACAACGACGCAGATCTCCGCGCGCTGGCGCACGCCGAGTCCGAACACGCTGCGGTGAAGACGGTGGTCGCGCCGGGCATCGTGGTCGAGAAGCACGCGGTAGCCGGCAAGTAGCCGGCGCACCCCCGCCGAAGCAGCCACGACTCCCCGGGGCCCGGCCGACTACGACCGGACGGTCACGACCAGGCGATCAGCCCCACGATGTGATAGCAGATCACCAGGGTGAATACCCCGAGCAGGATGATCGTCGCTTGAAGCCCGCTGCGGAAACGCCGGCAGCGCCACGCCAGCCACGACGTGAAGAACACGGCGATCATCTTGAAGAGCCCCGCGTAGAGCGGGTCCGCGTTGAAGAGCGAGCGCAGTATCGGGTTGGCCTCTCCCCCGCCGTTCTCGAGCACGTTCATGGTGAGAAGGAAGTCGGCCAGATTGAGGGCGTTCACCACGAGGAGGATCGCGATGATCAGCCGCGGCCGGTCGCGCAGGGCGAGGAGCATCTGGTCGTGAAGGACGGACGCCCGGCTGGCGCCATCACGCCGGCGCCGGTCGAAACCACTGCGCCGCTCACGCCAAACGATGCTCACGCGGCGTCGCCGACGGTCGTGGCGCCTGGGCCGATGGGTGGCATCATCCAAGGGGACGACACCTGTCTCTTCCCGTGCGGGAACGGTGAACGAATCTTCCATGAGGCGGACTAAAGCTCTCCCCGTGCGACGCTGACAGTGCTCTCCGACTCTTCGTCGGCAAAGGCGGCGCCGTTCTTGAGTCCCTTGTAGACCGGATAGAGGATCGGCGCCGCGACCAGCAGCCCGGCCAGGGACACCATACCCGCCATGCTGATGACGAAACCCGACACGTACTGGTAGAGCGCCGGGGCGACGAGGGAGCCGACGAGCGCCGCTATCTGCAGCGAGCTCTGCTCCAGGCCCTGCACGCTCCCCAGCCAGCGCGACGGCGCCACCTGCACGAAGAAGCTCTGCTTGGCCGGATACGCCCAGGCGAACGCGAACCCCTCCATCGCCCCGAACACGAGGAAGAGGATGAGGTTGTGCCCCAGGCCGTAGTAGATCCAGGCGAACGCAGAGACCATGTACCCGGAGAACATCAAGCCCCAGCGGTTCCACCGGTCGGCCAGGTAGCCCCCGACGAACGAGAACAGCATCGGGACCGAGAAGAAGATGAACGAGAGGCCGATAAAGCGCATCGAGGCTCCCAACTCCCGGAGCCAGAGGCTCCAGAGCACCTCGAAAACGCCCATAGCGAAGTGCCCGGTAGCAGCGACCAGGAGGAACGCGATGATGGGCTTGGCCAGCAACTTCCGGTACGGCGGGTGCTTCTCCTTGTGCGCGCGCCGCACGCGGATGGCTTCCGGCTCGCGCACGAACGCGGCCAGAGCGCCCGTCGTGAGGAACGACAGCGCGCTGCCGAAGAGGAAGATCGTGTAGAAGGCCCATTTTCCGGACCCTCCCCCGAGAGAATAGAGCGGCCAGGAAAGCATCGGACCGGCCACCAGGCCGCCGAACTGGGCGCTCTGCATCCAGCCGTAGGCGCGGCTCCGGTCCTTCTCGGTGCTGAGGTCGGCGACCAGGGCCTGCGCGGCCGGCGTGACCGCGGCCGCCCCCACCCCTTCCAGGAACCGGAAGAACACGAACCACCCCGGATGCGTGGTTGAGATGAACAGCAACTGCGCGACCCCGAACAGGGCGATGCCGGCCAGGATCACCGGTTTGCGCCCGAAGTTGTCGCTGAGCCGGCCGAACACGGCCGCGAACGCGAAGCTCCCGATGTAGTACGCGGCCGCCACGAGCCCTATGAGCCACATGGAGGCGTGGGCCTGCTCTTTCAGGAACACCGGGAGATAGGGCAGGATAGCGCCGAAACCCGACCAGACCACGAACGCGGCCGCGCAGATGATCCCCAACTGGAACCACAGGGTGCGCTCACGCACCGCCTCGTGGGAGGGATGCCCGCCCGCCGGGGATGCGCTGCCGGAGTGACTTGTCGAGGACGCGCTCATATGCGAACTTTCCCAATCGGGGGATGAATGGGCGCAGACCAAGGGGACGCCTGGCGCCTGACAAGGCTACCACTTCGCGAGGAGAGGGACGTGGCGGAAGAGGACAAGCTGGAGGATCGCCCGGGCCGGGCCTTCCAGCAGAAGACCACCTACGACAGAGAGTCGCTCGAGGAGATAATCCCCGACTGGCGCAGCAAGCCCGCCCTCTACAAGTTCTACAGCCACGCCCCGGTGATAGGGCTGCCCTCCCCTGCCTGGCGGGACGACGAGGACCACGGCCCCGACTTCCTTCAGATCGTCGGCAAGCGGCGGACCGTGCGCTCCTTCGGCGCCACCCCCCTCACCCTGCTCGAGCTCTCGCGCCTGCTGTGGGCATCCGCCGGGGTGACCGCCTCGTTCATCACCCCTCAGGGCCAGGATTTCTACCGCGCCACCCCCACCGCCGGCGCGCTCTACCCGATCGAGACCTACGTTGTGGTCAACAAGGTGGAAGGGCTGGAGCCCGGGCTGTACCACTACCGCGTGGCCGGTCTGGACATGCTCGAGCGGCCCATAGTGGAGGGCAGCCATGCCCTGGAACTGCTCGAGGCCGGGGACCTGCGCGACGAGATCTCAGCGGCGGCGATGGACCAGGGTCTGTGCGGCAAGGCGGGCGCCGTCTTCGTGTACACGGCCGTGTACGCGCGCTCGGAGTGGAAATATCGGGAGCGGTCCTACCGCTACTTCTATCTGGATGCGGGCCACATGGCGGCCCAGCTGTCCCTGGCGGCGGTCGCTCAGGGCTTGGGCACCTGCCAGATAGCCGCCTTCTACGACGACGAGCTCAACGACCTTATAGGCGTGGACGGCAAGACGGAGGGTTCACTGTATCTGACGGCGGTCGGCCGGCCCAGCAGGGCTGCGCTCGCCGGCGAGTCGGACCCCCGGAACACCGCCCGGCCGAAGGAATAGGTCCAAGCCCGGACCGCGGCTCGGAGGCGCGGCCCCCGCCGCTCAGGTGTCCGCCGACCGGCGCTTGCTCACGTACTCGATGTCCGGGCCGTGCAGGTATCCGATCGACCCGAAGAACGCCATGGACGCCTCGTTCTCCGACTCGATGAGCGCGGCGCAGATCTCGATGCCGAGCGCCTCGGTCCGCGCCTCCACCTCGCGCACCAGCCTGCGGGCGATACCGTGCCTCTGATAGGCCGGCGACACGGCCAGCCGGTTCACCCATGCCCTGCGGCCGTCGTGGGTGCCGAGCACCACCCCCACGATCTTGCCACCGCTCTCGGCGACCAGGAACACGGCGGTGCCCTGCTCCATCTCGGCCTCGATCCTGTCCTTGCGGTCGCGGCCGTGCGGGCGGAACGGCAGCCCGGCTTCCTGCCAGACGCGGACCACCGCCTCGTAGTCTTCGATGAACATCGGACGGATCGATATGCCGTTCATGGCCTAAATGCTACACGCCCCGTTTGACTTTTGAGTGAGCGTCTGTTCACATTCTATGCTGACTTTTTATGTGGCTGCGCGAGCCCATGATCGCGCGGGGGGCGTCGAGGGAGAGAGGGGTGATATGCGCGGATCATCAAACGAAATAGCATTCGCGCGGAAGGCCAGTGGTCTGGTCAGGGGTCTGAGCATGTGGGACGCGTTCGGCGTCGGCTTCATGAACCAGGGGCTCACACCGAGCATCTGGGTCATGATCAGTCTGGGCCTGAGCGTCTACATGGGCGGCAACCTGATCATCGCCACGATCCTGTCCGTGGTGTTCGCCGGGATCGGCTTCCCGCTGGTCTGGGGCATCCTCGGCGGCTCCATGCCCCGTTCGGGCGGCGAGTACGTCTACAACTCCAGGATCCTCCACCCGCTCGTAGGGATCGGCGAATCGTTCGGTAACGCCTTCATCTGGCTCATGTGGATCTACGTCCTCGCTCCGTGGATGGCGGATCCGGGCCTCAAGATGATGGGCGAGATGATGGGATCCTCCTGGATCTACAACAGCGTCAACGACACCTTCCTGGGCGGCCTCTCCTATGCGTGGGGCTCGTTCGTGGTGGCCACCATCGCCAACATCATCGCCGTCCTGTTCGTAGTCTTCGGCGTCAAGGTGTTCGCGCGGGTGCAGAAGGTCATCATGGGCCTGGGCCTCATCGGGGCCGTCGCCATCATCGTGGCTCTGCTGATGTCCAGCAAGCAGGAGTTCGCCAACAACTGGAACTCCATGGCTGCCCAGTACGGCTCGCTGAACTACAACGACTTCATCAAGGCGGCGGGCGACGCGGCCGGTACGGCCATGCCGACCACCTGGAACTGGTACGACACCTTCGGGGTCATGGTGGCCGGTTCCTGGCTGTTCGCCTACTCCTACTGCATCACGTTCATCGCCGGCGAGGTCAAGCGGCCCGACAAGAGCATCATCCTGTCGAACCTCTTCGCCATCATCGTCCCGGCGGTGTTCATGATCCTCACCGCCATCGGCCTCTACCACATCGTGGACTTCAACTTCCTGTCCGCGACCGCTTGGGTGGACGAGAACGGTCTGGACGGATACACGATGCCGTGGGCCCCGCACTTCGTCGGCCTCGCGGCCATAGCGGTCGGGAACAAGATCGTCATCTTCCTGATGGCGCTGTCGTTCCTGCTGTTCACTCTCTGGTGGATCGCCCTGTCGTACCTGGCGTTCCCGCGCATCATCTTCGCGTGGGGCATGGACCGCATGGGTCCCAAGTGGTTCACCGACGTGAACGCCCGCTTCGCCTCCCCGGTGAAGAACTACATCCTGGGCTTCTGCATCGCGGAAGGCCTCATCGCCCTGTACGTCTTCTGGCAGAACGACAACATGCAGGGCCTGTCGGTCACGGCACTAGAGATCTTCTCCGTGTTCGGCGTGACCGCCATCGCCGCCGCCATCTTCCCGTTCTCCAGGCGCTCGAAGGGCATCTGGGAATCCTCGCCGTACCGTAAGTGGACGGTGTTCAAGATCCCAGTGGTCACGCTCGGCGCGGTCGTGAACCTCGCATACCTGGTCATCCTGGCAGTGTTCTTCTTCGCCCAGTCCGACCGCAGCCTCGAAGGCTTCACGCTCGCCACCGGGATCCTCATCCTGGGGTCGTGGGCCCTCGGTCTCTGCTGGTACTGGTTCTGGAGCTGGAAGGCCAACCGGACCGCCGGCATCAGCACCACCATGCTCACCGGCGAGCTGCCGCCCGAGTGATCTTGCTTGGGTGCGGCTGGGAGGGCTAGAAGGCTGCTTCGAAGCGCCGCTTCCCGGTAGCCGCTAGGGCCGCTTTTTGGGGAGCCGCCGCCGCGCAAGCGGCTGCGGCTCCCCAGTTTTGTGCCTATACTGTCCCGTTCGTGTCAAAGGCCCCCACGGGCCCCTACCCACTCGAGAGGAGTGATACGTGCTCAAACTGTTCTATGTGACCGATATCCACGGGTCCAACGTGTGCTACCGCAAATTCCTGAACGCCCTTCCCATCTACGGCATCGACGTGGCGATCCTGAATGGTGACCTCCTGGGCAAAGTGCTCATCCCCCTTGTCGAGAAGGCCGGAGGCGGCCGCGAGTGCCACCTCATGGGCCAATACACCGAGATGAACACCGCCGACGAAGTGGCCGCCGTCAAGAAGACCATCGAGAACGCCGGCTACTACTGGGTCGAGCAGAGCCACGACGAGTTCGCGGCGATCAAGGACGATCCGGGCGCCATCGACCAGCTCTTCAAGAAACGCGCGGTCGAGCGCATCGAGGAATGGCTCCAGTTGGCCGACGAGCGCCTCGCCGGCAAGAACACCGACGTGTACATCTGCCCCGGCAACGACGACTGGTGGGAGATCGACGACATGATCGCCTCCTCCAAGTCGCTCAAGCCCTGCGACGACATGATCGTCAAGTTCTCCGACTACACGATGGTCTCGTCCTCGCGCTCCAACCCCACTCCGTGGGACACGCCGCGCGAGTTCTCCGAGGAGGAGCTCTCGGTCTACCTCGATGGCCTGTGCCAGCGAGTGGGCCCGTCCTCCAAGGACTTCGAGAACGTCATCTTCAACTTCCACGTGCCTCCGCACGGCTACTCTCTCGACCTCTGCCCCAAGTTGGACGCCAACATGCGCATGGCCGCCGAGGAGAAGATCCACGCGGGCAGCATCGGCGCCAAGAAGGTCATCGAGAAGTACCAGCCGCTGCTGGGCCTGCACGGCCACATCCACGAGGCGCGGGGTGCACAGAAGTCCGGCCGCACCCTCATGATCAACCCCGGGAGCGAGTACTCCGAGGGCATCCTCAAGGGCGTCGTGGTGATGCTGGACAAGAAGAAGGTCAAAGACTACGTGTTCACCAGCGGGTAGACCCACGGGTTCGACGGGTCGTTGAAAGAGACAAGGAGTCAGCGATGAAGGAATTCATCCTCCCCAAAGACATCCCGCTGGATATCTATCCGAAGCCGGAGGTCTTCCTGTCCGAAGGCAAGCGCATCGTGGACGCCGCCAGCCAGGCCGGCTTCGCCATGCGGGTCATGGGCCCGCTCGCGCTGCACTACTACTTCCCGGAGCAGGTGCCCCTGTACGCGAAGTTGGAGCGCCTCGGCGAACGGTACTTCACGGACATCGACTTCGTCGCCTACTCGAAGAACGGCGGCAAGATGAAGAACTTCTTCGAGAAGCTCGGCTACGAGTGCGACGTCAATACGCTCATGATGACCGGCAAGACCCGCCAGATCTACTACGGCGGCGCCGTGCCCATGATCGACGTCTTCCTCGACAAGCTGGACTACTGCCACGAGGTGAACTTCAAGGACCGCCTGGAGTTCGACGACTACTGCATCTCCCTGACCGACATCACCCTGCAGAAGCTGCAGATCTGGGAGATCAACGACAAGGATCTCAAGGACCTGGAATTCCTCCTCACCGTGGCCGAGATAGGCCAGGACGAGAAGAAGAAGATCAACCGGGACTACGTGGCCAAACGCCTCGGCGACGATTGGGGCTTCTGGTACACCGCTACCACGAACCTGGGCCGCATCAAAGCCCACGTGGACGGCGTGGCCGCGCTCGACGACGCCCAGAAGGCCCACGTCAAGCAGCGCTGCGACGAGCTCCTGGCCCGCATAGAAGCGGAGCCCAAGACCAAGGACTGGCAGAAGCGCGCCAAGAAGGGCACCGAGAAGCTCTGGTACAACACCAACTTCTCCGACTGGTAGACGCCGCTTCGTTCACCGTCTTCGGCCGAGTGACCGATGCCGCGGGGCCGCATGCGATGCATGCGGCCCCGTTTGTTTGACCGGGGCCTCGTCTCCCCCGCCTGCTCCCCACGCCCGCGCGGGATGCACTACACTGCCATCATCGCGCACCTATAGGGAGGGACCGTGAAGGCATACGACATCATGCACGAGTGGGACCGGGTGGTCGGCAACCCGCCTCGCACCGACGAGGATCTCGACCGCGACGTCCCCGGCAAGCTCCCCGATGGCGACTACGAGGGCTGGAAGGCCCGGCTCGAGGCTAAAGACGTGGCGGCCATCGCGCAGGGAATGAGGCTCTGGGGCGTTCCCATAGCGCCTCTGGAAGGCTTCGCCATGGACGAGAACATCGAGACCGCGGAGCGGGATCCGCTGGGCTAGGCAAGCGGCCTGCGGAGCCCGCCGGCCCCGCACCCTCGAAGGCAGCTACTTCTTGGCCGGACCAGCGTTGGGGTTGGCCGGCAGGCTGAACATCCACTCCGGGATGCCGAGATCGTCGAGCACCTTGGACCGCAGCTTCCAGAGACAGGACGAGAACTGTTCCCGCTCCTTGGGGCTGAGCACCGAGAAGATCCGGCGGTCGGTGTCGTTGTGGAGGGACTGGTCGTACACGTCGCGGCCCTTTTCGGTCAACCGCACCAAGACCTTGGACCTGCCGGTGCCCTTGTGCCGAGAGATGAGATCGTCCTTCTCCATGCGCTTGAGCAACTCGGTGACCGAGTGCAGTTCCCGGAAGAGATCGCGGGCGATCTCGACGGGGGTGGCGGAGCCGCCGTTGTTCTCGATGATGAAGAGGACGGCCCTGCGCTCGTTGCTGATGCCGTAACGCGCGTAGTCCCGCTCCCTCGCCCGGAGGATCGCGTCCTTCGTCTGGGCCACGAGCACCCAGAGCATGAAGTACTCGTCCGGGAACCGTTCCGCGTCTTTGTCAGGCATGTAGTCACCCCTCGCATCTGTATGACCGTCTGAATTCTCCCATATGCACCCAGACCACGCACGGATCCCCTTGCACTCGGGATGTAGCGGCCTATAGTAAGCAGAACGCACACACCACGTAGGAGGTTCGTTCAGGTGGACATGGTCCGGTTTCTGAGCAGCAACTTCGGTTTCCTGCTGATCTTCCTCGGTGCCGTGTGGTGGGGCACCGACGCGCTATCCACCTGGATCGGCGTAGTCGTAGTAGTCGTAGGTGTGATCGCCTTCCTCGGCGGACTCGCGCGCGATATCTGGGGCGCGATACGAGGGGACGCCGCCTAGTCCGGAGAACCGGCGCGCCAGGGCAACCCGGCGCGCCTATCAGAAAGGCGATCCACGTTGGCCGATGCCTCCGCGAATGCGGCCGGGCCCGGAGAGACCTGGGAGTACAAGGTCATCCGAGTCACGGTAGGCAATCTGACGTTCCAGAAATACGGCCCCGACACGTTCCCGTTCGAAGGGACCCTGAACGAGTTGGGCAAGGACGGCTGGGAGGCGTTCCATGCCCAGGCCTATGCCGAGGGCGAGATGCTGCTGTTGTTCCTGAAGCGGCGGACGCCTGCGGCCTAACGGGCAGTCTCCGCGGCCCCGGGGGCTGTGGCGAGCTCCGATCCCGGGCGAGCCAAGAGCAGCACCCCATCCTTGTCGTAGCGGGTCTCGAACGCACCGCCGGCCAGTACTTCGGCCAGCGCTATCCTGCCTGGGCTGTACTCCTGCTCCTTCATGACGAGCACGTAGGCCACCCTGTCCATCCGGTCCGGGAGAGGTTGGCCGGTGCTCTGGCAGTCACCCCAGAAGAGCTGTCCGAACGGGTTGGGGAACTCGTAGACCTCGATCCTATGGGTCAGGTAGGTCACGAACCGCTCGTCGGCAGCCACGCACGCGCCGTCCGGGATCAACGCCATGGCTTCGCCCGCGGCGCGGGCGTAGACGGGCTTCTCCGGCCAACCGGCGGAGTCGCGCGATCCGGGCGCCGGGCCCCATAGCCACAGCCCGGCGACACTGGCCACCAAGACGAGCACGAGAAGAACCCTGCGCACACGCGGTGAAGCGTAGGAGACGCCCCACACAGCCCCGACCATCAGCGCCGGGATCAACAGGCTGCCCGAGTGGAACCTGATGTCGCGCTGCTGCTCATACTGGCTGAACGCGTTCACGGCGAACGGCAGGCCCGCCAGCGCCAGCGCGACCCAGGTGCGAAGCGGCAGGAAGACCAGCGGGCCGAGGACCTTGAGGTAGTAAAGCGGGCGGTCGAGGGCCACGGCGTGCCTCATCACGCTGCCCGGCCGGGACACCAGCGCCCGCGCGAACTCGCCCACTCCCCCGTACGCTATGCGGGTCCCGTGCGCCCCGACGTACACGGCCAGCGAAGCGGCTCCACTGAAGAACGGCAGGAGCAGCCGGAAGCTGACGAACGCCCAGACGACGGCTCCCACCGCGACCATCGCACCAAGGACACGCCTGTAACCGATGGCGGCCCACACCCCCAGGCCGACCACCAGGAGTACCGTGTCCTCTTTCGCCAGCAGGAGAAGCACCACCATCGCCAGGAAGGTGCGCCAGCGCTTCTTCATAAGGAAGTAGACGCACAGGAATATCAGCGGCACCTCGAAGCTGTCCGGGTGGAACTGGTCCAGGGTCATCCAGCCGACGGAGGGGTTGAGAAGGTAGGCCCATCCGACGGCGCATGCCATCCACTCGCTCCGCAGCTTCTCTCGCGCCACCAGGAACGCGGGCACAGCGGCCAGGCCGAAGGCGAGTACCTGGAGGGTCATCGCGGTCTTGACCCCACCCCCCAGCCAGTAGAACGGCACGAGTATCAGGGTGAGGAAATAGAGATGGTCGCCGAAGTAGGGCCGGCCCATGATCGTGCTGAACGGCGACACTCCTTGGCTGAGAAGCCAGGCGGCCTGATCGTGGATGGCCGTGTCGAAGACCACCGACGCGAAGCGGGCGCGATCCAGGAACGACCAGGTCAGATAGAAGGCGACATAGCCGACGACTCCCAAGGCCAGCACCATGCGCGCCCGGAGGGACGACGAGATGGGCCCGGCCGGCCCCGGCGGCGGGCCGGACCTGCGCGGGCCGACCGGCTGGGCCAACCGGCGCTTGAGAGCGCCCAGGCGCCCGGACGTCAAGGCATGGCCGCCACCGCGGGCCCGCGGCGTGCCCGAGGGTCCCGGGTCGGGGCCGAGCTCCTCACCGGCGGTGCCGCCGCCTTCGGCGGCCGGAGTATGCGGCGCGCGCTTCACGAAGGAGCTTATCGGTAGCACGAGGGGGGCGCTTGAATCCCGGACCGCTGCGAGGGGCGGCTAATCGAACCGGACCACCCTGCCGATATCCCGGGTAGAGCCGGCAGCCGGGCGCCTCTGCCTGCGCGCGGCCGAATGCGTCGTGCTCCCGAACGTGGAGGAGGGACCGTGAGCGCGCTCGGATCCAATGTCACCCATCGCCGGCACACCCGCTATTGGCTGCTCGCACTCGTCGCCGTCGTGGTGGTGGTACCCGCGGCCGTGGCCGCGTATCTGATCGACCGGGATCCCACCGAACCTACCGTTGTCCCGTTCGCGATGGGAGCGGATGGGGCAGTGGTCGATCTCGGCACCCTCGCGACTCAACCCGGGGTCGCGACCGACATCAGCGACGCCGGCACGGTGGTGGGGTACTACTTCCCGGAAGCCGGCGGGGTCGCGCATGCTTTCGTCTCCCGCAGCCAAAACACCACGGACCTGGGCGCATCCAGGGCCGCGGTGGCGGTGAACGACGCCGGACAGGTGGTGGTGACCGACTTCGAGCCCACCCTGTCGGGTTGGCACCCCGCCATCTGGCAGGACGGATCGGCGCAGGAGCTGACATCGGACCTCGGCCCCCTGTACCGGGCCAGCGACATCGACCGGGATGGCCGCGTGGCAGGCGAGATCCTCAGTGCTCCCACCGTCTACACCTGGCCGATGGAAGACAACTACAACCCCAAGGTGACCATCGGGGTTATCTGGGAGGACGGCCGGGCCACTGTTCTCGAGACGGCGGACGCCATCATCACCCGGCCTGTCTGCATTGACGATTCAGGGGCCGTGCTCGGACAGGGACGCGTCAAGGGCTCCCTGGCAGACCGCACGCTGGTGTGGCGCGAGGGCACCATCACCGATCTGGGCGAGTGCGGAGCCGTCGCTATGAACGATCTCGGGCAGATCGTGCTGCGCAAGATGGAGGGCGTCGACGAATGGGTGGACGTGGCCTACATCTGGAGCCAGGGCCACTCCATCCCCGTCAAGGATGCGCGGGGGACCGCCATGCTCGCCTACGACATCAACGACTCAGGTCTGGTGGCCGGCCAGGTGGACGACAAGGCGGCCTTCTGGCAGAACGGGAGGCTCACCATGCTGGACCTGCACTCCAAGAACAGCTGGGTGCAGGCGGTCAACGACGCGGGCGTCATCGTGGGCGCAAGGCAGAAGTAGGGTCGCGGGGCCTCCGGCAGGTCGCAGCCGCCAAAGAAAAGCCCTCGCCCGGGAAACCGAGCGAGGGCCGAGCCGGCGATGCGGTGTCGCCAGGGATCGGCCGATCAGCCGATCACCCACCTCCAGCGCATCGAATCAAGTGGTCTGCCGGTATCACTGACGACCGTGGCTATCACGATGTACGTGCCCGGGCCGGGCTTCTCGATCCAGAACGAGTAGTTGTGGATCCCCGGGAGGGCGTCGAGGCTGGCCGAGAACGAGTACGCGGGACCGTAGATCTGGATCTTCACGCCGGCGTAGGCGGTGCTTTCGGGCTCCGGCACCACGATGTGGCCGTAGCCGGGCAGGCTGACCGGCGACCAGTGGATGTCGTCCTTGGACGTCCAGTAAACGGTCTTACCTGCGGAAGCCGTGCCGGCGAATGCCAGGGTCAAGACCAGGGCGAGCAGCAGTGCGATCGGGACAAGTCTCTTCATGATCATCCCTCCTCCTTACGACGGAACGGGCCAGATGCCGGAAGTGGCTAGTTGAACTCCCAGGAGTGCACCGTCATGTAGGTGATGACATTGCCCTTGCGGTCGTAGAGGTAGAACGTGATGCTCTGGAGGACGCCTTCGGTGGGGCAGAAGCTGAACGTGGAGGTCGCAGTCCCGTCCTTGAGATCCTGCCTGGCAATGATCTGGTAGGAGCTCTCGAACGTGCTCAAGGGGGTGTATTCCGCGTATGTCCACTTGTACGGCTTACCCGTGAAGGAGAGGCTCAGGTCGTAATTCTCGTTGCCTATCCCGTCAGGACCGACGTAGGTCACCTGGGCGTCCGAGATGGTCACCGGGGTCTTCCCGGCAAGCGCCGTGCCGGCCAGGGCCAGCGTGAGCACCAGCGTAAGCAGCAGCAGAACAAGTACGGACCTTCTCTTCACCGTTCCTCCTTTGGGTGGTGATGCATGCGGACTGCCACCATTATCTGGAGGGAGACGCTTCCCGTCACTGTCCCGAGGGACAGAAAAGGGACAGTCTCGACGATCCGTAGCATGGCGAAGCGCCGACTCCCGGTACGGTGCTACAGTGTGCCGAGGCCGAACAGTCGGCCTTCACGCGTAACGGCGGTCGGCCACCCCCTGGTGGCGGCCCGGTAGGGGGACCGTGACCGATCATCAGCAGAACGCACAGGGCGCGACCTGGGATGGCACCGAAGCCCAGTACCAGGCAGTCCTGGAGGACCTCACGGAGACCATCTGCCGCTTCCGCGCAGACGGCACCCTCACCTTCGTGAACGACGCCTACTGCCGCCTTGTCGGCAGGAGCCGCGAGCAACTCCTGGGTAGCAGGTGGCAGCCGCAGGCAGTCGAGGACGACGTACCCATGATCGAGTCCGAGCTGAGCACGCTGTCCCCCGCGAACCCTGTGGTAGTCATCGAGAACCGTCTGCACGTGGCCGGAGGCGGTATCCGCTGGATCCAGTTCGTCAACCGGGCCTTCAATGACGCCGACGGGCGGTTGACTGAGTTGCAGTCCGTCGGGCGCGACATAACCGAGCACAAGCGGACAGAGCACCGACTGCGCGACAGCGAGGCGCTGCTGCAGCAGATCCTGGACAGCAACCCTGACCCGGTCTTCGCGATCGACCCGGAGTACCGCCTGATCGCCTACAACCGCACCCTCAGACAAGGCTTGGAGGCGGTGGGCGCCCCGGCTCTAACCGTGGGCGAGGTCATGCTCTCACCAGGCTATACGGAGGACGAACGCTGCCGTTGGCGCACCGCCTACGACCGCGCGCTGAAGGGGGAGTCATTCGCGCTCGAGATGAACGCCAAACACCACTACCCGAGAAGCGTCCGATTCTTCGAGCACAGCTTTGCCCCCTTGCGGGATGCTACCGGGTCGGTGGCCGGGGCCCTGATCGTAGCTCACGACGTGACCGAACGAGCCGACCGCGAGCGCGAGAACGAGAAGATCTTCAAGACCTTCGTGGAGAACTCGCAGGACGGCATCGACCTGCTCGACCTGCGGACCGGCCGATATGAGGTCAGAAACCAGGCTCTGGCCGAGATAACGGGGTTCACGCTCGAAGAGCTGGCGCGGATGGTGAGCCAAGACCCGTACGACCGGGTGCATCCGGCAGACCATCACATCTTGAGGGAACACCGGGAAGCGCTTCTTGCGAACGACCGCCAGTTACCCCCCGTGGAGTATCGGTGGAAAGTCAAATCAGGAGAGTACCGCTGGTTCAGCCACACGTGGACATTGGTCCGAGACGAGGAGGGCAACCCCGCCGCCGTAATGGGCGCCAGCCGCGACATCACCGAACGCAAGCGCACCGAGCAACTGATCCGCGACTTTGCCGCAGAGTTGCTCGCCGCCCGGGAGCAGGAGCGAAAGCGGTTCTCGGAAGCACTCCATCACGATGTCGGCTCGCTCGCGGTGGGTATGGCGGCCCGGCTCGAGTTGGCGGACACGAGTATCCGCGACGGCGACTCGGAGCGCGCGCTGGTTTGGATCGAACGCGCTCGGGAGATGCTCGACGAGGCGGTGTCGAACCTCAGGGAGATCGCCATCGCCCTCCGCCCCCCGGAACTCGACGCCCTGGGCCTCAGCGCCGCGCTCAGACAGCATGTGGCGCGGATCAATGCGCAGGAGGGCACCCGAGTCCGCCTCGTCGACGGCCTGGGAAGCGAGAGACTTCTGGGCGATGCGGTGGCGGCGCTGTTCCGCATCGCGCAGGAAGCACTGACGAACGCCATCCGCCACGGCCGCGCAGACAACGTGGATGTCGAACTGATGCAGCAAGACTGCCACATCGCCCTCACGGTCCGCGACGACGGTTCGGGCTTCGACACGGCGATCCTTGACCGGGAAGGTGCCCCCCGCATCGGACTGCGCTCCATGGGTGAGACGGCCATACTGGTGGGAGGCGACTGGGAAGTGCAGTCGAGCCCGGGTGCGGGGACCATCGTCCGCGCCCGCGTGCCCTGGCCGCAGCCTGAGACCGCGCCCGCCGTTACCCGAGAGGAGGAGGCGCGATGAGCATCCAGGTGGTCATCGCCGACGACCACCCTGTGGTGCGCGACGGTCTGCGCTTGATGATCGAGCAGAGCGGCGCCGACATCGTGGTCGCGGGCGAGGCCTCCGATGGTCTCGAAGTCCTCGAGTCGGCCCGCACCCTCCCCGTCGACGTGTTCATCCTGGACATCACCATGGCCAATCTGAACGGCATAGATACGATACGCGAGTTGCGGCGGCGCACGCCGGGGGTCAGATGCATCGTCCTCAGCCTGCACAGCACCAAGGAGATGGTGGATGAAGCCCTGGCCGCGGGCGCGCGGGGCTATGTCACAAAGGAGTCGGCGACCCGCAGCATCGTCGACGCCGTCCGTGAGGTGCACGCCGGGCGCGTCTACTTATGCCCCAGGATCGCCCACTTCGTGGCCGAGGGGAGTCTTGCCGGCGGCCGGGAAGCGGAGCGCCGGGACTCGTCGGCCCTCTCGGGCCAGGAGCGCAAGGTGCTGCAACTCATCGCGGAGGGCCACAGCAACAAGGAGATCGCCGCACTGCTGAACCTCTCCGCGAACACCGTCCACGTGCACCGCACGAAACTCATGGCCAAGCTGAACGTGCACAAGCAATCCGACCTCATCCGGTACGCCATCAAGGCCGGTATCGCGAAGCTGTAGCCGCCCAGCCGCCATACGAGCCGGCGGGCAAAGGTCTGCCCATTAACCATTAACTAGCCTGTTCGGTCTATTCCAGCCCGCCGCGCAATCAGGGATAGTGTCCGAAAGGATGAGCAATCACGCGTGGAGGGTGGCGATGGCAGCCGAACACCGTTCCGGACCTGCCTCGTGGCCGCTCGACGGGTCTGGATCTTCAGAGGACCGTTTTATCGACCGTGCGGCCGTTGACCGCACCCCTTACGCCACCCTGGTGCACGACGGCACGCTGTGCCTCTATGCCAGCGCTGCGGCAGCACGCCTGTTCGGCCGTGGGAGCGTGGAGGACCTCGTCGGCACGAAGGTGGCGGAGCTGATCTCCGCGCAGGACCGCACCGAGCTGCAGCCCCATATCGAGGCGGCCGGGTCCGCCGCCGTCACCGACCCGCCCTTGGGCTTGCTCGTGGCCCGCACGACTCAGCTCCTCGCCGCACAAGGAGAGATCGTCGAGGCCCTTACCACCGCGCTCCCAGTCCGGTTCGAGGGAGAGCCTGCAATACAGGTCTTCTTCATGGACCACGGCGGGCAGGCACGGGCCGAGAGGGAGCTTCGGCAGAGCGAGAACAGGTTCAAGACGCTGTTCGAGCGGATGGGCCAGGGCGCCGTGTATCAAAACAGGGAAGGCATGATCATCGCGGCGAACCCCAGCGCCGAACGGATCCTCGGTCTCTCGCTCGATCAGCTGATGGGCCGCACATCGATGGACCCTCGCTGGCGCTCGGTGAGGCAAGACGGCTCGCCGTTCCCCGGAGAAGAGCACCCGGCCATGCGCGCCCTGGCCACCGGCCAGGTGATCAGCGGCGAGCTCATGGGGATGTTCAACCCGGTGGACGACTCCATGCACTGGATCAGCGTCACCGCCATCCCCGAATTCCGAAATGGTGACGCGGACCCGTACCGCGTATTCACCACCTTCGAAGATGTCACGAGGCTCAAGAGCGCGGAAGACCGATTGCATGAGGCGAACCTGGGTCTTGAGCAGAGCATCCGTGAACGCACCACGGAGATCGAGTACCAGAGGAGCCGGTTCCGTACGACGCTCGACGGCATCCCCGAGATGCTTATCCTCATCGATACCGCAGGCAAGATCCTGGTGGCGAACGAGACCGCCGCGTCCTTCCTCGGCCGCCCGCAGGAAGAGCTCGCGGGAGGGAACATCTTCGACCTGTCTTCGCAGGAGAACACCGTCAGCAGCCGGGCTATGATCGAGGAAGCCCGACGCAACCGGCGTGTGGTGAGCGGGACCTACGATTCTCCCGATGGTCGGCATACCTCCCACTACATCAGCCCGGTCGCGGACGCAAACGGCGAGGTCATCGCTTACGCGGTGCTCGTCGTGGACATGACCGACCTGAGGCGTGCCGAAGAATCGGCTCAGACGAACGAACGGCGCTTCCGGCGGGTCTTCGAGAACAACATGATCCCCATGGCCCTATGGAGCAGGTCGGGCGGACTCCTAGAAGCGAACGCCCGCTTCGCGGATATGCTCGGGTTCACTCTCGAGGAAGTCAATTCGGGAAGGATAAGCTGGACCGACATCACTCCCCCGCACCATGCGGAGCGCGACCGGCAGGCCGTCAGCGAAGTGGATCAGAGGGGCTTCTGTGATCCCTATGAGAAGGAATTCATCCATAGGGACGGCCACCCGATCCCGGTACTTATCGGCGGTGGCGACATCGGGAACAACACCGACATCGGTGTCTTGTACGCCGTCGACCTCACCGAGCAGAAGCGCCTCTCGGAGCGCCTGCTCCAGGCGCAGAAGATGGAAGCCATCGGGCAGCTCGCCGGAGGCATCGCGCACGAGTTCAACAACATGCTGACGGTGATCATCGGGAACAGCGAGTTGGCGCTGGATGGACTTCCTGCCGGCGGCGATGCCCACGAGCTCATCCAGGAGGTCAGGGAGGTAGGCGAGCGCACCGCCGCGCTGACTTCGCAGATCCTCGCTTTCTCGCGCCGGCAGATGCTCAAGCCGCAGGCGGTCGATCTCAACGAGAGCGTCCTGCGGATCCAGACGATGCTGCGGCGCACATTGGGAGAGAACATAACGGTCGAGACACGGTTGGCTGAGGACCTGGAGCTGGCGGAGGTGGACCCTCGCCAGTTCGAGCAGGTCCTGATCAACCTGGCCGTCAACGCGCGCGACGCGATGCGCGAGCGCGGTCGGCTGACGATCGCCAGCCTGAACGTGGACCTGGCGGGAGAAGAACTCGCGGACTTCCCCGAGCTCGGTCCAGGCAGGTACGTCATGCTCACGGTCACCGACACCGGCGAAGGCATGGACGAGGCGACGCGGGCGCGCGTCTTCGAGCCTTTCTTCACGACGAAGGGACTGGGGCTCGGGAGCGGCCTGGGCCTGGCGACTGTGTACGGCATCGTGCAGCAGAGCGGTGGGGACATCGCCGTTGAGAGCGAGTTGGGCAAGGGGAGCACGTTCAAGGTCTGCCTCCCGGCCTTGGGCAAGGCGCCGATCGTGCAGCAGGTCTCTGAGGGACCGCGGACCCTGCCGTTCGCGACCAGGACGATCCTACTGGCCGAAGACGAAGAGCCGGTGCGGAAGTTGGCCGAACGCGTCCTCTCCTCTCACGGTTACAAGGTCCTCTCTGCTGCCGACGGGCGGGAAGCGCTCGTCGCCGCCATCCAGACCTCCTCGCCTATCGACCTGCTCCTGACCGACGTGCGCATGCCCAAGATGAACGGACCGGAACTCGCCGAGCAACTGCTGCGAGTCCGTCCGGGCATGAAGGTCGTCTACATGTCCGGATACACCGATGTGCCCCCCACCCGGCTGGGCATACCGGACGACGTCGGCTTCATCATGAAGCCGTTCGGCATAGAGACGCTGCTCCGCGAGGTCCGCAGAGTCCTGGGCTAGGCCGCTCCCCGCGACCGCGCCGCCGACTGCTCGGCGGCCGCGTTCTGGATGAGGAGGCTACCCGTCACCGCACCATGAGCTTGCGCGTCGCGGCGGTTAGTCCGTCCACGGTGAGCTCGAACATCGGGAACACCTCGCGCACCTTGCGGATGGTGGTGCTGCCGTAGGTACGGTCCCACTCGCGCTCGGGGATGGTGTTGAGCCACACGGAGTGGTCGAAATGACGGCGAAGGCGCCGGAGCCACTCGATGCCCGGCTCGTCGTTGTCGAAGCCCCACCAGATGATGCCGCCGCGGTCCATGAGCTCGCTGGTGGCCATGGCCGCGTCGCCCACGACTATCAACTTGTAGTCGCTGGGAAGCTCCTGGAGCACGCGCCGGGTGGAGACCGCCTCGGTGGTGCTCATCCGCGTGTTGGTGTACAGGCGGTCGTACACGCAGTTGTGGAAGTAGTAGAAGCGGAGGTCCTTGAAGTGGCTGCTGCGGTTGACGGCGCTGAAGAGCTGGCTGCAGAGGCGCACGTAGGGGCTCATGGAGCCGCCGACGTCCATGAGCAGCAGGACCTTGACGGCGTTCTTGCGGCTCTTGCGCCACACGAGGCTGAGGCGCCCGGCGTTGCCCGCCGTCTCCTCGATGGTCTCATCCAGATCGAGTTCGTCTGGCAGGCTCTCGTTGCGCGACGACAGTTGGCGAAGGCGCCGCAGCGCGAGTTCGAACTCCCGCACGCCCACCTCCTGGTCGGTGCGGTAGCCTCGGTAGCGGCGCTCGCCCGCCACCTTGACGGCGCTGAGGTTGCGGCTCTCCCCTCCCACGCGTATGCCGCCTGGGTGGAAGCCGGAGTGGCCGAAGGCGCTGGTGCCGCCGGTACCCACCCAGTAGCTGCCGCCGTGATGGGCTTCGGTCTGCTCCTTGAGGCGCTCCTCGAACATCTTCCGGAGAGCCTCCAGATCAAGATCCGCCAGAGCGGCCGCCAGCAGCCGCCGTTCCTCTTCGCTCAGCCCGGGCATCGTCAGCGGGTTCGCGAGCCAGTCCCACACCTCGTCGGCGATCTCCACCGGCGTCTCGATGCCCTGGAACATGTGGGCGAACGCCTGGTCGTACTGATCGAAGTAGGTCTCGCTCTTCACCAGGATGCTGCGCGCGACCGCGTAGAACTGGTCGAGGCCGGTGGGGACGAGCCCCATGGCGAGCCCGCGCATGAGCGCGAGCCACTCGGTGACCGTCACCGGCACGCCGTACTGGCGGAGCAGGAAGAAGAAGTCGGTGAACATAGTATTGGCCGCCCTCAGCAGCCGCCGCCCGGGAGGCTAGCGCCGCCGGTTCGAGGCCAGGGCGCGCTGGGCCACTTCCACGTCGCGGTCCTTCTTGAGCAGCACGCCCATGAAGGGCAGCCGCGCGGCGATCGATTCGTGGTCCACCCCTCCGCGCTCCAGAGCCTGCACCCAGTCGATCAGCTCGCTGGTGCTGGGCTTCTTCTGCAGACCGGGCACCTCGCGGAGCCAGTAGAAGGCCTGCGTGGCCAGGTCGAGCAGCCGCTGGTCCAGAGCCGGGACGTGCACGCGCACGATGCGCTCCATCATCTCCCTGTCGGGGAACTCGATGTAGTGGAACACGCAGCGCCTCAAGAACGCGTCGGGCAGTTCCTTCTCGGCGTTGCTGGTGATGAGCACGATGGGCCGCTGCTTGGCCTTGATGGTCCGGTGAGTCTCCGGGATGAAGAACTCCATCTGGTCGAGCTCCCACAGCAGGTCGTTGGGGAACTCGAGGTCGGCCTTGTCTATCTCGTCGATGAGCAGCACCACCCGCTCCTCGCTGGAGAAGGCCTCGCCCAGCTTGCCGAGCTTGATGTACTGGGCGATGTCGCTCACGTCGCGGTCGCCGAACTGGCCGTCGTACAGACGCTGGACCGTGTCGTAGACATACAGGCCGTCCTGCGCCTTCGTCGTGGACTTGACGTTCCAGATGAGCAGCGGCATGTCCAAGCCCTTGGCGATGGACTGGGCCAGCATCGTCTTGCCAGTGCCGGGCTCACCCTTGATGAGCAGCGGGCGGCTGAGCTGCACGGCGACGTTGACGGTCTGCATGAGGTCGGGCGCGGCGATGTAGTCGCTGGTGCCCGTGTAGGCGAAGGACTGGCTCATGGACCTGCGCTTTCGGTCGTTGGCTGAGCGTGGGGAGCGCCGGGGGCGCCTCCGGGAGTATACCGGAGGCAGGACTCGGACCGGCAGGGGCGTCCGGCTAGGCATGGAAGCCTACGTTCCGCGGGTCTTGTCGCCCAAGAAGAGGCCCCGCCCGGTTATCCGAGCGGGGCCCCAGCCGCAAGTACACTGTCCGGCGGACCAGCCTAGTTCGCGCTGTAGACAAAGTCGTCGATGCCGGTCCTGTTCGACATGCAGACCTTCCACTGCCCGCAATAGGTGAGGCTGTAGTAGGTAGCAGTCGCCTCGCCCGCCGCGGCGGCCTTGGCGGAGAACTTGCTGTAGCCCCACTCGGGAACGTAGACGGTGCTTTTCCAGACGTAGAAATAACACCAGTTAGGTTTGCCGGCCGTGGTGCTCCACGACCAGGTGATGTCATAGCGGTACTGGCTATGGGTGCTGTCCCAGTAGCCCGGGGCCTCGAAGGCGGTGACATCCGGCGCCTGGTTCGGAGCGAAGTGCGCCCAGGCCGGCCCCGCGATCGCCAGGACCAGGACAAGGGCGGCAGCGAACACGAGCAAGAGCGATCTCTTCATCCTTCCTCCCTCCGGGCGGTGGCCAAGAGGCCACTCGGCCGATGCGAGCTCTGCAACAGGCGCTCAGTCTCTTCAATCTCCCGGGGTGATCTGCCATACGGCAGAGTCAGAGAGGCCTGACCTAGTGATGACACTGAGCCTCCAGTACCTCATGCCCGTCCAAGTGACACCGTTCGTCTGCAACGCCCCTCGCTTGATCTGATCTGGGGCGAGCTTGCCCGACGCCTCGGTGATCCATGGCCCACTGGAAGACACGGTGCTGTACTCCAGGGCGTACTTGACCGGCTTGCCGCCTGTGTCCGTGTCCCAGTACACGACGAAAGCGTAGGCGTCGTTGGCGTAGACCGTATTGTTGCTCGTGATGAAGGGTTCGGCCGTCTTGCCCCCGGTGTACGCGAGCGCCGTCCCTGACAGCAGCAACACCAGGAGAACCGCGGCAGCCAGCACTAACACGATCGGTCTCTTGTTCACCATCCCTCCCTTGACGCAGGTAGACACAGTCCTATTGTCTTCCGACTGCCCGTGGACACAATGTCCCCAGGGACAGTCGTGGGACAGTCGATGTTGCTTCCGGTCCTGACAGACAGGCGAATATCGAGGCGTGATAGGAAAAAGGGAGGGCGCAAGGCGCGTTGGAGCTCTGGGTACCGCTTGGACTCATCGGGTATCGGTCTAGCAGCGTCCGGCACGCCGGACTATTTGACTACGGCGCGCTCTCGGTGGGGTGGAGTTCGGTCCAGCTGTTGGCGACGGGGTCGTAGGCCCAGGTGTCGTCGGCACAGTACCAGCCGACCGTCTTGATGCACCCCCCGAACAGGATGAGCTTCTTGGTGGAGGGGTCGTAGGCCATCGAGTAGCCGAAGCGCGGAGAGGGTACCGGCGGGGATGGTCTGAGGTTGGTCCAGGTGTTGGCGCTGGGATCGTAGGCCCACGTGTCGTTCCCGAACTCGGCTGCCAGACCGGACCCCCCAAAGAGGATCATCTTGCGGGTAGAGGGGTCGTAGACCAGAGAGAGATTGTAGGTTGCCGGCGGCAACTCGCCGGCAGGACGGAGTTCGGTCCAGGTGCCGGCGACGGGATCGTAGGCCCAGGTGTCCCTGGACGCATACGATTCGTTCCCCCCGGCTCCACCGTAGAAGATGACGCAGCCGCTCACAGGGTCGTATGCACCCATGATGCCGTCGCCCGTCTTTGGCGCATCAGCGCTGGGGTGCAGTTCCGTCCAGGCATTGGCGGCTGGATCGTAGGCCCACGTGTCATCGAACTCGGCACCGGCCGTTCCTCCAAACAGGACCATCTTGCGTGTCGAGGGGTCGTAGGTCATGGACGGCGACCAGCGCTCGGGGGGCACAGGCGGGGAAGGCTTGAGATTGGTCCAGGTGTCGGCGCTGAGATCGTAGGCCAAGGTGTCGTTGGCAAGAACCCCCTTTCGATTGTTGAACTCCCCAAAGAGGACGACCTTCCCACTGGCCGGGTCGTAGACCATGGAGCCGACACCCCGAGGCACATCCCCGGTCGGGTGGAGTTCGGCCCAGGTGTTGGCGACAGGGTCGTAGGCCCACGCCTTACCGATCAGGGAATCATCAAGCCCCTGGTCGCCGCCGGTGTATCCGGCAAAGAGAACCAACTGCGCACCGACGGGATCGTAGACCATCGAGGCCCAGAACTGTCCCGGGGGGACACCGGCGGAGAGAGCGGTGGTGGTCACTTCTTGAGTAGTGGTCACGGCCTGGGCAGTCGTTGCGACCGCCTCGGTCGTGGCGCTCGTGGCCTGGGTGGTGGTAACGGCCCGGGTGGTGGTCGTAGCCTCGTCGCCCCCGCAGGCGGCCAGCACCAGTGAGACGGTAAGCACACCTAGAGTGAGCGCGGCCGGCAACACACTTCTCGTGAGCCTCATCGGAACGCCACCTCCTCCTTGCGTAGGTTCCGGCCAGAAGGGGGTGCTGCGCGTCGACTCGTGCTAGACCCCACTCCGGCGGTCTTCCCGAGCTATGGATCGAGGGGAGCCCCGTGCTCCCCGCATGGATTCAGTGTAGGTCGTCCGGTGCCCGCGTCAACAGGCATGCGAGCCGGGTCCATGTCGGCCCTGAGATCTGGTTGGCAAGCATCTGGGGCGGGCCGATCCGGGGCGGCGCAGGCCTGCTTGGGCCTGAAGTCCGTAGAGACGATGCCGGAGGCGGGACTCGCGCCCGCATGGGCGTGGCCCTAAGGAGTCAAGACCGTTCTGTCTGCCATTTCGGCACTCCGGCGCGTGCTGGGACGCAACGTTGACGGTCTGAACGAGGTCGGGCGCGGCGATGTAGTCGCGGGTGCCAGTGTAGGCGAAGTGCTGGCTCATGGACCTGCGCTTTCGGTCCTCGACCGAGCGTGACGGGTGCAGAATGCGAAGAGCGGCCGGGTGGTCACATCACCCGGCCGCTCCACCTTGAAGCTCCTGATCGCCCCGGCTTCAGGCGGTGGGAACCACCACCTTGCGCTTCTTGAAGAGAAGGAATCCGCCCAAGACCAGCCCGATCGCGCCGACGATCACGATGATCAGAGGTACCCACACACGGACCAGGTCTATCTGGGAAGCCTTGCTCGCGGCATCCGCGGCAAGAGTCTTCTCGCTGGCCGCGGTGATGCTCATGCTCTGGTTGAACACCTTCGTGGACCCCGCCTGGGCCAACTGGCCGGCCGCTTTCATGGCAGCCGTGATCGATGGGCCCAAGGTGGGATCGTTCGCGTACTTGCCGATGATAGAGAGGGCTCCAAGAAGGTTGGTGGTGTCCAGGTCCATGAGGGTGGTGCGGTCGAAGTCTGCGCCCACCGTGGCGCCGGTCTTCTCTTCGATGTAGATGACGTCGCCGCTCTCCTGCTTGTAGATCACCTTGATGGGTTGCTGGGTTATGGCCTGCAGCGCCTGCAGATCCTCGGGCTTCGCCACCGTGGCCAGCGCGGCCATCAGGGCGCCCAGATCGAGGCCCTTGGCTTTGAGTTGAGCGCTGAGCTGAGCGAAGGTCAACTCCATGGGTAGACCCTGCCCCCCGAGCACCGCCTGTGCGATGGGCGCGTAGTACTCAGCGGCGGGGCGCGTGGCGTCGATCTTCATCGCGGTGATGCCCAGACCGTTGTAGTCCTTGATCTTCTCCGCGGCCTTCACATCGAACGCCTTGTTGACGTCGTTGAAGAACGCCGAGAGGGTGTCCCCCTGAGCGAGGCCCCCGGGGAACAGCGGCCCATAGTGGCCGGGCCGGTCGCTCAGCACGATCTTCGGGCTGTAGGCCCAGTTCTCGTTGCTCGGGACGCACAGGCGCGACTTCCGGTCGAGTGCGTATTGGCTGACCTGAGCGGGCCGTTCCTGCCCAGCGATCGTCATGGCGATGGTGTCGGTGCAGACCGCCGTGCTGGAGGTGTACTTGTCGGCAGCAGAGGCGAACGTCCGAAGGACCGTGAACGGGATGGCCACCTCCTTGCCGGGCGGAAGCGCCTGGCCGGTCGTGGAATCCACGTACTGGGTCAGTACCCCCTCGAAACTCATGGTGACGTCGATATCGTTCGGCAACTTCGTCAGGGACGGTGCCAACACCACCCACCAGACGATAGCGACCACGACGAGCACCACGCCGACGACGCCGAGTATGATGCCTAGCTTCTTACCCACGTGAACCCCCCTCACGCCCGAGTCACCGAACAGGACTGCATACACTCTACTGCACGGAGCACTTTCCATGTCGGCAGAAATGTCAGCGAGCGACCCGTGTAGTGCACTTCTGCGCGATAGGACCAGGTACCACGGCCCTGCAGGCCTTGCGTCGTGGCGTTGTCGAGGCCTGTCGCCCATGGAGACGATACCGGAGGCGGGACTCGAACCCGCATGGGCGTAGCCCTACGGTGTTTAAGTCAAGGTCCAGGCTTTTTCGTGGTGTTCACTCGTGGTCAGGAGCAGTCCGTTGTGCTCAAGAAAAGGCTGCAAAACGCCAACAACGCACGGCCGCCCCTGCCCCCTCGTGCTCACTCGGAATCTGCCGCGTTCTCGGGCCTCCGTGCATAGTCGGACGGCAATTGGACGGCAGCGAAAGGTGCAGAAACCCTACGGTGCAAAACACCGTAGGGTTGCGCGATGGCGGTCGAAGCAGGGCCGCCCCGCAGCAGCGCAGCTGTCAGAAGAGCGTTCCGAGGCGGGCATGAAGCCCGCCGATCACGAGCCGGAAGTCCGGAAGAGGCCTGACCAGATCCGTGAGGCTGGTCTGCCACTCACGCTCGGCAGTGCTCACTATAAGCGGCGGGAAGAAGTCTTCGGCGCCGATGTAGGACACACCTCTCACCGCGCATTTTTCCGGAAGGATCTGGAGTGCCCTTTGAAGGTCGACAGCATCCTCCCGAACCTCAAGTAGCTGCCAGAGGTCGTAGTAGTCACGAGCGCAGTTGCGCGGCCATGACCCGTCGTCGACGCGCTTCTGCGCCTGGAGCGGCGTGCGCAACTTCTCCGCGACGATCTCCTCCAGCCGGTAGACCGGAAGATCGACCGCAAGCGTCTCACCATATCGATGCAGCAACGGCCGCGTTTCCGGTGGCAAAGCAAGCGGCTCATCGACGGTGATCTCTATCTTGATCTTCTGCTGTGGGGCACTGTGCCAGGGAAACCGAATCTGGACTTGAAACGCCTCCTGGCCCAAGGGGTGCGGGCTTCGCTCCGAGCGGCGGGCGGAGTTAACCACGAAGGGTCCGTGCTCGCCCAA
>CAIQPS010000082.1 GCA_903873715.1 uncultured Actinomycetes bacterium
GGGCGTAGCCCTACGGTGTTTAAGACCGTTGCGTCTGCCATTTCGCCACTCCGGCGCGTGCTAAGACTGACCCAGCCCGGCGGCACCGCCGCATCCCTACGTTAGCACGCGGCCGATAACGCCAGACCGTCGAGGATGTCGCGTTCGGAGACAGTCAACTCGGTGAAGCCCAGAGCCTGCATGGCCGCTTTGACGATGAGGGCGCCCGCTACGATGACCGGTGCCCGTCCGGTCTGCACGCACGGCAGCGCCGCTCTCTGGGAGGTCGTCATGCCCGCCAGGAAGGAGACGAGCCGGTCCAGGGAGTCAAGGGTCAGCGTGCGGAGGTGGATGACCTCGGCGTCATAGGCCGAGAGACCCGCGTCCAGACAGGCCAGCGTGGTGACCGTTCCCGCCACCCCCACCAGCCTGCTCGCACCAGGGAACGACCCGATGGATGCCGCAGGCCCGAAACGGGCCTCGAGCGCCGCGAGAAGAGACGTCGCATCGCCGAACACCGCCTCGAGTTCCTCGGGCGACGGAGGGTCCGAATGGATCCACCGCTCGGTGCCTCGACTCGCGCCCAGGGCCAGGCTCTCCGCCTCCACGGAACCGTCCGCACCGCCGCGGATGAGTTCCGTGCTGCCTCCGCCCACGTCCAGCACCACCGGGTGGTCGGCGACATCGAGGGTGGCACCGGCGTAAGCCAGCGAGGCTTCCTCCTGGCCGCTCAACACCACGGCGTCGGCGCGGTGGTCCGTTCCCAACGTCCGGATGAACTCACGCCCGTCCGCCGCATCCCGGCAGGCGCTGGTACCCGCCACCAGGATCCGGCCGGCGCCGAGCGCTCGGGCGTCTCCCACGAAGCGGGCGACCGCGGCCGCGGTGCGCTCTCGGGCGGCCGGCAGGAGCGGGCCTCCCGCGCGCAGCCCCTCCCCCAGACGGGTTATCTCCGCCTCGCGGAACACCTGCTCGGGCCTGCCATCGGCCACATCGGCCACGAGCAGCCGCACCGATATCGTCCCCACGTCGACGGCGGCCACCCGGCACGGTGCAGGATCGGCCGGCGCCCAGCGGGCGCACCGGTCGTCGGTACACCAGAGCGACTCCCTGGCCGGCAGGAAGCGGTCCCAGGCCTCGGCGGCGGCGCGAGCCGGGGCCTCGCCACGGAAGTTCCCCGCCAACGCCGCCAACAGGGCCGCGGCATACGCATGCATGCAGGAAGCCTTCTCGGGCCCTGCGGGCCCCCCTATGCCGGCCTCGGGCCGCGGATCTCCGCCCGGCGCCAGCTCCGCGCGGCGCCGCTTGTAGGCATCAACCACCTCGTACAACGCCCTCCGCAACTCGGAATCCTCGTGGACGGCCGCCTTGAAGCGCTTCACTCCCCCGGCCGCCTCGGCGGTGCTGATGGCGACGGTCGCGGTGGGGCAGGTGAGATACAGCAGGTTGGGGTTGGGCTTGCCGGCCAGGATGGGCGCCGATTCGATGACGGCCGGGCGCCCGTAGGGGCAGCGCACCGCGATACCGGTGACGTCGCGGGCGGTGCGGCCCAGCTGGCCGGAGACTACGACGAGGTCAGCTTCCGAGACCGGACTGCTCGTTCCGCCGGCGCTCACGAAGTGGTGGTCGTGGTGAGCGGCAGGAGCTTGAACTGCCCAGCGTCGCTCTGTGGACCGTCGAGACCGCCGTCCCGCGCCGCCATGCCGGCGAAGGTGATCACCACGGCGATGGCTATGAGGACGATCACGGCCAGGTACGGCGTGCGGCGCATCTTGCGGCCGGGCGGCGTCTCGGCGGGGCCCTCATCGCCCACCCGCTCGGGCCGCCGGCTGCGCCGGCGGTCGACAGGCTCGTCTCCGGCGCGGTAGACCCGCCGCTCGGAGATGGGCGCCGGGTCCGGCTGCGCAGCCCTGACTCGCTCGGTGCGCACCCTGGGCGGCGCGGACGCCGAGCGGGTGGCGACGCGAGGCGTCGGAGCAGTCCGCCGAGGCGACTCTGGAGCCACCCGGTCGGTGGGCCGCTCCCGGTCCACCTTGGGCCATGCTGCTTCCCAGAGTTCGTCGTCTTTGTCCATGGTCACCTAGAAGAGCCCCCGGATGGCGGTGATGGCGCGTTCGAAGATGCCCGGGCCGGACTCCTGCGCCGCGGGGTCGGCGGCGCCTGCGCCGGTCTGCGCAGAGCTCTGCCCGCCGGTCGCCTGGTCGGCCGATCCGGACGCGGAAGCGGGGTCAAGCCCATTGGAGATGCTCGCCCCCAGAGTGGGCCCGCCCTCGGCGGAAGCCGCCTGGCCGTCGACCCCCGGGGTGCCCACGTCGCCACTCGTACCGGTGACGATATAGAGGTCCTCGCCTGGGCGCGCGTACGTCAGCTGCTCGCGGGCCAGGGTCTCGAGATAGCTGCTCTCGGAGAGGCGGGACAGCTCGTTCTGGAGCGCTTTCTTCTGGGTCTCCAGGCCCTTCACGGTGGCGGACGCCGTCTGCAGGCGGGCATTCGCGGTCTGGAGATGAGTGAGCGGCCCGAGGTTGGCGAGCACCCCCACGACCCCCAGTAGGACCACGGCGAACAGCACCAGCCACAGCTTCCGGCCCCTGCGCGCGTGCCGCTGGCGTGCAAGGCGCATCATGCGGGTCTCGTCGGAGACGCGCATGGTGCCGGTCCGGGCCGGTAGTGTCGGAGTGCCTGACTGTGTCATGGTCTAAGTACTATTCGCCTCTGGATGCGCGGTGTCCTTTGAGGGCGGCCGCGAGGCGGACGCGGGGGCGGCGCCCCGAAGGGCGCGCCGCCCGGCCGGTCCGCGTCGATCCCCTACTTCTTGCCCCGGGCGCCGAAGGCCTTCCAGCCCGGATAGGAGGCCACGTCTCCCAGTTGCTCCTCGATGCGCAGGAGCTGGTTGTACTTGGCCGTCCGCTCTCCGCGGGACGGGGCCCCCGTCTTGATCTGGCCGGCGTTGGTGGCCACCACCAGGTCGGCGATGGTGGCGTCCTCGGTCTCTCCCGAACGGTGGCTCACGACGGCCGTGTAACCGGCGCGGTGGGCCATCTCGATGGTGTCGAACGTCTCGCTCAGCGTGCCTATCTGGTTGAGCTTGATGAGGATGCTGTTGGCCACCTTGCGCTCTATGCCCATGGCCAGCCGCTCCACGTTGGTCACGAACAGGTCGTCACCCACCAACTGCACCTTGTCGCCCACCAGCTGGGTAATGGCCGTCCAGCCCTCCCAGTCCTCCTCGGCCATGCCGTCCTCGATGCTGACGATGGGGTACTTCTGGCACAGGTCCGCGTAGTAGCCGGCCATGGCCTGCGGGTCGAGCTTGCGGCCTTCGCCCGCCAGGTCGTAGACCTTGGCCTTGGTGTCGAAGATCTCGGAAGCAGCCGGGTCCAGCGCCAGGCAGATGTCGACGCCGGGCGTGTAGCCGGCCTTCTGGATGGATTCGATGATCACCTTGAGCGCGTCTTCGTTGCTGGAGAGGTTCGGCGCGAAACCGCCCTCGTCGCCCACGGAGGTCGCGAGGCCGCGGCCGTTCAGGACCTTCTTGAGCGAGTGGAACACCTCCACGCTCATGCGCAGGCCGTCGCTGTAGCTGGCCGCGCCGACCGGCATGATCATGAACTCCTGCAGGTCCACGTTGTTGTCGGCATGCTTGCCGCCGTTCAGGATGTTCATCATCGGGACCGGCAGCACGTGGGCGTTGGGCCCGCCCAGATACCGGTAGAGCGGCAGGCCAAGAGCCTCTGCCGCCGCCTTGGCGACGGCCAGCGACGTGCCGAGGATGGCGTTCGCGCCCAGGCGCCCTTTGTTCTTGGTCCCGTCGGTGTCTATGAGCAACCGGTCGATCTCCCGCTGGTCGAGGGCGTCCATGCCCACCAGCGCATCGGCGATCTCGCCGTTGACGTGCTCCACCGCTTTCATGACGCCCTTGCCGCCGAAGACCTCGCCACCGTCACGCAATTCGACGGCCTCGAAACTCCCCGTCGACGCACCCGACGGTACTGCCGCCCGGCCCATGGCTCCACTCGCGAGCTCCACCTCGACCTCTACGGTCGGGTTGCCGCGGGAATCCAGGATCTGCCGCCCGAACACACCGAGGATGACCGTCATCGCTCCTGCTCCTTCCTCAACGAACCCTTAGCTTGTTGGTAGTACGACTCTTGTCCGCGTATGTCCAACTCTTCAAAGACGCGCCCGTCTTGTCGTGCCGCTTCCGCAGCCCCCTCCACCCTTTCCCTGAACCTCAGGGCCGAGCGGCGCAGGGCGAGTTCCGGGTCGACCTTGAGTTTTCGCGAGAGGTTGATGACCGAGAACAGCAGGTCTCCGACCTCGTCGGCCAGCCGCTGGGGGTCGCCGGCGCCGGCCATCTCGGCCGACATCTCCGCGGCGATCTCGTCCGCCTCCTCCTCGACCTTCGCCATCACGTCGACGGCCTGCTCCCAATCGAACCCCACCGCCGCCGCCCTCTGCTGCAGCTTCTGCGCGAGCAGGGTGGCGGGGAAACTCGAAGGTACGTCGTGGAAGATCCCCTCGCGCCCTTCCGCCTCCACCTTGATGATGTCCCAGGTCTTCTTGACGTCCTCGGCGGTCTCCGCCTGGCCCTCGCCGAAGATGTGGGGGTGGCGGCGCACCAGTTTGGTATGGATACCGGCCGCGATGTCGCCGAGGTCGTAGAGCCCCTGCTCCTCCGCCACGGCGGCCATGAAGTAGACCTGGAACAGGAGGTCGCCCAGTTCGCCCTTCACCGAGTCGTCCCCCCGGGTGGCCCGCTCGTGGATGGCGTCCGCCAACTCGTGCGTCTCCTCCAGGGTGTACGCGATGATGCTCTCCTGGGTCTGCTTGCGGTCCCAGGGACATTCCTGCCTGAGCTTCATGGTCAGGTCGTAGAGGCCCGCCAGGCGGGCTGCTATCTCTTCGCGGCTCATATGGTGTCCCGCAGACTCATGTGGTCATCCTGTGGTGGTCTCGGTGATATCCGCCGGCGCGGAGGTATCGGTGGTCTCTCCGCCGTCGGTGGTCTCCCCCGTGCCGCCGGCGTCGTCGCCCTCCGACGTGGTGGTGCTCTGCAGGGGGATCATCGTGCTCGTGGTGGTGGCCTGGTTCGCCGGGGCGAAGCCTGAGCGGTAGGTGACGCCCAGCTCATCCTCGGCACTCTTGAGCCACTGGTCCCAGGTGGCTGTCTGGCGGGAAGCGAGCAGCGCGCTCTTGATCTTCTCCTTCACCTGGTCGTAGGGCAACTGCTTCTCCGGCGTGATGTCGGTCACCTGGATGAGGTGATACCCGTACTCGGTCCTCACCGGCCTGGACAACTCGCCCTTCTTGAGGGTGAAGACCGCGTTCTCGAACTCCGGAACCATCTGCCCCTGCACGATGGTCCCCAAGTCTCCCCCGGCATCCCGGGTCGCCTCGTCGTCGGAGTACTTGCGGGCCTCTGTACCGAAGTCAGCCCCGTTCTGGATCTCGCTGCGCACCTTCTCCGCCTCGGCCTTGGCCTGCTCCCAGTCGCTCTCGGTGGGCGTGATGGTGCCCGTACCGCCGGCGGCGGTGGCGAACGGGGATATCAGGATGTGCCTGGCGGCCCGCGCCTCAGGCGTGGTGTAGTCGCCCTTGTGACTGTCGTAGTAGGCCTTGACCTCCTCCTCGGAGACCGTCACGTCCTTGGTGACGGCGGCCTTCATCTCGTCTATCAGAAGGCGCTCCCGGAGTGATTCCCTGAACTGGTCCAGGGTCAGCTTCTCCGTCTTGAGGGCGGCCTCGAAGCGCTTCTGGTCACCCTGGAACATCTCCTTGATGTCGGCCACCTGGGCGCTCACGTCCTGGTCGGTGACCGTGACCCCGTAGTCCGGAGCCTTCTGGCGAAGCACCTCGAGCATGACCATGTACTGGGCCAGGCTCTGCTGGAAGGTGCGGTATTCCTTGGGCTGCAGCTTCTCGTCGGGCACGCGGCCGGCGGCCTCATAGGCTGCCTGCAGCTTCTGGAACTGCTCCTGGGATACGAAAGACTTCCCCACCTGGGCTACAGACCCCTGGGGTATGTCCCCTCCGCAGCCGTAGATCGCGAAGATCAGAGGCAGGAGGAGGAGCGTGAAGGCGTACCTACGGATCAGCACCTTGAGTAAGGCTCCTTACCGGTCAGCGTCCACCTCGCCGGTGGAGAGGGGGAGTATATCATCGAGCACCGCCTGGACCACCTCGCGGACGCCCTTGCCCTCCCCCTTGAAGCCCAGCGAGAGCTGCCCCTGCAACGGGGCGTAGGCGTAGCGGCGGTCACGGTCGCGCAGGCGTTCGCGGGACCCGGCAGGCAGCATCAGGCCGCTCACGCTCACCCGGTCCTGCCTCACCGACAGCGAATCTGCGTTGAGGCCTTGGAGCTGCACCCGCACCTCGCCCAGGAAGATGAGGTTGTCGACAGGCTGCGGCAGCTCGCCGAAGCGGTCGATGAGCTCGGCCCGCAGGTCGGCCAGTTCGTGCATGCTCCCGGCCGAGGCGATGCGCCTGTGCAGGTCCACCCGGGCCGCCTCGTAGCCGATGAAGTCCGCCGGCACGTGTGCGTCGATGCCGATGTCCACCCGGGCGTACTTCTCGGCCTGCGGCGCTTCCTCGCCCTGCAGTTCCCGGGTTGCCTCCTCGAGCATCGAGAGGTACATCTCGAAACCGACCGCGGCGATGTGCCCCGACTGCTCCTCCCCCAGGAGCTCGCCGGCGCCCCGGATCTCCAGGTCGCGCATGGCGATCTTGAAGCCGGACCCCAGTTCGGTGTAGTCCGCCAGCGTGGACAGGCGGGCGACCGCCTCTTCGGTGAGGGCGGCCTCGTCGGGATGGAACAGGAAGGCGTGCGCCACCCGGGTGGACCGCCCGATGCGGCCCCGGATCTGGTAGAGCTGGGCCAATCCCAGGAGGTCGGCCCGCTCCACGATGAGGGTGTTGGCGTTGGGGATGTCCAGCCCGCTCTCGATGATGGTGGTGCTCACGAGCACGTCCTGGTCGCCGCGCAGGAAGTCGAGCATCACGCGCTCCAGGTCCTGCTCGGCCATCTGGCCGTGGCCTACGCCGAAGCGGACCTCCGGCATCTCGGTGCGCAGCCGCATGGTGGCCTTGTCGATGGTGTCGACCCGGTTGTGCAGGTAGTAGACCTGGCCGCCCCGGTCGATCTCCCGCTCGATGGCCCGCTTGACCATCCCCTCGTCGTAGAGCCCGACGTAGGTCTGGATGGGATGCCGGTCGCGCGGCGGCGTCTCGATCACGGTGATATCCCTGACTCCGGACAGCGACATCTGCAGCGTGCGCGGGATGGGCGTGGCGGTGAGCGTGAGCACGTCCACCTTGAGCTTGAGGCGGCGCAGGGCCTCCTTCTGGGCCACGCCGAACCGCTGCTCCTCGTCCACGATCACCAGGCCCAGGTCCTTGGGCTTGACGTCCTCGGAGAGGAGCCGGTGCGTCCCTATGAGGATGTCCACCTTGCCCTCGCCGAAGTCCTTGATGATCTTCTTCTGCTCCTGCGCCGACCTGAACCGGGAGATCATCTCCACCTTCACGGGGAACTCCGCCATCCGCTCGCGGAACGTCCCGTAGTGCTGCTGCGCCAAGATGGTGGTGGGCACGAGGACTATCACCTGCTTGGAGTCCTGCACGGCCTTGAACGCCGCCCGCAGGGCCACCTCGGTCTTGCCGTAGCCCACGTCGCCGCAGAGCAGGCGGTCCATGGGCCTGAGGGATTCCATGTCGTCCTTGATGGCGTCGATGGCCCGCAGTTGGTCTTCGGTCTCGTCGTAGGGGAAGGCCTTCTCGAAGCGCACCTGCCAGTCGTTGTCCTCGGAGAAGGCGAAGCCCTTGGTCGCCTGCCTGAGCGCGTACAGGTGGAGCAGTTCGCCGGCCACCTGCTTGGCCGCCTTGCGGACGCGGCTCTTGAGATGCTCCCAGGCCTTGCCGCCTAGCTTGGACAGCGACGGCGCGTTGCCGCCCGCCCCCACGTACCGCATGACCTTGCTTATCTGGTCGTGCGGGATGTAGAGCATGTCCCCGTCTTTGTAGGCGAGGTCCAGGTAGTCGCGGGTGACTCCGGCCACTGTCTTGGTGGAGATACCCTCGAAGCGCCCCACCCCATGGTCCTCGTGGACCACGTAGTCGCCCTTGCGCAGGTCGCGGAAGCTGGAAAGCGAGACCCCGGGTGTCGGCCGCTTCGCGGCGGCCGCCTTGTGACGCCGCGGGAACACCTGGGCGTCGGTGAGGAGGGCCAGCTTGAGATCGGGTATGAGGAAGTGGCGCCGCAGCGGCATCGGCAGGAAGGACACTCCCGGTCCGGTCTCGACGTCGCCGCCGTGCACGAGCGTCCCGGTGGTGCGGCGCAGGACGAAGCCCGCCCGCTCCGCTTCGGACCTCTGCTCGAACGCGATGACCACCCGGTATCCGTCGTCCACCAGGCGGCGCATGGACTCCTCCGCCTCCGGCAGGTTGGTGACCGGCAGTTCGCCGCTCCCGGCGCGGAAGGTGGCCACCTCCCCGATGGTCTCCGCCTCGGCGGCCGCCATGCCCAGGGAGTCCAGCGTCATGACCGGCATCGCGGCCAGGCGCTCCTCCACCTGCTCCCACGGCTCGTACTCGTCACCGTCGCGATCGGCCCCGAGTACGTCCACCAGTTCGCTCTGGAACGTATCGGCACGCGCCCGGGCCCGGGCCGGGTCCAGCCGGATCACCCGCGCCCCCTCCGGCAGGAGGGTCAGCAGGTTGACGGCCTCACCTTCAGGCTCCTCGGCCGCGGCGTGCAACCGCACGGCGTCGAGCGGCCCCAGAGACCTCTGTGAGAAGACGGAGAAACTGCGCAGGCTGTCGACCTCGTCGCCCCAGAACTCCACCCGCACCGGATAGCGCTCGGTGGCCGGAAACAGGTCGATGAGACCGCCGCGCACCGAGAACTCCCCGGCATCCTCCACCTGGTCCACGCGGACGTAACCCAGAGCGACGAGCTCCCGGGTGAGCGTGTCGAAGTCCACCCGCGCGCCTGCCGCCAGCGTGAGCGGCGGGCGGGACGGCGGGATGACGCCCTCCATGAGGGTGGTGGCCTCGACTATCACGACCGGCGGTGCGGCACCGTCCGAGGCCGCCGCCCAGGTGACGTCCCCAGCAGCGGCGGCAAGCGCGCTCACGGCTCGGGCGCGGCGCCCTGCAACCCTGGGCTGCACCTCCCCTTCCGACCCGTACCACACCCCGCGCGGGGGCAGGTAGACCACCGGGCGGTCCGGCAGGTAGAGGGCGAGTTCGTGCTCGAGTTCCATGGCCGCATCCTGGTTGGCGGCCACCACCAGCAGGGTGGCGTCGCGCCAGGGCTTGCGGACGGCGGTCGCAGCGGTAAGGAACGGATGGACGAAACTGGGCGCGGCAAGGTGGGCGCCGGCCGCGCCTTGGGCAGCGGCACCGGCCGCCGCGCCGGCCTTCTGCAGGAACTCCTCGAACAGCGCGTAGCCGCGCAGGAAGTCGGTCAGGCGGGACATGAGGCGTCGCCCCGTCCGGCCAGCCACTCCTCGGCCAGATCGGCCGCCCTGCCGATGAGTGCCACGACCTCGTCACGCGGTTCGTTGAAGCTCGCGAGCACGTGATCGATGAGCTGCTTGTCGGGATGGTCGGGGCGGCCCACACCCACCCTGAGCCGCCAGAAGTCGGCGGTACCAAGGGAGGCCTTGAGGCTGCGGAGACCGTTGTGGCCCCCCAATCCCTGGCCCTCCTTGAGGCGGACCTCACCGAACGGCAGTTCCACCTCGTCGTGGACCACCAGCATCCTGTCCACGGGGACCTTGTAGAAGCGCGCAGCCTCAGCGGCTGCCTTGCCGGAGAGGTTCATGAAGGTGGTCGGCAGCAGGATGACCACCCGCTTACCGGCGATGCGCCCTTCGGCCGTCAGGCCCTGGAACTTGGAGCGCAGCGTGGGGAGACCGTGCCTGCGCCGCAGCTCCTCACCCACCATGTAGCCGGCGTTGTGCCGGTGGAACTGGTATTCCGACCCGGGGTTGCCCAGAGCGACGACGAGATAAACGGGAGCGTCCATCTATGCGGCGGCAGTTCCCACTGCCAGGGATATATGACCCGCTGCGGACTGAAGCGCCGCAGCCAGGGGTCGCAGACCCGTTGCGGGATGAAGCTTCGCCGTCAGGGACGTGCTGGATGTGCGCGAGGCTAGGACGCAGGGAGCGGGCGTAGCAGCGCTACGTACGCGACTGAGAACGACGCATCGGGCCGTCCAGCGCGCACTAGGCGGCCGTGGGTTCATCCCAAAACGGGTCCTTACTCCTCGGCCTTGGCTCCGCCGATGACCTCGGGCTCGACGGCCTCGGTGGAGGCAGCCTGCTCGACCCGCGGCGGGACCAGCGTGACCACGATGATGCCCGGATCGTCGAGGATCTTGGTGCCCGCCGGAGCCTTGAGGGCGTCCACGGACAGATGATGACCCACGGTGAGGCCGGTGACATCGAGTTCGATGACCTCGGGCATGGCGGAGGGCAGAGCGCGCACGGTGACTTCGCGGTGTTCCCAGTCCACGACGCCGCCGTCGGCGACACCGGCCGGGGTGCCGACGAGCTCGACGGCCACCGGGGCTTCGATCTCGACAGCAAGGTCGACCTCATGCAGGTCGACGTGCAGGAGAGAACGCCGGCGCGGATGGCGCTGGAGCTCTTTGACCACCGCGTAGTGGGTGGCGGCTTTCTTCTTGCCTTTGCCCTTGGACTCTTCGCCCATCTCGAGCTCGAGGATCACGTTGTGACCGTGCTCGTGCATGGCGGTGACCAGAGCTTCGAGGTCGACGGTGATGGACTTGGCCTCAGTGCCTTTGGCGTAGAGGACACCCGGGAGCAGACCTTCGGCGCGCAGCCTGCGGGCCGGTCCGTTGCCGGTGAGCTCGCGTTCGTTGACCTGCAGCTTCACGGTGTCCATAGTCATCTCCTTCAGGGGCCGCCACCAGGCTATGCCCCGACCTCAGCAGCTAGAAAAGCTGATTCTCTCCCTGGAACAACTCGCTCACCGACTCACCGGTGAACACAGCTTTGATGGTATCCGCCAGAATACCGGCCGTGGATAGTACCACAATCTTCTGGTGGTCGACGTCCTCGCGGAGCGGGATGGTGTCGGTGACCACGACCTCTTTGAGCTGCGATGCGGCGATGCGCTCGTACGCGGGGTGCGAGAGCACCGGGTGCGTGCACGAGGCGTAGACCTCTTTGGCGCCCTTGTCGACGAGAGCCTGGACCCCGTTCACCAGGGTGCCGGCCGTGTCGATGATGTCGTCGATGATGATGGCGGTCTTGCCGGCCACGTCACCGATGACGTGCATGACGCGTGAGACGTTGTGCTCGGGGCGGAGCTTGGTGAGGACCGCGACCTCGCACTGCAGGCGGTCGGCAAGGCGCTTGGCGGTCTTGAGACCGCCGGCGTCCGGAGAGACGACCACCATGTCCTTCAGGCCCTTGAGCTTGAAGTAGTCGGCGATCATGGACAGCGCGGTCATATGATCAACCGGCACGCTGAAGAAGCCCTGCAACTGGCCGGCATGGAGGTCCATGGTGATGACCCGGTCGGCACCGGCGGCCTCGAGCATGTCGGCGACCAGACGGGCGGTGATGGGCTCGCGCGGGCAGCTCTTCTTGTCCTGGCGGGAGTAAGCCATCCACGGGAGGACGACCGTGACCCTGTGGGCGGACCCGAGACGGGCGGCCTGGGTCATGATGAGCAACTCCACGAGGTTCTCGTTGACCGGCCTGCAGGTCGACTGGATGATGAACACGTCGGCGTCACGGATGCTTTCCATGTACTTGACGTAGATCTCGCCGTCCGCGAACGTGCGGATGTCCACCTTGCCCAGTTCGATACCGAGCTTTTCCGCCACCTTGGCAGCGAGGTCCGGGGTACCACGGCCCGAGAACACCATGAGCGAACGCTCAGGCGTCATGCGGGCACACCTCCGCGGTTCCCAATCTCCCATCCTATCGGTCCTCCTCGTCCCGGAATGCCCCTTGCACGCGCACAGGGTACGGTATCACTACACTCGCCCATCCGTCTGCCCCTGTCGCCCTCAGATGGCGCTCCTACCGGCATTTCCGGACCTTTTTTCCATGAGACTCTCCGCCAGCGCCAGCTCCTCGCGGGAGTTCACGCCCAGCACGAGAGAAGCGTCGGCGGCCTTGCAGGCGGCCACCCGGTGGCCTCGGGCACGCAGCCCGGCGATGACGTCGGTGAGGTAGATCTCGCCCTGGTCGTTGTCGCTGCCGACCCCCTGCAGGATCTCCAGGGCGAGCGGGGCCGGCAGGACGTACATCCCACTGTTGACCTCGCACACGAGCCGCTCATGCGCGGTCGCGTCCCTGTGTTCCACGATCTTGACCAGGTCGCCGCTCTCGTCCCGGATGATCCGGCCGTACCCGGTGGGATCCTCGAGGTCCATGGTGAGGACGGTTGCCGTGGCGCCCGAGTCCCGGTGGTGCTCCACCAGGCCGCGGAGCAGCTTCCCGGTGACGAGCGGGGTGTCCCCCGCCAGCACCACGAAAAGGCCCGCGGGGATCTGGTCGGCCGCGCACAGGACCGCGTGACCGGTGCCGTTCTGCTGCTCCTGAAGAGCCACCACGCAGCCGGCCGGCAGATACGGCTCCACCTGATCGTGGCCGTGGCCCAGCACCACCACGGTGCGGCCCGCCTCGATCTCCGCGGCGGCAGACAGTACGTGAAGCAGCATAGGTGTGCCGCATACCCGGTGCAGCACCTTGGGCAGATCGGACTTCATGCGCTTGCCCTGGCCGGCGGCCAGCACGACGACGGTGGCGATGAACGGACCAGCAGTCAGTACGCACCTCTGATGACGAGAACAGGGAAAAGCTGGGGCGGCAGGATTCGA
>CAIQPS010000083.1 GCA_903873715.1 uncultured Actinomycetes bacterium
ACCGGCTTCGGCATCGTCTGCGCCAAGGGCCCGGCCTACGGCAAACTGAAGATCACCATCGACGGGACCCCGCTCACCGGATATCCCGACCTCTACAACGCCACCCCGCTCTCCAAACAAACGGTCTACGTCAAGACCGGCCTCACCTACGCCAACCACACCGTGACCATCGACTACTCCGGATACAAGAACGCCGACTCCTCGGGAAGGACTGTCAACCTGGATGCCCTGGACATCTACGGGACGCTGCTGCAGGCGCCGTAGCTCAAGCGCCGCCGTTGCGCGGCGTCCGCCGGGCGGCGCCACTCGCCGAGACTGACTGTGGGGCCGCCCTTCGGGGCGGCCCTTTTCGTGCTTCCACGCCGCGGGCCCGACCTTCGCTCGTGTAAACCAAAGAGCCACTATCTCTCCCGGGCTTGGCCGCCGATAATCGCGCTGATGCGCCCGTTCTCGGGCAACCGGCTGCCGTGGAGGGACAGATGAAGCGCTTGACCCGGGTGTTCGTGTCCATCGCCGCTATCGCTCTCGTGGCCTCGCTTGCCGCGTGCGGCTCCGGCGGCGCCGCAACGACGACGACCGCGCCCGGCGGCACCACGACCACGGCTGCGCCGGCCGCGGCCACTTCGACCACCGCCGCCACTGAGGCCACCACGACCACGGCTCTGCCGGCCGCCGACGCCGGTCCGCGTATCATCCTGGGCGGCGCACCCCTGGCCACCGACCAGCCCTGCTTCACCCAGGACGGGCAGTTCTACGCGCCGTTATCGGCCCTGAAAGCCATCCTCAAGATCGATCCCTCGTACGATCCGGGCTCCGGGCTCATCAAGTTCCCGGCAGGCAACGACGTGATCCTCATCTACGCCAAGACCGGCGAGACCAAGGTGGGCGGCAACGTCGCCAAACTCGAGGCCCCGCCGGCGGAGAAGGATGGCACCGTCTTCCTGCCGCTCGGCCCCGTGCTCAAGATGTTCGGCATATCGTTCACCTGGGACGGCACGGGGGACTTCGAGCTGGCCACCCAGAAGGACCGCATCATCGCCAGCTTCACCAAGGCCGACCTCGGTTTCTACTACGGCGGCCCGCTGGTGCGCGACGGCTTCGTCTACATCGGGTCGTCCAACAAGGTGGGTGACGACGCCGCGTCCGACAACGCCTTCTTCAAGCTGGACAAGGACCTCAAGGAGGTCTGGGAGTACCCGCTGGCCTCCGACGAGGTGCGCGGCACCGCCGACATGGACGCAGACGGGAACATCTACTTCACGGTGCTCAGCGGGCACGTGAAGGGCAGTGACCTGAAGGCGACCCTGTCCGTGTACTCGCTGGACAACACTGGGAAGTTGCGCTGGAAGGCACAGGTCATCCCGCAGGGCGGGGTGCCGGACGTCTGGCCCATGGAAGTCACCGTCGGCAAGTATCTCTACGTGATGGGCGACGCCTTCTACGCTCTCGACCTGAAGACGGGCAAGACCATCGCCAAGACCGCGGGGCCGAACAAAAGCTCCAAGCCTCTCCTCGGCTCCAACGGCGACGTGTACGTCGAGTCGGGCAACACTGCCTGGTGCTTCACCGCGGAAGGCAAGCTGGTATGGAAGTTCGAGCCCAAGGGCGACAAGTACTTGAGCGAGGCGATCTACTCGGTGCTCGCCTTCCAGCCGGGCGAGAAGAACGTGGTGATGATCTCGGCGAACTGGGTCTACGACATGGATGCGGCCACCGGCAAACTGGTGTGGAAGTTCGACACCGGGCTGGCCGGCGGCACGCGTTGCCAGCCGATGGTGGACGCCCAGGGCAACATCTACTACGGCACCAAGAACGACAACCATCCCTGCACCGCCAGGGCGGTCAAGGCCGACGGGAGCGGGCTGCTCTGGAAGACCGAGGGCTTCGGCGAGCAGGCCGGCTCCATGGCTCTCGGAGATGCCGGACTCGTCTACTTCGGCACCGAGCAACTCATCGAGAAGAACAATCCCGTCCGCTTCCACGCCCTCGGCATCGCCACGGGGAAGGTCGTCTGGGAACTGATACTCGACACCGACGTCACCTCGTCGCCCGCCTTCGGCGCCGACGGGACGCTCTACTTCGCCACCATGACCGGCGGCAAGGCGGGGTCGGTGTTCGCCCTCGACTGCGACAGCACCGGGCCGCTCGCGGGAGCCGCCGACTTCCAGTTGACCGAGTAGCGAGCGGCCGGCCATGCCCGGCCGCCGGCATAGGGTGGGATGGACCTTGGTCCAACCCGACGGTGCTTTTCTACCGACGCCGCGCCCGCCGGAAAGGCAGAAGATATATCGTCATGATGCCTATCTGTGCCATGGGTAGGGCAGTAGAGGATGTGCGCTCTTTTGCAGTGGAAATGGTGAAGGAGTGGCACGCATCCGGGTGAACTCTTCGAAAAGGCAGGTCCGCTGCGAACAGGGGGACGACATGTTGGAACTGGGTACGGAACAGAGGCAGGGTTGGCTCGTCGTGGGAGTCGGCGGCAGGCTGGACACCGCCACCGCACCGGCCTTCGATGAGAAGCGGACGGCCTGGATGGGTGAAGGCCACCGCCGGTACGTGCTCGACCTGTCGAAGCTCGACTATCTCAGCAGCGCGGGATTGCGCAGCATCATCAGCATGGCCAAGCAGGCCGGCAGCGACGGAGGCCAGGTGAGCCTCGCCGGGGCGCAGGGGCTCGTCAAGGACGTGATCGACCTGTCGGGCTTCAACGTCCTTCTCTCCACGTTCGACAGCGTCGACGACGCCGTCGCGGCGGCCTGACAGCCGGGGCGCCGGCGCCGGTGAGGAGGCCGCGATGACGCGTGATTTCCCGGCTGGACTCGAGTCGTTGTACGAAGCTCTCGAGTTCGTGCGCCACGCCGCGATCGAAGCGGGGCTCGACCCCCGGGATGCCCAGGGGCTCGAGTTGGCGCTCGAGGAGATCCTGGTGAACGTCTGCAACTACGCCTACGAACCCGGGCAGGAAGGCCTCATGCGCATCCGCGTGGGTGCCGAAGAAGGGCGGGTCGTAGTAGAGGTGGAGGATTGGGGCCGGGAGTTCACCCCGCCACGCGGTGGACCCGCGGCTCACGAGGCCACATGCGTCGACGAGGCGCCGATCGGTGGCCTCGGGGTGTTCCTGGCCGGACAGATGCTGGACGAACTCACCTACCGCCGGGAAGAGCAGCGCAACATCGTGCGAATGACGATGCGGACACCCTCGTGCGGAGCCGTCTGAGCAGCGGACGCCGGCTTCCGGTGTCTACGGCTTGGGCGGTGCCGGCGGTGATCCGTCCGGTACTCGCCGTCTTGTTCCTCGTCCTCCTCGGAGTCGCCGCCGTCGGTTGCGGCCGCGACGTGCCCGCTTCCGAGGCCGTGTCCACATCCACCACCGCGCCCGGTGCCGCGGTCGCCCCCGGGACGCCGCTCAAGCACGTCACCCTCATGCTCCAGTGGACTCCGCAGTCCCAGTTCGCCGGGTACTACATGGCCAAGGAGAAGGGGTTCTACGCGGCGCACGGCCTGGACGTGACCATCATCCGAGGCGGTCCCGACCGCGACCAGGTGGAGTACGTGAAGGCGGGCAAAGCCGACTTCATCACCCAGTTCCTGACGGGCGCGATCATGTATCGGGACCAGGGCCTGCCCGTGGTCAACCTCACCCAGATCGTCAACCGGTCCAACCTGATGCTCGTCGCTCGGGCCGGCAGCGGCATCTCCAGCATCAAGGACCTGCAGGGCAAGAAGGTCAGTATCTGGGGAGAGCCCTTCAGGGCGGCCTATCTGGGTCTCTTCGAGGCCATGGGGCTCCAAGTGGAGGTACTGCCCGAGAACACCACGGTGAACCTGTTCCTCCGTGGCGGCGCCGATGCCGTGGCGGCCATGTATTACAACGAATACAACGGGATCTACCTGGCCGGGATCGACGAAGACCAGATGACGGTCTTCTTCCTGCGGGACTACGGCTTCGACTTCCCCGAGGACGGTATCTACTGCCTCGACAGCCTGGCGCAGAGCGACCCCGCCGCCTGCAGGGCCATGGTGGAAGCCTCCTGGGAGGGGTGGCGCTACGCCGCCGAGCACGAGCAGGAGACTCTCGACGTGGTGATGGCGAGAGCCGGGGAGGCCCACGTGGCCACCAACCCAACCCATCAGAAGTGGATGCTCGAGACCATCCTCAAGACCATCCTGCCGCCGCACGGCAACGAGTGGGTCCCGGGGCGGCTGCTGTCGTTCGACTACCAGAACGCCGTCGACGTGCTCAGCGCGCGCGGTCTGATAGCCGGGTCGCCGGCCCCGTTCGCCGAGTTCCATCAGCTGGGTGACGCGCAATGAGCCGGTCCACCTCGAGTGCGGAGCGGAAGCCTCGCGCCCGGCGCCGGTTCGGCATCGTCGGGAAGCTGGTGGCCATGGTGCTGGTGGGCACCGCCATCGTCCTGGCCGCCGTCCTGGCCTACTCGTACTTCACCGCCCGTCAGTTGCTGCAGCAGGAGATGGTCCTACGGGTGGAGGCGACGGCTTCGTCGGTCTCCAACCAGGTGGAGTCCATCCAGGCCGCCGTGCAGAAGGTCACGCAGACCCTGGCCGTCACCATGGAAGTGGACCGCACGGTCTCCCAGGAGCAGCTGTACGGCCTCATGGAGGGGGTGCTCAGCTCCGACGAAGGGCTGGCCGGCATCACGGTGGCGGCCGCTCCCGGGGAGACGATCGCAGGTGCCACCGACGGCTGCTTCTCGGTGGACCGTTGGAACGAGAGCCTGGTGCGCAACGACATGCATGCGAGCGTCGCCTCCTACCGCATCGGCGATGCCTACCTCCTGCCCACCGTACTCGGGACGCCGCAGTGGACCGAGCCCTACTACGGCGAGGGGAGCAGTCAGGTACTGGATACCTACTCCGTGCCCTTCTACCTGGGTGGGGGCACCGATGGGCCCCGGCGTCTGGGAGGCGTGGTGGCCTGCGATATCTCGCTCGAGTGGCTGGGTGAAGTCATGGCCATGCTCAAGCTCGGCAAGGACGGCTACGGCTTCATCATCTCCAAGAACGGGACGTACATCTCGCACCCGGTGCGCAGCCTGGTGATGCAGGACACCATCTTCAGCGTGTTGCAGCGCCGGGGAGACTTCGCGTTGCGCGCGGTGGCGCAGAAGATGATCGCCGGCCAGACCGGCATCGCCTCGTTCGTGGCCGTCGCCAACAACATCGACTCCTGGATGGCCTATGCCCCGGTGCCGTCCACCGGCTGGTCGGTGATACTCATGCTGCCCAAGCGCGAGGTGCTCAGCCGGATCGCGGCGCTCAGCCGCAATGCGGGCATCGCCGGCGGGGGCGGGCTGGTCCTACTCATGCTGGCAGCCTTCTTCATCGCCAGGGGCATAGCGCGGCCGGTGGTGCGCCTGTCCACTGCCGCCCACGCGCTCGCTCAGGACCTCGACGCGCCGTTGCCGCAGTTCAAGGGACACGACGAGGTGGCGGACCTGGGCCACGACTTCGGATACATGCGCGACGAGCTCAAGCACCGGATGACCGAGCTGGCCGAGACCACCGCCATCAAGGAGCGCATCGAGAGCGAACTGCGGCTGGCCGCCGACATCCAGCAGAGCCTCATCCCCAAGACCTTCCCGCCGTTCCCCGACCTTCCGGAGGTGGACATCTACGCCACGCTGGAACCGGCCCGGGAGATCGGTGGCGACTTCTACGATTTCTTCTTCCTCGACGGCCAGCGCATCTGCTTCGCGATCGCCGACGTCTCGGGCAAAGGGGTGCCGGCGGCGCTGTTCATGGTGGCCACGAGGTCGTTCCTGCGCTCGCTCATGCGTGAGGAGCGCAGCGTCGCGCGGGCGCTCGAGCGGCTCAACGAGCAACTCGAGGAAGAGAACGACGCCTGCATGTTCGTGACAATCTTCTGCGGCGTGATAGACCTCGGCACCGGCGAGTGCGTGTATGCCAACGCGGGCCACAACCCGCCGCTGTTGGCGTCGAAGGACGGAGCGCTGCGGGTGCTCGACAAGCCCAGGGGAGTCATCCTGGGTGTGCAGCCGGGTGTCACCTACACCGAGGGCGAGTTCACACTGGCCGTGGGCGACAGCCTGGTGCTCTACACCGACGGCGTCACCGAGGCCATGGACAAGGACGGCGCGCTGTTCGGCGACGAGCGCCTGCGCGAGGTGGCGAGCGCGAGCGCCGGGGGCGACTGTCGCCGGTACGTCGCGGATATCCGGGCCGCGGTCGCCGGCTTCGCGGGCGACGCCGAACAGTCCGACGACATAACCCTGCTGGTCATCAGACGCATAGAAGCGACGGAGGCATGATGCACAACGACCGCCCCAGCCCGCCATGGAGCAGGCTGACCATCCTCAACGACGTGCGCTGCCTGCCGCTGGCGCTCGGGTTCGTCCGGGATTTCTCCCTCTTCTCGGGCATCGGGGACGTGGCTCGCGGCCGGCTGGAGTTGGCGGTGGAGGAGGCGGTCACCAACGTCATCGAGCACGCCTTCGGCGGCGACGAGACCCAGTCCTTCGACATCGTGTGCCGCGCCGTGCCGGGCGGCGTCGAAGTGGCCGTGCAGGACAAGGGTCTGCCGTTCGACCCCAGTCTGGTGGAGGAGTGGCAGCCACACACCGTGGACGAGGCGGCCGCCGCGCACGGTCTGGGCGCGGCCCTCATGCGCAGGCTCGTCGACGAGTTCGGCTACGCCAACCGGGGTGCGGAAGGCAAGGAGATCAGGCTGGTGGTCCATGCGGACGAGTCGCCGGTGGGGGAGGGCGGGGCTCCGACCGATCTCCTCTCCGCCGACGAGACCGACGAGGCGCCGGCGGAGACGCCGGCCGGTGGGGCTGCCCGTCCTCAGCTGACACTGCGCTGGATGAAGGCCGCCGAGGCTGTGGAGGTCTCGCGCTGCGTGTACGACTCGTACGGCTACAGCTACGCCAACGAGAACGTCTACTACCCCGAGCGCCTGGTGGGCATGAACGAGCAGGGGACCCTCCGCTCGGCCGTGGCCGTCACCGAGAGCGGGGAGGTGGCGGGCCACGCCGCTCTGCTCGTCGATGCCGTCCAACCGCCCGAGGTCGGCGTGGTGGCCATGAAGAAGCGATTCCGCGGGGCGGGGGCCGCGTCGGGGCTCGTCGACTTCCTCAAAGCGGCCGGCCTCGAGTCGGGCTATCCGGGGGTGCAGATCAAATCGGTCTGCGTCCACCCCTACACGCAGATAATCGCCCGCAAGATGGGGCTCATCCCCTGCGGCTTCCTGCTCGCCCATTCGCCCAAGACCCTGTCGTTCAAAGGCATCGCCGAGCGGCTCGACCAGCGCAACACCGACGTCATCGGCTTCAAGCAGCTACGCCGGCCGGTGGACCTCACCATCCATCCGCCGGAGCGGCACCGGGACATGGTCGAGAGCATCTACAAGCGTCTCGACCGGCCCGTGACCCTGGCCGCGGGAGCGGCGGGAACGCCTACCGGCGAGACGAAGCTGAACGTCTCCATGAACCCCACTCGGGCACTGGCCGTCTTCTACCTCGAACGCTGCGGGGCGGACGTGCTCGAGCAGATCGTGGACGCGGTGCGGCGCGCGCGCCGGGAAGAGATGCGAGTGATAGAGCTGTTCATGGACCTCAGCGACCCCGGGGTCCCCTGGCTGGTGCCTCATCTCGAGGAGCGGCGCTTCTTGTTCACCGGCGTCATGCCCGGCACCGCATGGGGTGACGCCCTGGTGATGCAGCACTTCGAAGGCGTCCAGGTGGATTACGAGAGCATCGTCACCCTGGAAGACTCCACCAAGGAGATGCTCGACTACATCCGCAGGCTGGACGTGGAGTAGGAAGGCTCCGGTCCCGCCCCGACAGAGGGAAGGCTCATGAACAAGATCGATCCTACCGGCGCGCCCTGGAGCCGCCTGACCATCCTCAACGAGAGGCGCCAGCTATCGCTGGTGCTGAGCTTCGTACGGGACTTCGCGCTGCTGTACGGCATAGGGGCATCAACCTGCGCTCGCCTGGAACTCGCCGTGGAGGAGGCTGCCTCCAACGTCATCGAGCACGCCTTCGCCGAGGACGAGGTCGCTTCGTTCGACGTGGTGTGCCGGGCCGTGCCGCTGGGCGTGGAGGTCTCGGTGCAGGACAAAGGCGTCCCGTTCGACCCCACCCTGGTGGAGGATTGGCAGCCGCGGTCGCTCGACGACGCAGCCACAGGGCATGGTCTTGGGGCGGTCCTCATGCGCAGGCTGGTGGACGAGTTCGGCTACGTCAACAGAGGCGCCGAGGGCAAGGAGATCCGCCTGCTGGTGCATACCGACGAGGAGCCCGTGCGGCCCGGCGACCTGCCGCCCGACGCCCCGTTCGAGGAGGAGCTGGACGAGCAGCCGCCGGCAGCGGGCGCCACGGCCCGGCCGGAAGTCGTCTTGCGCTGGATGCGGCCGGAGGAAGCGGTCGAGGTGGCGCGCTGCGTCTACGACTCCTACGGCTACAGCTACATCAACGAGAACGCGTACTATCCCGAGCGCCTGATCGCCCTCAACCAAAGAGGCACCATCCGCTCGGCAGTCGCATTGACCGCCGATGGAGAGGTGGCCGGTCACGCGGCCCTGGTGATGCACGGCGACAACGCCCCCGAACTGGGCATGGTCGCCACCAAGAGGAAGTTCAGGGGCCTGGGAGCGGCCTCCAAACTGGTGGGGTTCCTGAACGCCGCCTGTCTCGAGTCCGGGTACGACAGCGCCATCATCAGCTCCGTGTGCGTGCACCCGTTCACTCAGAAGGTCGCCCGGAAGTCGGGTTTCATCCCCTGCGGCTTCCTCCTCGGCGACACCCCCAAGAGCTGGACCTTCAAGGGCATCTCCGAAGACCGGGACCAGCGGGTGAGCGAGGTCATCGGCTTCAAGCAGCTACGCAGGCCCGCGAGTGTCCCCATCTGCCCGCCCGAGCGGCACCGCGACATGATCGAGAGCATCTACCGCCGTCTCGACCGCCCGGCCGTCCTGGCGCCTGCAGGCAGGCGGCGCCCCTCCGGGGCTACCAGGCTCGAGGTGGACATGAGCTCCGCTCTCTCCATGGCGGGGCTCGTCCTGCGGCGCTGCGGCGCCGATGTGGTCGACCAGATACTGGACGCGGTGCGCCAGGCGCGCCGGGAGGAGATGCGGGTGATCGAGCTCTTCCTCGATCTGAGCGACCCGGGGCTGCCCTGGACGGTGGCCAAGCTGGAGGAGCGCCGCTTCTTCTTCACAGGGGTCATGCCGGGGACGAAGTGGGGTGACGCCCTGATCATGCAGCGGATGGAGGGCGTGCAGATAGACTACGACTCCATCGTCACCGTGGAGGACCCCACCACGGAACTGCTCGACTACATCCGCCGGCTCGACGTGGACTGACGCCCTAGCTGGTCACACCGTACGCTCCGGCCCCCAGGAACCAGGTGTCGTCGATCTTGAGGATGTAACTGGTCTTGTCCTGGACCGCGTTGTTCTCGGCCGGGTTGGGATAGCGATAGGTGATCCATCCGGAGCCTTTGGTCTTCGCGATGTCGTAGAAGGCTCGGATGAAGTAGTTGCCCGTGTCGTCCTTGAGGTCCCAGAGCGAGGTGCCCACCTTGGCGGGCGAGGGCGGCAGGCAGAGATTGATCCCCTGGGTGCCGAGGTCGTAGGCGAAGATGTACAGTTCGCCGCCGTTGGGATAGAAGTCCCCGGAAGTGTTCATGAACTCCTTGAGGGCGGCGACCTTACCGTTGGCGTCGACGTACGCCTTGGCCTTGTTCACGAAGGCTGTGATGTCAGCCTTGGTGAGGCCCATACCGGCGGCGGCCGTCGTCGAGGGCTGTGCGGAGGCCGCCGTGGTGGTCGTCTGGTCATCCGCAGAGGCGCCGCAGGCTCCCACCAGCAGTGGGAGGGACAGCACCAACAGCAGTACGGCCAACGTGGCAAGCAGTCTCTTCGTCACGCGCAGACGGTTCATCGGTCCCTCCCAGGGGTGCCGCGTTTCTCGTAAGCGCCCATGTCGAAGCCGGCCCCTTGCGGGCGCCGCACCCCGTCCAGGTCGACGGCGGGTGCGCCGGTGCTCGTGCCGGTATCGATGGCCGGTGAGCCGGCCAAGAGGTGCAGGTTGCCGGTGGCGGCGTTGACGAACCGTGGGTCGGCGCTCAGGTTGCCTGTGCCGGCGAAGCCGCCCTGCACCAGCGAGTAGGTCACGGTGGCCATGCTGCCGCCGTCCTCGTGGAACTCGGCGTCGCCAGTGTCGCCCCACAGGATGCAGTCGGTGAGCGTTGGGAAGCACCCGTCGTAGTCGTAGATGGCCGCGCCCTCGTCCGCCGTGTTGCCGCTGAAGGTGCACGCGACGAGGACCGGCGAGCAGTCCTTGTAGTCGTCGATGGCTGCGCCGGTCGGCGCGGTGTTGTTCCAGAACACGCAGTCGACGATGGTGGGGGACGACTGGTCGTAGTCGCCGAGGCCTCCACCCACGATCGTTGCGGTGTTGCCGCTGAACACGCAGCCGGAAATGGTGGGGGACGAACCGTGGAGGTTGTCGAGCCCCGCCCCGAACTTGGCCGTGTTGCCGCTGAACACGCAGTTACTCACCGCCGGGGAAGCCCCGGTGTTGTAGAGGCCGCCGCCGGAATCCTGCGGCGCGGAGCCGTCGGCGTTGCCGCTTGTGACGGTGAAGCCGTCGAGTGTCGCCCCGGTGACGCCCGTGACCACGTGGTAGCTGTTGTCCGCGACGCCGGGCGCACCGATCTCCCCGCTGAGGATGGTGGCGTGTTTCCTACGCTCGCGGGCCGGCATGCCCGGTGATCCGCCCGCCGGGAAGCCGCCGTAGACCGCGACGCCGCTCACCAGAAGGAACGTGGCCGAGCGGTCGCCGTCAGCGGTGGGCTTGTAGATGCCGGCCGCCACCCATATCTGGTCGCCCGCGTGGGCGCGGGCGAGGGCGTCCTGCAGACCGGTGAAGGCGCCCGCCCAGCTGTGGCCGCTGCCGCCGGGCCGCGCACCGGCGTTCACGTACCAGACGGTGCCGCTGCCGGCATGGGCCGCACCGGGGAACAGAAGCATGCCGAGGAGGATGGCGAAAAGAGCGCCGAGGCGCAGTCGCCTGCTGATCTCACTGCAAGTGCCTGACATCGTGACGAGCCTTTCTGACCACTCTGGGCAAGCGCCCGACAGACGGGTGGCCGTGTGAGCGAGCGGATCGGGCCAAAAGGAAACGCTACGCGCAAGGTCGGGCCCAGTCCAGCGTCCGGGCCCGCACATGCGTATGGACCTTGGTCCAACCGGGCCGTCAAAGTGCACAGAATTTACACTCACCTTGCGTTCGCCCAACAGCGGCCGCGCGAGATTTTCGTACCATCACAAGACGTATGTCTGCCACGAAAATAGGAGGAACAGTGAAGAAGACGACGACGATCGTTTTGGTCCTGGTGGTCGCGGCTATCCTGGTGCTGGCTCTCAGCGGGACCGCGTTCGCGGGAGGCGCTCCCCCGACGATCCAGTCGGCCACGGTGTGGGGCCCGAGCTCGCTGATGGAAAACGGCTATCACTTTGATGTCGAGTTCACCTTCACAGGGAAGCCGCTCCACTGGGCCGTGTGCATGAGCTGGAAGGCATGGGACGGTACGTATTTTGACACCTGGGGCACCAGGTTTGACTTCTACCGCGCGCAGTCGTCCGCCCACAAGGTCTCGCGCACCTTGGTTGTCGTCACCACCGAGGAGAACGCCACCCTGCTCGGCGTGACGATCTATCTGTACGACCGCAAGCTGAACACGGTCGGGTTCTACTGGGTCGCGAGAGAGCAGTTCGAGACGTACTAGGACTCAAGAGGGCCCATCCCACATAGCGGGTGTGCAGCGAGCCCCCGTCCGGTCTTCCGGGCGGGGGCTCTTTCGTGGGAG
>CAIQPS010000084.1 GCA_903873715.1 uncultured Actinomycetes bacterium
CGGTCGGGGCGGCGCGGGGCGCGTGCGCCGCCGGCGCCCGGGCGTTTGCCGTGCCCGGGCGGCGGTAACATTACGGCTGGTCTGAAAAGCCTGGCCGCGGGCGGCGTTGCGCCGCCGGCCCAGCTGAAGCGGGGGAGACGTCATGAGCGGTGCGACGAAAGCGCTGGCCCGAGTGGGGCAGAGCATCTGGCTGGACAACATCACGCGCGACCTGCTGACGACAGGCACACTCGCCCGCTACGTCGAGGAGTTGTCGGTCACCGGCCTCACCTCCAACCCTTCCATCTTCGAGAAGGCCATCACCAAGGGCTCCGCCTACGACGCCGAGATCGAGTCGCTCATGGCCGAAGGGAAGTCCGGGGACGAACTGCTCTTCGAGGTGATCCTCCACGATCTCACCGCCGCCGCCGACATCCTGGCTTCGGTGCACCGCCGCACTGCGGGCGTCGACGGCTGGGTCTCCGTCGAGGTGGCGCCCGGTCTCGCCGACGACACTGCGGGGACGGTCGCCCAGGCCGAATGGCTCTTCGAGAAGGCCCCGCGACCGAACGTCTTCGTCAAGATCCCGGGAACCGCGGCCGGCGTGCCCGCCATCGAGGAGGCCACGTTCCGCGGGGTGCCGGTCAACGTCACCCTCTTGTTCTCGGCGGAACAGTACGTCGCTTCTGCCGAGGCGTACATCCGCGGTCTCGAGCGCCGGGTGGAAGCCGGGCTCGACCCCGACGTGAGGTCGGTCGCTTCGGTGTTCCTGAGCCGCTGGGACAAGGCCACTGCGGACCAGGTGCCCGGTGACCTGCGCAACCGGTTGGGCGTCGCCATCGGCGGCCTGTGCTACGCGGCCTACCGTGGGCTCAAGGAGACCGACCGCTGGCAGCGCCTCGAGAACCTGGGCGCCCGGCCGCAGAGACTCCTCTTCGCGAGCACCGGCACCAAGGACCCCGGCGCGTCCGACGTCCTCTACGTCGAGGGCCTGATAGCTCCCAACACCGTCGACACCGTCCCGGAGGACACACTCCTGGCGTTCGACGACCACGGCAAAGTGGGCGCGCTGCTGTCCCCGGACGCTGCGGATGCGGCGGCGGTGGTCCAGGCGTTCGGCCGCGCCGGCGTCGATGTGAAGACCCTGGCCGAGACGCTGCAGGTCGACGGGGCCAAAGCGTTCGTCGAGGCCTGGCAACGGCTCACGGATGCGGTGGAGGCCAAGAGGGCCGTCTGAGCCTGCCGGCAGCCGGAAGGCCGCGCCCGCGGGTGTCCGCCTGCTCCGGTTCTCAGCGTTCGCCGAGCGAGGCCGATTCGGAGGCCGCAGCCGGCGGCGAGCCGTCCTCAGCTACTGGTACCGCTTCCGACGCGAGCGCTTCGTCGGCGGCGGAACCGTCCACCGTCTCCGATGCGAGCAGCTTCTGAGCCAGATGTTCGAGCGCGGCGCGGTGCTCGCGGAGCAGCGACTGGGCCCGCTCGAGTTGGTCGGTCACCAGCCGCCGGACCTCGCTGTCGATGATCTCCTCGGTCTGCGGACTGAGCTGGCTGTTGTCCATCACCGGGTTGCCCAGGTACATCATCTGCTGGCCGGCATAGCGGACGGAGCCCAATCTCTCGCTCATGCCGAACTCGGTGATCATCCGCCGGACCAGCTCCGTGGCCTTCTGGATGTCGTCGCTGGCGCCGGTGCTGAGCGAGTCGAAGACGGCCAGTTCGGCCGCCCGGCCGCCCAGCATGACGGCGATGCGGTCCTTGAGTTCGGCTTCGGTGAGGATGTATCGGTCCTCGGTGGGCATCTGCAGGGTGTAGCCGAGCGCTCCGCGGGCCCGGGGGATGATGCTGATCTTGGCCACGGGGTCCGCGTTGGGCAGCAGGGCGGCCACCAGGGCGTGTCCCGATTCGTGATAGGCGACCGTCTTGCGCTCCCGCTCGTTCATCACCCGGGTCTTCTTCTCCAGGCCGGCTATCACCCGTTCCATAGCGATCTCGAAATCGGTGATGTGGACCGCCTGCGCGTTCCGGCGGGCGGCGAGCAGGGCAGCCTCGTTCATGGCGTTGGCCAGGTCGGCGCCGCTGAAGCCTGGAGTGATGCGTGCTGCTCGCTCCACGTCGAAGTCGTGGGCCAGCTTGATGCCGCGGCTGTGGATCTTGAGGATCTGCACCCTGCCGATGAGGTCCGGGTTGCCCACCTCCACCTGCCGGTCGAACCTCCCGGCGCGCAGCAGGGCCTTGTCGAGCACTTCCGGCCGGTTGGTGGCCGCCATGATTATGACCGGCCGGTGGACGTCGGTGGAGAATCCGTCGATCTCGGCCAGCAACTGGTTGAGCGTCTGTTCGCGCTCGTCGTTGCCGCCACCCACGGTGAAGCCCGCGCCGCGCGACTGCCCTATGGCGTCGACCTCGTCGATGAACACGATGGCCGGCGCGGCCGCCCGCGCCTGCTCGAACAGGTCGCGCACCCGCGCCGCCCCGACGCCCACGAACATCTCGACGAACTCGGAACCGCTGCTCTCGAAGAAGGGCACCCCGGCTTCGCCGGCGGTGGCTTTGGCCAGTAGGGTCTTGCCGGTGCCGGGAGGGCCTATGAGGAGCACGCCTTTGGGGATGCGCCCTCCGAGCGTGGCGAACTGCTCGGGCGTCTTGAGGAACTGGATGATCTCCTGGAGCTCGGCGATGGCCTCGTCCGCCCCGCCCACATCGGCGAAGGTGACGCCTACCTGTTCCGCGGTCACCTTCTTGGCCCGGCTCCTGCCGACGCCGAAGATCCCGCCGCCCGCTCCGCCTGCTCCGGCGGCCATCCTCCTGTAGAGGAAGTACCAGATGACGCCGATGATGAGGAACGGCAGCAGGCTGAGGAGGATGCTCCCGATGGCGCTTGAGGGCGCGGTGAAACTGTAGTCGACGTTCGCCGCCTGCAGGTCTTTGACCAGGTCGGGGTCTTCGCCGGTCTGGTAGTAGGTGTAGTAGCCGACGGTCCCGCCCTTGGCGGTGTCCGGGTTGGTCATGGTGCCGGTGATGCGGCTGCTGCCGATCTCGGCGGTCTTGATCTTCTTGGCCGCGACGTCGACCTTGAACTGGTTGTAGGTCAGCGCGGTGTTGGCCCCGCCGCTCAGCAGATAGTGCTGGAACAGGTAGAGGGCGATGAGGGCCACGATGATGTACGCGACCCCGTGCCACATCTGCCTTCCCCGGTTGGGGGTGGGGGCCGGCTGGCCTTGCGGCTGGTTGGGCCCCCTCTGCCCCGATCCGCCGGGCCCTTGGCCACCCGGCCGCGGCCCCTGCCCGGAGCCACCTGGGCGAGAGCCCGGCCTCGTCCCGCCCTGTCCCGGCGGTGTCCGGCGAGGCCCTTGCGCGGAGTCGCCTCGAGGCGTCGCGGCTTTCTGGGTCTGATCTGTGTCCTCAGCAGCCATATCAGTCGCCTTCTCTCCGGGCTGTTCACGTGACGTGCCCAGTTTCTCCCTTGCATAATCGTCCGCGCCGCGGGACCGGCTCATGCCTATCTATCGCGGAGCGTCGCGCCCGAGCGGCCCTCTCGCGCCCGTTTAGAGATCGGACCGTGTGGGAATGAACGAGCAAACCGTGGTCTCGGATCGTTCGTCCCCTGCCGCAAGGAGGCGTCCGTGCAAAAGGTACCAGACACCCGGGAGAACATGGGCCGCTGCATCTGCGGTGGATGCCCGTCGTACCCCGGCGAGGGGGGCTTCTACTGCGCCAAAGGCAAGAGCGACCTGCCCATCCGGCGGCGCGGCTGTGTGTGCGGCGATTGTGAGAACTTCAGGGCCTACGCGCTCCAGGAGGGCTACTACTGCATCGGTGGGATAGCGGGCGAGACCGCCCAGTGACGCGCCTTCGGGCTGATACAGCCCTCCAAGGCGGGGCGGCTCCGCTCCTCTTCCCGGCCGGCGGAGCCGCCTACCGTATCCCCCCGTTCCTCCGGTTCTGTCTTGCGCCCCTCCGGCGGTGGGCGGCGGAGTCATCCCGCTGGCGGTGCGGCCCCTTCTTCCTGCATAATGGCGGGAAGGAGGAGACAGAATGGCCCGAGTCGCTCTCGACGTACCCGCTCCGGATTTTCAACTCGCGGACTTCCGCGGTGGTGACTTCCATCTCGCCGATCTGCGGGGTGCGAGCACCGTCCTGCTCGTGTTCAACCGGGGGTTCATGTGACCCTTCTGCCGCCGGCACATGGCGCAGTTGCGCCAGGACTACGAGAAGTTCGTCTCTCGTGGCGTCTCGGTCGTCGTGATCGGGCCTGAGGACGCCAAGGCCTTCGCCCGGTACTGGGAGGAGAACGATCTGCCCTTCGTGGGCCTGCCCGACCCCGAGCACCGAGTGCTCAAGCTGTACGGCCAGGAGATCAAACTCTTCAAGTTCGGCCGCATGCCGGCTCAGGTGCTGGTCGACGGTTCAGGCATCGCCCGGTTCGTCCATTACGGGCACGACATGAGCGACATCCCGAGCAACGAGGAGATCCTGGGACTCATCGACGGGCTGGACGCGGGCAAGGCCGGCGCATGAGTGCGGCGTCCCTGCCGGGAGGGCCCGGCGCGGGGCATGCGGTAACCCCCATGACCGAACTGCAGCGCCGCCGCTGGTACGCGCTCGCGATCATGTCCATCGGGTCGTTCATGACCCCGTTCGACGCCACCATCGTCGCCGTGGCGCTCCCCAAGATGGGGAAGGCGCTCGCTCTCACCTATTCTGAGGCTCTCTGGGCCCAAGCGGCTTATCTTCTGGTGGCCAGCATCCTGCTGATCCCCATCGGGCGGTTGGCGGACACCAGGCGCCCCGTGGCATTCAACCTCACCGGCGCCGCGATCTTCGCAGTCGGCTCGGTGGTCGCCGGGCTGGCGACGAGCCCCGGGATGATGAGCGTCGGGCGATGCATCCAGGGCCTGGGAGGATCGTTCATGTTCTCCACGGCCAGCGGGATCATCACCGCGGCCTTCCCGCCTGCGGAGCGGGGGAAGGCTCTGGGTCTCAACGTGAGCGGCGTCTATCTGGGCCTCACGCTCGGGCCGGTCGTCGGCGGTGTCATCTCGAACGTCAGCGCGGGCAGTTGGCGCTGGATCTTCTTCATCAACGTGCCCATCGCGGTGATCACCATACTGGCCGGCTGGACGCTGCTCCGGGCCGAGGGCCGCGACCGCAGGGGCGTGCCGAAGTCGCCTGCGCACATCGACTGGGCGGGGGCCGCGCTCCTGGGCGCCGTCCTGGTCGCCCTGTTCGTCCCGCTCACGTTCTCACCGCTGTGGGGATGGGCGAGCGCCCGCACGCTCGTACCGCTGGCGCTCACCGTCGTGTTCCTGGCCGCCTTCGTGCTCGTGGAGCGTAAAGTGGAGCAGCCGGTGGTGCCGCTTGGGCTGGTCACCAAGAACCGGGCCTTCGCGGCAGGTAACTCCGCCGCCCTGCTCAACTATCTGGCCGTCTTCGCCGTGGCCACGCTGGTGGCCGTCTATCTCGAGGTCGTCGACGGCTATTCTCCCCAGCAGACCGGCCTCCTCCTGCTGATCCAACCCGTCATCATGGCCGTGCTCTCGCCGCTGACGGGCAGGCTGTCGGACAAGGTGGGGTCCAGGGTGCTCGCGACCGCCGGGATGGTGCTGGTGGCGGCCGGCATGGCGCAACTCGCGTTCATCGGGGATTCGCTCGGGCGCGTACTCCCGGCCCTGGGTACCATCGGGATCGGGATGGCCATCTTCAGCGCGCCCAACATCTCCGCCGTCATGGGGTCCGTGGACAGGTCGCAACTCAACCTGGCTTCGGGCTTCCTCGCCACCATGCGGTTCGCCGGCCAGGGGCTGTCTATCGCCGTGCTCGGATCGATCGCGGCGTGGCGGCTCGGGGCGACGGGTGCGCGGGTCATCTTCTTCGGTGAGAAGGGCGACGCCGTGCACGTGCAGGCCTTCGCGGACGGTTTCCGGACCGCCATGATCGTCGGGGCCTGTCTTGCCCTGGCGGGCGCCATCCTCTCCTGGTTGGCTCGGCTGGAGCGGCAACACCACTAGAAACGGAACTACGGACCCAGGTAAGGAGCGACCATGGCTTTCGGCAAGTACGCCGTCGATTTCGAGCAGCGGGTGGACTACCCCCGGCTACGGAAGGAGCGCGTGGAGCGGGTCAAGGCGCAGATGGAGGCGGAAGGCATAGGCGCCATCATCACCTGGGATCCCGACAACATCCGTTACATCGCCTCGTACTACGTCACCACGCCGATGAGAGCCTCGGAGATGCAGGCGGTCTTCATCGCCCGCAACGGCGAGCCGCACCTCATCGGCGGCGGCACCCCCTCCGAGACGGCCCGGCGCATGCCCTGGCTGGCCGGCGTCCAACCGTCGTACGGCATGCCCCGTCTGTCCGCCCGCGACTCCGGCGACCGGCTCATCGAGGCCTGGGTGAACGGCATCGCCAAGCTCATGGCCGACTACGGGGTGGAGAAGGAGACCCTGGCCATCGACGGCACCACGCTGCAGGGCCTGTTCTTCGAGGCCTTCGGCCGCAAGGGCATCAAGACCGTCCACGGCCGCCCGGTCATGGACTACGCCCGCATGATCAAGACCGTCGACGAGATCGAGCTCATCAAGATCGCCTGCGCCAACTCCGAGAAGGCCCACGCGGCGGTCGCGGACGCCATCCGCCCCGGAGTCCGGGAGTGCGACCTGGTGGCGGCCGGCATCAAGGCCCTCTACGAGGAGGGCGCCGACCACACCGAGGACCTGGTGTGCATGAGCGGCGAGAACACCAACCCCTACGGCTGGACCTTCACCGACCGCATGATCCGCCCCGGCGACCTGGTGTACGTCGACGTGGACGGCGCCTCCTACCAGGGCTACAAGACCTGCATCTACCGCACCTTCTGCTGCGGCAAGGCCACCCAGGAGCAGCACGAGCTGTTCGTCGAGGCCAAGGAGATGCTGCTCAAGGGTCTGAGCGTGGTCAAAGACGGCGCCACGGACCACGACGTCCTGGCCCAGTGGCCCGATTCGCCGTCGTACTGGGGCTACGAGACCTGGGGCGACGTCAACCCGTACGCCTGCGGCCACGGCATCGGCCTCACGCTGCACGACCGCCCGATGATCTTCTACACCCACCGGGCCGTGGGCATCCCGCCGCATACGCTGAAAGCAGGCATGGTGATGGCCTTCGAGACCTACACGGGCAAGAAGGGCGGCCGCCACGGCGTGCGCATCGAGGACATGGTGCTCGTGACCGAGACCGGCTACGAACTGCTGTCCCTGTTCCCGCAGGAGCTGATCGAGTGCTGGATCCCGTACTAGAGGAGGGGGCTGGGGCGGCGCAGCCCGGCACAGCGCCGGCCGGTCCGGAAGAGGTCTCCATGCCGCCTGTCCCGGAGGCTTCCGTCCCGCATGTCCGGCGGCGTTGGTGGCTCGCCTCGGGTGCGCTCATCCTGCTCGCCCTCATCTGGGGGTACACCTGGCCGCTCATGAAGTCGGTGCTCGACTACGCCGACCCGTTCGTCTACGCGGGGATGCGCACCTTCATGGGCGGCGTGCTCCTCATCAGCCTGCTCCCGGTGCTCCGCCGGCCTGTGCGCCCCAAGGCCTTCTGGTCGACCTTCCTGCTGGGCGTGCTGCAGACGGCGGGCTTCCTCGGGTTGATGACCTGGGCGCTGCAGGGTGAAGGCGCAGGCAAGACGGCCGTGCTCACCTACACCATGCCGTTCTGGCTGTTGCTCATGGCCTGGGTGTTCCTGGGCGAGCGGCTCAAGGGCTTCCAGTGGGTGGCGGTGGCCGTCGCGCTGGCGGGACTCATACTGGTGCTGTCGCCCTGGAAGATGACCGGGGGCTGGAGCCCGTTCATGGCCATCGGTGGGGCGATCTGCTGGGCGCTCAGCGCGGTGGTGGCCAAGTTGCTGCGCAGGCGGCACGAGGTGGACCTGCTTTCGCTCACGGCCTGGCAGCTCTTCCTGGGCTCGCTGCCTCTTGTGATCGTGGGGGCCGCGGTGTGGAAGCCGCCCGTGTGGTCGGGGACGTTCATCTACGGGTTGGCGTTCACGGTGCTTTTCGGCAACTGCCTGGCGTGGATCCTGTGGCTCTACATCCTGCATTCGCTTCCGGCGGGTACCGCCGGGCTGGGTATCCTGCTGACCCCGGTGATCGGCATCACGGCTTCGTGGATAGCGCTGGGCGAGCGGCCGGGCGGGTTCGAGGGAGCAGGGATGCTGCTGATCGTGGGAGCGCTGCTCTTGACCGTCGCGGCGGAGATCGTCAGAGGAAGAAGATCGCGGTCACGATCAGGAACGTAGGCATCAGCACCGCCAACGACCAGCCCATGTAGCCGAAGAACGACGGCATCTTGAGGCCGGAGTGCTCGGCGATGGCCTTCACCGCGAAGTTCGGGGCGTTGCCCACGTAGGTGACGGCTCCCATCATCACCGCCCCACAGGACACGGCGGCCAAGAGGGTGGCGGGAGCGAGACCGCCCACCAACTGGGTGGCTGTGAGCCCGCCGACGGTGGCGATGCCCATCTGCCCTTGGGCGAGCGACGTGAACACCAGGTAGGTGGGAGCGTTGTCGAGGAACGACGAAAGGGCCCCACTCGCCCAGAAATAGTGCCAGGGCTGCGTGACTCCGATGGACGCACCCTTGGCCTCGAGTAGCGCCAGGGCGGGGATCATGGTGGCGAAGATCCCGGCGAACAGGACTCCCACCTCGATGATAGGCGCCCAGTGGAAGTTGTTGGCCGCCCGCGGTCCCCGGGGCGCCAGAGTCACCGAAATCACCGCCAGGGCGACGTAGATCACTTCACGGACGAACGGGAAGTGGATGGCTTCGCCGGCGCGTTCGAGCGGGCTGGAGAAGATGGTCGTGACGATGACCAGCGCCAGCAGTGCGATGTTCAAACCGCCCTTGAGGCGCATGGGAACGTAGTCCGCCTGGTCCATCCGCTTCGCCGCGGCCGGCTCCTTCCGGTAGTAGAAGAACTCGATGGCCGCGTACACGATCAGGATGAGTCCTACGACGAGGAGCCACTGGGGCCACAGGCGCAGAGTCCACGCGAACGGTACCCCGCGGAGGAAACCCAGGAAGAGCGGGGGGTCTCCGAGCGGAGTGAGCAGACCCCCTCCGTTGCTCACCGCGAAGATGAAGAAGATGATGGTGTGCTTCACGCGGGTCCTCTCGGAGTTGGCGCGCAGCACCGGCCGGATGAGCACCATCGACGCCCCCATCGTGCCGATGAGGCTGGCGAGGATGGCGCCCGCAGCCAAGAACCCGAGGTTGTGCTTGGGCGTGGCCACCAGGTTGCCGGTCAGGTAGATGCCGCCGGAGATCGCGAACAGCGTGAACAACAGGGCTATGAACGAGACATACTCGTGCCCGGTGGACACCGCGCGATCGAACCCCAGCCTGCCGAAGTCCGCGAACAGGTAGACGAGCGTGGGGACACCGAGGACCGCGGCCACGATCGCCTTGTTACGGTTCTTGTCGAACCAGCGCCCTGCGACGAGCGGCAAGACGGCCACACACAGGAGCATGAGGGCGAAGGGGATGATCGCCCAGAAGCCCAGTTGCCTGCCCAGCTCCACGCTCTGGTCCATGTGACTCCTCCGTGCAGTGCGCCCGGCGCGACGCGGCCCGTCTTGACCCAGCCTATCAACTTTGCCAGAAGGACACCTTCCCGGGTACCGCCGAACGTCGCCCAACCTACGTCGCGGCATCGTTCGTTGGTATAGGGGGATCTGCGGGGGTCGGACTTCGCCACGCTCACGGCCGGTGTCCGGCTACCCTCGAGGGCTGAAAGAGTAGTGGCGCCTAGCCAAGCGGGCCGCACTCGGTGGAGGCGAGTGCGGGGATCCGCTTGGCTGAGCGCCACTTTCAGGTACTAATACTATCCTACTATGCGAACCGGCATGCAATACCGTCCAGGCGCCGCGGGCCGCCCCGGCCCGGCCGCGGCTGTATGACCGAGGCGCCTGGGCCGCCCGCCCGGCACCTACTCGGTGTCGGCGTTCCGGTCGGCGCGCATCTTCTCGATGAACTCGACCCAAGGCTTCTCGTCTCGCGCCATCCGCTCGCGGAAGTCGGGCTCCATCTCGAAGTGGTCCTCGCGGTCGATGAACACCCAGAGGGGATGCGGTTCCAGCGGCGGGCAGCCGGCCGACCAGTGGCCTACGCCTTTGCCCCTGAACCGCTTGACGCAGTCGCCGATGAGGATGACGTTGTTCGGATCGACCCCCTGCGGCATCTCGTCGTCGCGCTTGGAGCCAACGACCACGTGGCAGCCGGCGTTCTTGTCGTACTCGCCCAGGGCCTTGAGCTTCTCCATGGTGAAGGCCACGAGCGACTCGCAACTGGAGCAGGCGTTGCTGGCGTGGAAGGTGTACTCCGGCCAGGTCTCCCAACCGGCGAGGTAGGGGAACCAGAGGTCCTTGTGCACCTCTTCGACGGTCCGCCCGACCACCTCGATGTCCTCTTCCTTGAAGTTGCCGAGGTTCCGCTCGGCGGCCGCGCTGAAGTACTGCACGTTCTCGATGCCGAGGCCCACCATGCGGCAGGCGGTGGCGTCCAGGGCCACGGGGTCCTTGCTGGCGACCACGCAGCCGAAGTCCACCGGGATGGTGGTGTGTGGGCCGAAGCCCTCGGCCGGACGGATCATGTCGGCGATGGAGAGGTCGGCGCGCATGACCGACCACAGGTCCATCATGGCGGCGGCGAGGTCGGTCATGTGCATCTGCTGGTGGGTGAGGTCCTGCACCACGCCCTTCATGTTCTTGAGGGCGCAGGTGAAGACCATGCTCGCATGGCTCTTGAAGATGGGCAGGTTGAAGAGGTGCTCGGCCTCCAGCAGCCAGCGGGGAAGCTTGACCTTCTTGATGTCGGAGCGGGCGTCCCGGATGGGAAGGTTGATGAGGTCCTTTTCCTTCTTGATGTCGATGAGCCGGGCCCCTTCAGCCTCGGCCGCCGCTCCGATGCCGCTCACGTCGAGCACGTGCATGGAGTCGCAGCCGATGGCCGCGGCCTCCGCGACTATGATGTCCTTGGGCTTGGCCTTCTTGACCTCTCTGATGACGGCCGCGACGAACTCGGGGCTGGTGTTCACCGAGGTCTCGGCCGCGGCCGGGTGGCCGGCGTTCGGCTTGAGGACGACGGTGCTCTTGGGCCTGACGAGGTTCTCCACGCCCCCGAGGAGGGCGAAGACCTCGGCCACCATCTTGTCGGGGTCGTCCCCTTTGGAGATGGCCACTCTCGACTTGGGCATGTCCTATACCTCCGTGGTCAGTCGCTCGAAACAGTGGTGCCCGGCCGTTCGCCCGCGTCCGCCGGCTGGGTGCCGCCGGTCGCGGGGGAGATCCTGTCCAACAGCCGGGCGAACATGTTGGCGGATCCTTTGAGGGTCATTCCCGTATCCAGACCTTCCAGGTAGCTCAGGTCCTCCCACCAGATCCAGGCGAAGAGCTCGGCGACGATGAGGTCGGTCTCGATGTCGGAACGGATGGTGCCCTGGGTCTTGCCTTCTTCGACGAGGTCGGTGTACCAGCGCAGCATCTCCATCCGGCGCCGGACCACGTGGTCGTGCACGCGATCCTTGGGGATCCAGGATATGAACTGGAACATGGGGGCGTTGAACCCCTCGATGTCCTTGGAGAAGATGGCGGCGTGCGAGTCGCCCATCTCGCGCAGGCGGTCCATGACGCTCGGCGCCCGCGATGAATTGAGCCAGGCGAAGATGCGGTCCATCAGCAGGTCGTGCGCCGCGATGAGGATGTCCTCGCGGCTGTCGAAGTGCCGGTAGAGCGCTGCGTTGGAGATGCCCACCGCTTCCGCGATGCGGGACATGCTCGCCCCCGCCAGCCCGTGCTCGGCGACCAGGCGCAGCGTCTCGTCGACGATCTGAGCCCGGCGCTCGGCGCCCGGGCGGCGGCCGTCGGCCATCACGCGGCCGGCATCCACGGCGCGGGCGCCGAAGGCGGCCGAGGTGTTCGAAGCAGGCTTCACAAAGCCTCGATGATAGTGGCCACGCCCTGGCCGCCCCCGATGCACATGGTGGCCAGGCCGTAGCGGCCGCCGGTGCGGAGAAGGCCGTGGAGCAGGGTGGTGATGATGCGGGCGCCGGAGGCGCCGATGGGGTGGCCGAGGGCTATGGCCCCGCCGGACAGGTTGGCCTTGTCCAAGTCGGCGTCGAGGAGGCGGGCGCAGGCCAAGGCCTGCGCCGCGAAGGCCTCGTTGAGTTCCAGGACGTCCATCTGGTCGAGGGTCATGCCCGTCTTCTCGAGCACCTTCTTGGTGGCGTAGTAGGGGCCCATGCCCATGTACGCGGGGTCGAGGGCCGCGGAGGCGTAACCCACGATGCGGGCCAACGGCTTGATGCCCCGCCTGGCGGCGAACTCACCTGAGGACAGCACCAGAGCGGCCGCCGCGTCGTTTACGCCGGAGGAGTTGCCGGCGGTCACAGTGCCGCCCTTCTTGAAGGCGGGAGCCAGCTTGGCCAGGCCTTCGAGGGTGGTGTCGGCGCGAGGATGCTCGTCGGTGTCCACCACCTTGTCGCCCTTCTTGGTGGAGATGGTCACCGGGACAATCTCGTCCTTGAAGTGCCCGGCCGCTATGGCGGCCACCGCGCGGCGCTGGCTCTCCAGAGCCATCGCGTCCTGGTCTTCGCGGCTGACGCCGTATTTCTCGGCGACGTTCTCCGCGGTGACGCCCATGTGGTACTGGTTCACCGTGCAGATGAGGGCGTCGCGCAGCATGTGGTCTTCCAGGAGGCCGTCGCCCATGCGGTAGCCGCTGCGCGCCTTGGCCAGGATGTAGGGGGCGAGCGACATGCTCTCCATGCCGGCCGCCACCATGACCTCGGCGTCGCCGCAGAGGATGGCCTGGGTGGCCATGTGGGTGGCTTTCATGCTGGAGCCGCAGAGCTTGTTGACAGTCACGGCCGGGACTTCGTCCGGCAGGCCCGCCGCCTGCATCGCCAGGCGGCCGGGGTTGTGGCCCTGACCGGCCTGCAGCACGTTGCCGATGATGCCCTCGTCGATCTCGCTGGGCTCGACGCCCGCCCGCTTGACCGCTTCCGCGATCGCTATCCCCCCGAGTCTCACCGCCGGTACTTCCGACAGGGCGCCCAGGAAGCGGGCGACAGGGGTACGGCACGCGCTCAGTATCACGGTCTCGCGAGACAACATCGACTCCTTGTTAAGGGCCCTCAGGACCTTGGTTGGTTAACGACTACCAACATAGCTGGGTCCACTATCTTCCCTCGTGCAGCGGTTGTCAAGGGGACGGCGGTCCGCCGTGGAAGCGGGATTGACAGGCCGGGCCGGGCGGCGCATAGTGGCTACGTACCATTGGTTAGTTATCGGTAACCAACGCCACGCAACCAGCACTTTCAAGGAGACCCTCCATGGGCAACAAGGTATTTGTCGATCTGAGTCACCCGTTCAGCGCTGAGTGCCCGCGCTGGCCCTATTTCGACAAGCCGGAAGTCACGAGCGCTCATACGATGGCCAAGAGTGGTGTTCTGACCCAATGGATCAACGTGCCGCAGCACACCGGCACGCACTGCGATGCGCCGCGCCACGTCATGGAGTACGAATTCGACGGTCGCCGTGCCCGCTACACCCACGAGATGCCCATCGACGCCTACACCGGCAACGCCGTCTGCCTCAAGATCGAGGTCGAGCCCTGGGGGCTCATCGGCCCGAGCGACCTGGAGGCCGGCTGCGCGAAAGCCGGCATCGACCCGGGTGAGTTGGCCGGCATGGTCCTGGTGCTCGACACCGGCATGCACAAGTATTACGACGATTCCAAGGCCTACTATCACTACGCCTGCGGCACGGGTGTGGAAGCCGGGCGCTGGTTCGTGAAGCACAAGGTCAAGTGCGTGGCCATGGACGGGCAGGCCCTGGACCACCCGCTCCATACCGCTATGGGCCTCAACGGCGGCACGCGCCTCAACCTGCTCGGCCACACAGGCCAGCCCCTCACCGAGGAATACACGCAGCTCTTCGGGAAGGAAGCCTTCGCCGAATTCGACAAGTTCGAGTACATCAAGCTCCACGGCCAGGCCGCCTACGACGCGAAATACGGCGACCTTGAAGAGAACAGCGGCTGGGGCACCTGGGAGCCTTGCCACAAGCTGATGCTGGGGAACGGCATAGTGGGTGTCGAGAACCTGGGCGGCGACCTCGCGAAGGTGAGCGGCAAGCGCTTCAGGTTCTTCTGCTTCCCCATGCGCTGGTACATGGGCGACGGATCCATCGCGCGCTGCATCTGTGAGATCGATGAGGACGATCTGAACGACGTCCCGACCAGGGACTATTTCTATGCCGGCACGGGCTACGCCGACGGGGCCCACGGCGGCGCCAACGGCGGCGAGTACATCAAGCGCCTGTTCGGCAGGAACAAGAGCAAGTAACCCGGCCGCATCGGGACATCAAGGGGGAACGTCGGTATGGGAGACGTGAAGAGGTACACCAACGGCACCACCGGGGGACCGGTGTTCGTGGACGTCAAGGACGGGAAGATCCTGCGCATCCTCCCGATGACGTTCGACGATTCGGACGCCCCGTCGTGGACCATCGATGCCCGCGGGCGGGCGTTCACGCCGCCGCGCAGGGCGGCAGTCTCGCCGTGGACGGTGGCTCACCGTTCCACCATCTACTCGCCCAAGCGGATCCTCACCCCGCTCAAGCGGGTGGACTTCGATCCCAAGGGCGCGCGGAACATCCAGAACCGCGGCGTGTCCGGGTATGAGCCCATCAGCTGGGACGAGGCCTTCGAGATGGTGGCGGACGAGATCGTCCGCATCCACCGGGAGGTCGGCCCGGCAGGCGTGATGTCCACTCCGGGGTCCCACCACATGTGGGGCAACGTGGGCTATCGGCACAGCACCCTGTTCCGCTTCCTCAACCTCATCGGCTACACCTATGCCGAGCACAACCCGGACAGCTGGGAAGGCTGGCACTGGGGCGCCATGCACATGTGGGGCTTCAGCCACCGCCTGGGCATCCCCGAGCAGTACGGGCTCTTGGAGGACGCCCTCAAGAACACCGAGATGATCGTCTACTGGTCTGCGGACCCGGAGTCCAGCTGCACCGGCGTCTACGGCGGCAACGAGGGCAACATCCGCAGGCGGTGGCTCAAAGAGCTCGGCGTCAAGATGATCGTCATCGACCCGTATCTCAACCACACCCAGGCGCTCATCGGCGACAAGTGGTTCTCGCCGCGCCTGGGCACCGACGTGGCCATGGGCCTGGCGATCGCCTACACGTGGCTCACCGAGGGCACCTACGACAAGGAATACATCGCCACCAGGTCCACCGGCTTCGACGAGTGGAAGGACTACGTCCTGGGCAAGACGGACAACGTCCCGAAGTCTCCCGAGTGGGCGCAGCAGGAGAGTGGCATCCCCGCCCGCGAGATCAGGGCGCTGGCCCGCGAATGGGCTTCCAAGAAGACGATGCTGGCGGCCGGCGGGCCGGGCGGCATGGGCGGAGCCAGCCGGGCGGCCTCCGGGAACGAGTGGGCGCGCACCATGGTGGCCCTGGCCGCCATGCAGGGGCTGGGCAAGCCGGGCAGCAACATCTGGGGCACCACGAGCGGCGTCCCGCTCGACTGCGGCTTCATGTTCCCGGGCTACGCCGAAGGCGGCATCTCCGGCGACACGGCCAACTCGGCCGCCGGTTTCCGCTTCGTCAACCGGATGTTCCCCAACGGGGGCGGGATCACCAACCCGCACCACACCACCGAAGGCCAGACCGTCCCGCGCCTGCGCATCCCTGAGGCGATGCGCCACGAGACCGTCGAATGGCGGGGCAAGGGCTTCTGCGGCTCCCACATCGAGAGCCAGTTCCAGAAGTACGAGTATCCGGCGCAAGGCTATCCGCAGGTGGAGATGTACTACCGCTACGGTGGCTCCTTCTTCGGGACGATGACCGAGACCAACCGGTACGTCACCGCCTACCGCGAAGGCAAGGTGCCCTTCGTGGTGAACCAGGCCATCTGGTTCGAGGGGGAGACCAAGTTCGCCGACGTCATCCTGCCGGCCTGCACCAACTTCGAGCGCTACGACATCAGCGAGGGGGCCAACTGCTCGGGCTACATCTCGGATTCGTATACGTTCGCCAATCACAGGGTCATCGTGTTCCAGCAGAAATGCATCGAACCGCTGGGCGATTCGAAGTCCGACTACGCGATCTTCGAGGGGTTGGCGGACCGGCTGGGTCTGTGGGGGCCGTTCACCATGGGCGGCAAGACCGAGCTCGACTGGGTCAAGGACTACTACAACGCCACGGACATGCCCAAGGTCATGCCGTGGGACGAGTTCGCCGAGAAGGGCTACTACGTGGTGCCTTCCCCGGCGCCGGAGGACCGGCCCAAGCCCGCGTTGCGCTGGTTCGCGGAGGACCGTCCCAAGGACACGCCCGACTGGGGCCCGGCCCCCTGGGACCAGGTAAAAGGCGCAGGCCTGCAGACCATGAGCGGCAAGATCGAGTTCGTCGCGTCCAGCCTGAAGCGCCTGGAAGCCACCGGCACGGTGGACCCCGAGCGCCCGGCGATGGGCCCGCAGTACTTCGAGAGCTGGGAGGGCCACCACACCGCCGATCTCTACGGCCGTTATCCGCTGCAACTGGTCTCGCCGCATCCCAAGTTCAGCTTCCACACCATGGGAGACGCCAAGGACTCGTGGATGAACGAGGTCAAGGACAACCGGGTGCTCGTCGATGGCCACTTCTACTGGATCATGCGGGTGAACGCCAAGGACGCGGCCGAGCGCGGCATCGCCGACGGCGACCTCGTGCGCGCGTTCAACGACCGCGGATCGGTGATCCTGTACGCGCAGGTGACTGAGCGCGTCCCACCGGGGACGGTACATTCGTACGAATCCTCGGGCGACTACCAGGCCCTGGGCGAACCGGGCCACTCGCCCGACATAGCCGGGTGCGTGAACATCCTGACACCCAAGCGGTTCATCACGCCGACCTCCACCGCCATGGCGAACAACTCCTGCCTCATCGAGGTGGAGAAGTGGGGTGGCGCGGCAGGTAGCGCGGCAGCGGGCGGAGCCGGGAAGAACGGCGCCGTGAAAGAGGGGGTGGCCTGATGGCCAAGAAATGGAACCTCGTCATCGACGTGAGCCGCTGCATGGACTGCAATGACTGCTTCCTGGCCGACAAGGATGAGTTCACCGGCAACGACTTCCCGCCGTATTCGGTGGCCCAGCCGTGGAGCGGCCACCGCTGGATGAACATCATGCGCACCGAGCGGGGGCAGTACCCCCTGGTGCAGGTGGCCTACAGGCCGACGCCCTGCCTGCATTGCGACGACGCGCCGTGCATCGCCAAGTCGCCGGCCGGCACCGTGTTCAAGCGCGAAGACGGCTTGGTCATCATCGATCCGGTGAAGGCCAAGGGCCACCCGGAGATCGTGGCCACCTGCCCGTACGAGGTCATCTACTGGAACGAGGAAGCCCAGGTGGCGCAGAAGTGCACCGGCTGCGCCCACCTCATCGACGAGGGCTGGACCGACACCCGCTGCTCCCAGGTATGCCCGGCCGAGGCCATCAAGCTGGTGTTCGCCGACGACGCCGAGATGGCGGCAAAGGCCGCCGCGGAGGGGTTGGAGGTGCTGCGGCCGGAGTTGGGCGCGAAGCCGCGTGTGTATTACAAGGACCTGTATCTGTTCGACAAGGCCTTCATCGCCGCCAGCCTGGCGTTCGGGGACACGGACGAGTGCGCCGAGGGGGCGAGGGTGACCGTCAGCGAGACGTCCGGCGGAGCTGTGGTGGGCGAGGCTGTGGCCAGCAACTACGGTGATTTCTACGTGGACAAGCTCGTCCCCGGCAAGGAATACGGGGTCACGATAGAGGCGCCGGGCTACGCGCCGGCGACGCGCATCATCAACCTCGATAAGAGCGTGAACCTGGGGACGATCGTGCTCGGCCGGCCGTAGGCTGGCCAGACAACACGTGGTCCGACTCGGGGCCCCGCGAGAGCGGGGTCCCTTTCATTTCGAGGGTGCTCACCTGGTTGACAGTCCCGCACAGTTCGTGATAAATGAATCTACTAACTCGTATTATGAGTTAGTAGTATCACTAGTTGAGATGCGGGGGGATGAGATGTACGAGAAGCCGGGCATGAGTCGCCGCCGGTTCCTTCAGATGGCAGGAGTGGCCGGGCTGACCGTGGGCGCCGGGACCGGCCTTGCCGGTCTGGTGACGGCCTGCGGGTCTGAGGAGGTCACGACGACCACCGCAGCGCCGGCGACGACGACCACAGCCGCAGCGCCGAGCAGCAGTACGACAGCCGCCCAAGCCACCACGACGACTGTGAGCGCCGGCCCGGAGACGGGGCGCGAGATAAAGGTCGGGTACGTGACTCCGGTCACCGGGCCTTTGGCATCGTTCGGCGAGGCAGACGCCTACTGCGTGAAGAGCTGGCAGGAAGCCGTCGCAGGCGGGGTGCTGTGCGGCGACGGCAAGCTCCATCCCGTCAACATCATCGCGAGGGACTGCCAGTCCGACTCGAACCGCGCGGCCCAGGTGGCAGGGGATCTGATCAACAACGACAAGGTGGACGTGGTGATGGCCGCCTCCACCTCCGACACGACCATCCCGGTCTCGGACGTCTGCGAGGCCTCGGGCATGCCGTGCGTCTGCACCGACAGCCCGTGGCAGCCCTGGTTCTTCGGGCGCAAGGGCGACCCCAAGACCGGCTTCAAATGGACCTATCTGAGCTTCTGGGGCATCGAAGACGGCCTTATGAACTCGATCCCCACCTGGGACCAGATCCCCACCAACAAGAAGGTGGGAGTGATGTGGTCGAACGGCGCGGATGGTCTGGCCTCCGCGGATCCGGTACAGGGATGGCCTCCCTTTATGACCAAGGCGGGGTACCAGATCGTCGATCCCGGCCGGTACCAGGAAGGGACCGAGGACTACACGGCCGCGATCTCCCTCTTCAAGAAGGAGGCGTGCGAGATCGTCGCCGGTACGATGTCGCCGCCCGACATGATCACGTTCCTGAAGCAGGCGACCCAGCAGGGTCTGGAGCCGAAGATCGCCACCATCGAGCGGGCCAGCCTGTTCCCGTCGGTGATGGAGGCCACAGGCTCCACCGGCTACGGCATCACGAACGGCTCGTGGTGGCATCCCACCTACCCCTTCAAGTCGTCTCTCACCGGGCAGACGTGCCAGCAGGTGGCCGACGACTACGAGGCGAAGACCGGCAAGCAGTGGACCCAGGCGCTGCTCCACTACCAGGTGTTCGAGATAGTGGCCGCGGCGCTCAAGGCCGCTACCGACATAGAGAGCAAAGACGCGATCATCGGAGCCGTCAAGGCAGGCGTGCTGGAGACGCTCGTAGGCCCGGTCGATTTTTCCAAGGGGCCCATGCCGAACATCTCGAAGACCCCGCTCACAGAAGGCCAATGGGTGCCGGGCACGAAATGGAAGTACGATCTCGTGATAGTGGGTAACGCGACTGCGCCTGCCGTCCCGCTCGGGGGCAAGGTGCAGCCGCTGAGTGCTTTCAACAGGACTTGATGCGGGGGTGACACGTGGCGGAGAGCGGATCGCGAGCGATAGGAAGGCCGCGTAGGGCAGCCGACGGCAGTTCCAGTGGGAAGACCGACCCAGGCGATCCGCTCGTAGTCCACTCCCTCAGAAAAGGGCTGCAGCTGCTCGACCTGTTCGACGTGGACCACCGGGAGTGGACCGTGGTCGAGATGGCGACGGCCATCGGGGTCCCCAAGGCGACCGCGTACCGCCTCGCCCGTACCCTGGAGGCCGCCGGCTATATCGTGCTCGACCCGCCGACGGCTCGTTACCATCTGGGGCCGTCGGCGGTCGCCCTCACCTATCTGTCGGGCAGCTATGCCGAACTCGTGCGGATGGCCCGCCCCTACCTGGAAGACTTGGCGAAGAGCACGGGCGAGACGGTCAACCTCGCTGTGGAACTCGACGGCAAGGCCATCCTGGTAGACGAGATACGCACCAAGAGGCCCTTCAAGTCGGAGATCCCGGTCGGACGCGTGATAGGAGACATCGCCAATACCAACGGGAAGCTGTTCGCCGCCTTCAAGACCCGCGAAGAGCGCGAACGCATAGCCATGCGACCGAATGAGAAGGCGACCCCCTACACGGTCACGGATCCCACCGCCCTGCTCGAGGAGTTCGAGGCGGTCAGAGCCGCCGGCCTGGCCTTCGACATGGAGGAACGCTCCCGCGGGGTGTGTGCGGTGGGGGCGGCGGTACGCGACCAGTCAGGCAGGCTGGTGGCGGCGATCTCGGTGGTCGCGCCCAAGAGCCGCTTCAGGCCCGATGAGCGGGAGGCACATGCCTCGGCGGTCAGAGAGGCCGCGGACAGGCTCTCCGCGTTCCTCGGCTATTCGCCTTCCGAGGCCTGAGCATCCGCCGGCGCGGGTTCCCCGGCCACATCCGCGAGGATCAGCTCCAGCATCCTGCTGTGCGAGGTCCGGGAGAACGTCCCGTCCCGCAGGTCGGCAAGGCAGTGGATGTCCTCGGCCAGGAACCAGCTGACGAACTCGTGCATGAACACGAAGGGATCGACGTCCGCGCGGATGCTGCCTTGGGCGATGCCTTCGCGTATGAGGGCCTCGATGGTGTCCTTCATCCGCAGGTTGTTGGCGATCACGTGCTGGTGCAGCGGTCCCTCGTCCTGGGTCATCGTGAGGAACTGCAGGTAAGGCGAGGTGAACATCTCCAAGTCCGCGGAGAGCATCTCCAGGTGGCTCTCACCGATCTCACGGAGCCGGTCCATGATCCAGGCGTTGGAGGAGGATCCCAGCCACGCGAGGATCCGCTCGATCACGTAGGTGTTCGCCTCCATCAGCAGTTCTTCCTTGCTGGTGAAGTGCCGGTACGCGGCCATCTCGGAGAGGCCCAACTCGGCCGAGATGCGCGACATGGTCGTGCCCCGGAGGCCGGAGTCGCCGATGAGCCGGACGGCCGCGTCGATCAACTGGCGGCGGCGCTCCTCGCGGCCGAGACGCTCGCGCTTGTGCGGCTTCGCGGTCGCAGTCGGGATAGGGAGGTCGGCACCGCCCCCCATGCGGTCGTCCACGCGTGCTCCTTAGGCCTGTGTGCGGAGAGATACTCTCGCATTATAGCGACGCGGACCGGTTTACAGAACGGTGTTCACGATTCTTAGTGTGGACAGACACACAACAGCATGGTAGTGTGCGGCGCAGGCATCCGTCGGGGGCGGAAGCCACGTCCGCGGGCCCAAGGGAGGTTCCGAAGTGGGATCAGTGGGGGAGCAGGTCGGTAGCGCGGGTCTCATAGAGCTCTACCGCTGCATGGTGCGTATCCGCTCGTTCGAAGAACACGCACACAAGACCTTTCTCAAGGGGGGTATGCCGGGGTTCCTCCATCTCTACAGCGGTGAGGAAGCCATCGCCGCAGGCGTGATGGACGTCCTGGCTCCCGACGACTACATCGTCACCAGCCACCGCGGCCATGGCCACCTGCTTGCCCGGGGCGGAGACCCCAAGCGGATGTTCGCGGAACTCTACGGGCGCGTCGACGGGTATTGCCGCGGCAAGGGCGGCTCCATGCACATCGCCGACATGGGCCATGGCATGCTCGGAGCCAACGGCATCGTCGGGGCGGCGGTCAACATCGGCACGGGGGCGGCCTTCGCCTGCAAATACCGGGGTGACAGGCGGGTCTCGGTAGCCTTCTTCGGTGACGGCTCCACCAACCGCGGCACCTTCCACGAGGCGCTGAACCTGGCGGCCATATGGGAGCTGCCGGCCATCTATATCCTCGAGAACAACCACTACGGCGTGGCCAACCCGCAGTCGGACCACACCAAGCTGAAGGACCTGGCCGACCGGGCCGCCGCGTACGGTTTCCCCGGCGTGGTGGTGGACGGCAACGACGTCCTGGCCGTGCGGGCCGCGGCGGCAGAGGCCGTGGAGCGGGCGCGCCAGGGCGGCGGCCCCACCCTCATTGAAGCCAAGACCTGGCGCCACTGGGGCCACTTCATCGGCGACAGCGCCAAGTACCGCGACCCGGTGGAGCATCAGTCCTGGTTGGACCGCGACCCCATCCCGGCGTTCGGCAAGGTGCTGGTGGCGAAAGGCGTGGCCACCGAGGCCGAGCTCCAGGCCATCGGGGAGGAAGTCGAGGCCGAGATGGACGCCGCCATCGAGTACGGGCGGCAGAGCCCCTTCCCGGACGTGTCCGAACTGACGATGGACGTCTACGTCGGTGATCCCCAAGGCACGAGCGCGGGAGGCCGGTCATGACGGATATCAAACCCAGGACCATCAACTACATGCAGGCCGTCGCCGAGGCCCTCATCCTGGAGATGCGCCGCGACCCGGACATCTACATCGCGGGAGAGGACGTCGGCAAGTTCGGCGGCAGCTTCGGGGTGACCGGCCCTGTCTATAAGGAGTTCGGCGCCACCCGGGTGCTGGACACGCCCATCTCCGAGACGGCCATCATCGGTACGGCGGTAGGCGCTGCGGCCGCGGGGCTTCGCCCTGTCGTGGAGATCCTCTTCGTGGACTTCCTGCCCATCGCCGGGGACGAGCTGTTCAACCAGGCCGCCAAGATCCATTACATGTTCGGCGGGCAGGTCGACTGCCCCATCGTGGTCCGGACGGCCATGGGAGCCGGCATCGGCGCGGCTGCGCACCACTCCCAGAGTCTCGAGGCTCTTGTCTGCCACATCCCGGGGCTCATCACCATCGCCCCGGCCACGCCGTACGACGCGAAGGGCCTGCTCATCGCGGCCATCCGCGACAACAACCCGGTGGTGTTCCTGGAGCACAAGCTGCTCTACGCCGCCAAGGGCGAGGTGCCGGAGGGGGATTACGTCATCCCCATAGGGAAGGCGGACGTCAAGCGCGAAGGTGCCGACGTGACCCTGATCTGCTATTCGGCCATGGTGCGGCAGTGCCTGGCTTCGGCGGAGGCGCTGGCAGCCGAAGGCATCAGCGCCGAGGTGCTCGACCTGCGGACCCTGGTGCCGCTCGACAAGGAGGCCATCCTGGCGTCGGTGCGCAAGACCGGCCGGGCGGTCATCGTGCACGAGGCCTGCCAGACCGGCGGCTTCGGCGGGGAGATCGCGGCCGTCATCGCCGACCAGGCGTTCGGGTCGCTCAAGGCGCCCGTCAAGCGCGTGGCCGGGCCCGACACCCCGGTGCCGTTCTCACCGGCCCTCGAGGCCGAGTTCATCGTCAACGCGGAGAAGATCACGGCGGCGGTCAAGGCGCTGTTCGCCGAGTAAGTGCTGGATATGAGGTCGAGGCGCGCCGCCGCGGGCTGCGTGCCGCGCTAGGAGGAAGTGGATGGCTGAAACGGTGACGATGCCCAAGCTGGGCCTGACCATGGAGACCGGCGCCGTCGGCACCTGGCTCGTGGCCGAAGGTGACGAAGTCAAGGCCGGCCAGGTTATCGCCGAGGTCGTCACGGAGAAGATCACCTATGAGCTGGAGGCCGAAGGGGCGGGCACCGTCCTCAAGATCCTGCTCGAGGAGGACGTCGAAGTCCCCGTGGGTACCCCGATCGTCGTGATCGGGCAGCCGGGCGAAGCAGTCTAGGGCCGCCCACCCGCCCGCGGTCCACAGACCACCGCCGAGGACCAGTCTGCCGTGCAGAGACCGCACCTCATGGATGTGCTGGCTGCGCGTGCCCGCGTCGCTCCGCAGCGCGTGGTGCTGCCCGAATCCGACGACGAGACCATACTGCGCGCGGCCCGGGCGGCTCTCGACCAGGGGGTCGCGCTGCCTGTGCTGCTCGGGCGGCCGCCGGCCCTTCGCGAGGCGGCAGGATCGTATGGGATAGACCTCACCGGGGTCGACATCATCGACGACACGGACGCCGCCATCATGGCGGGACTCAAAGAGACCGCGCGGCGGCTCTACCCGGGCATGAGCGAGAAGCGCATCGACAGGCGGCTGCAGAACCCGCTGAGCGTCGCAGCCCTTCTCGTCGCGGCGGACCGCGCCGGCGCCATGGTCGCCGGCCTCCGGCACACCACCCAGGAGGTGATAGTCGCGGCGGCCGGCTTCATCCCGCTCCGCGCCGGGGTCACCAAGCCCTCCAGCCTGTTCCTCATGCGCATCCCCGGCTACGAGGGCCCCGAAGGTGAGACCCTGGTCTTCGCCGACTGCGGAGTGGCCATATCTCCCGACGCCTCCCAGTTGGCCGACATAGCCGTCATGGCTGCGGAGTTGGTCCGCAGGCTGTTCGAGTGGGAGCCGCGGGTGGCCCTGCTCTCGTTCTCCACCAAGGCCAGCGGTTACGACGAGTCGGTCAAGAAGGTCCGGGAGGCCGTGGTCCTCGCCCGGGAGCGGGAGCCCGGATTGACGATCGACGGGGAACTGCAGCTTGACGCGGCCATCGTGCCGGCCGTGGCCGCCCGCAAGGTGCCGGGCGAAGAGACCGTGGCCGGACACGCGAACGTCCTCATCTTCCCCGACCTCAACGCCGGCAATATCGCTTATAAGAGTGTGCAGCGGTTCGCCCGGGCGGATGCCTACGGGCCGTTCTTCCTGGGCTTCGAGAAGACCGCCAGCGACCTCTCCAGGGGCTCGTCCGTGGGCGACGTCGTCGGCGTGATGACCATGGCCTCCGTGGAGGCACAGATGAGGGGCGCCGGGGCCGCAGAGGCGGGCCGGCGTCCTTGACATGCAGGGCTTTCTACCGGTTAATAGCCGGTACACGTAAGGGGGGGATATGAAGGTATCTGTCATCGGTGCGGCCGGTTCGGTCGGCGCGCCTGCCGCGTTCCACATCGGCATGAGCGGTGTCGCCGACGAGCTCGTGCTCATCGACATGCGGCCCAATGTGGTGCAGCAACACGCCATGGACATGAGCACGGCCATGTGCGAACTGGGGGTCAAGGTCACCGCGGGGACCCACGAGGACCTGGTTGGGTCGGACGTCGTCATCAACGCGGCCGGGGTCCCGCAGGGGCTCATCGCCGACCGCATGGAGATGCTGCCCAAGAACATCCCGCTGGTGAGGGACGTGGCCCTGGCGGTCAAGAAGTACTGTCCGGACGCCTTCGTCATCACGGCTACGAATCCCATCGACCCGCTCAACTACTGCACCTGGAAGACCGGCGGTTTCGACCGCCACCAGGTGATCGGCTATTCCCGCAACGACTCCACCCGCTTCCGGGAGATCATTGCCCGGCTCAAGGGTGTCGCGACCGACCGGGTGCAGGCCACGGTGGTCGGCGAGCACGGGAGTACGCAGGTCCCGCTGTTCAGTTCGGCGCGCATCGACGGCGCGCCTCTCACCTTCACCGACGCCGAGAAGCAGTCGGTCCTCGCCGAGATACCCACCATCCTCAAGCGCTACGAGGAACTGCAGTCCGGCCGCACCGCGGGCTGGACCAGCGCGGTGGGGCTCGCAGTCCTGACCAGGGCCGTCCTGCAGGACACCAAGGAGGTCATCCCCTGCTCGGTGGTCCTCGACGGCGAGTATGGGCGCAGCGGCCTGAGCGTGTCGGTGCCGGTCCGCTTGGGCCGCGCGGGCGTGCTCGAGATACAAGAGTGGGATCTCGCGCCGGACGAGCAGCCCGGCTTCGAGAAGACGGTGGCGGCCATGGCGGCCGCCGCGCGCATCGTGGACGACAACCTCGGCGCAGCCGAGTAGCCGGTTCCAACGCAGCAGGATCAGGAGAAGCAGATGACTCATCCGTTCGAGAGACTGTTCGAGCCCGGCCAGATCGGCCCGGTCACCACCCGCAACCGCATCATCAAGACGGCCAACGGCACCTCCTACGTCGACCCCGACCAGACCGTCGGCGAGCGCATGATCGCCTACTACGAGCGCCTGGCCCGCGGCGGTGTGGGCTTCCTCACGGTGGAGTCCTGCGGCACCGAGTACCCGCTGGGCATCCAGCACGTCCACTACGCCCCCGACGGCAGCTACTCGGGCGTCCAGCTCCACATGGACGACGACCGCCTCATCCCGGGCTTCCAGCGGCTCACCGACCGGGTGCACAAGCTGGGATGTCCCATCTCCATCCAGTTCCAGCACGCGGGTGCCTGGAACCCCACCGGCCTTTTGCCCCGGGACATGAGCATCCGTGACGTCAAATGCGCCTCCGCCATGACCGAGGAAGAACTGCCCGGTCCGGACTTCCTGCCCTGCCGGGCCATGACCCACCAGGAAGTGGAAGACCAGATCGACATGTGGGCCGGCGCCGCCCACCGCGCCATGCGCTCCGGTTTCGACGCCTGCGAGATCAACCACGCCACGGCGCACCAGGGCAACACCTTCCTGTCGCGCATCTGGAACAAGCGCGAGGACGAGTACGGCGCCCAGAACTACGAGAACCGCACCCGCTTCATCCGCAACGTCATCCTCGAGGCCAAGCGCCGCTGTGGGCCCGGCTTCGCGGTCACGGCCATCATCAACGCCGCCGAGTACAACCATCCGCTGGCGACCACCCTGGAAGAGGGCGTGCAGATCTCCAAGATGATCTGCGAGGTGGCCGACGGCCTCAACGTGCGCGGCGAGCGCTACGGGCACCGGGGCGGCGTCCTGCAGCCCGACCGGCTTATGTACCCCGAGCCCCCCTACGACCTGCCCAAGGACCTCGACTGGAGCCGCCGCGGCGACGGGGCCACCGTGCCGCTGTCGGCGGCCGTCAAGGCGACGGGGGTCACCGTGCCGGTCTGGACCGCCAGCCGCATCGACGCCCAGTGGGGCGAGAAGTACCTGCGCGAGGGCAAGCTCGACTTCGTGGGCATGACCCGCTACCTCTTGGCCGACCCGGAGTATCCCAACAAGGTGCGCGAAGGCCGCATGGACGAGGTCCGGCCCTGCCTGGGCTGCCTGCACTGCTTCGAGATGCGCAACCGCAACAAGAAGCTCGAATGCCGGGTGAACGGCACCCTGGGCCGGGAGATCCTGCCCGAGTTCCAGGCGAAGCCGGTCGACACCAAGAAGAAGGTGTTCGTCATCGGCGGCGGCCCGGCCGGCATGGAAGCGGCGCGGGTGGCGGCCGAACGTGGCCATCAGGTCTCCCTCTACGAGAAGGACCCCCGCATGGGCGGCCTGGTCCCCCTGTCGGCCATCGTGAAGGACTGCGAGACCGCCGAGCTCCAGGACTACGTCAAGTACGAGACCGGCCAGCTCAAGAAGGCGGGCGTGGCCGTCCACACCGGCACCGAGGTCACCGCCGACCTGGTGCGCCGGGAGAAGCCGGACGCGGTCATCGTGGCCGCCGGGGCCGTGCATCCGCCGGTGGACCTGCCGGGTTACGAGCGGAGCAACGTCATCCGCACCGACTCGCTCTACAAGCAGCTCAACTTCTTCCTCAAGTTCTTCAAGCCCGAACACCTGCAGAAGCTCACCCATCTGTGGATGCCGGTGGGCAGGCGCGTGGTGATCATGGGCGGGACGTTGCACGGCTGTGAGCTCGGCGAGTTCCTGGTGAAGCGGCACCGTAAGGTCATCATCGCCCACGACGGCCCGGCGGCCGAACTGGGCGACGAGATGGGCCGCGACGACCTGGCCAATCTGTGGCCATGGTTCAAGCAGAAGTACGTCTCGCTCTGGCCGGACGCCAAGTACCAGGAAGTCACCGCGGACGGCCTCAAGGTGCAGCAGCCCGACAAACGGTCGTTCGTGCTGCCGGGCAAGAACATCATCAACACCCAGGACTGGGCGCCCAACGACGCTCTGGTGGAGCAGATGAAGGCGCTGGTGCCCGAGGTGCTGGTGGCCGGGAGCGCGCGGGAGCCCGCCCTCATGGCGGACGCCACGCGTGAGGGTGTCCAGGCGGGTTGCGCGGTCTGAAGTAGAGGGCATTGAAGTGCCGGCGGGCGGATGACCGCCCCCGGCCGGACCATACGAGCGAACGGGGGGCACGGATGTTCGAGCTGTTGTCGGGCGCGCCGCCGTATCGGGAAGCCGATGCGGCCGATTACCTGCGCGGGAATTGGTGGACGGGGCTCAACTTCGGCGACCTGCTCGACCGGGCGGCCGCCATCCACCCGTTCAAGACGGCGTTCGTCGACCGCTGGAACAGGCTGACGTACGCCGAGGCCCAGGACCGGGCAGAGCGCATGGCCATCGGGCTCATGGATCTGGGCATCAAACCCCTGGACAGGGTGATGATCCAGCTGCCCAACTGGACCGAGTTCGTGGTCGTCTACTTCGCCATCCAGAAGATCGGCGCCATATCGGTGATGCTCATCGACCGGTACCGCCAGCACGAGATAGAGCACATGGCCGCCATCTCCGAGGCGGTCGCCTGGGTGGTGCCGCCGACCTACGGCAAGACCGACTTCATCCCCATCGTGGAAGACGTGCGGGCGGTGTATCCGGCCATCCGTAACGTCATCACTGTCAGGGGCGAGGTCGACAAGCCCGGCTACGTGAGCATGGACCGGCTTATAGCCGAGAACGAGCGCACACCGGAGAACCTGGCGAGGCTCAAGGAGCGCGCGCCGGACGCCCGGCAGGTGGCGCACATGGGCCCCACCGGCGGGACCACCGGCATGCCCAAGATGGTGCCTCGCACCCACAACGCCCTCGGCTGCGCCGTGGAGTACTGCTCCAAGGCGTGGGGCCAGCACTGCGAGGACTACAACCTCATCGTCGGCTCCATCGGGCACGATCTGTCCTTCACCAAGGGCTTCCTGGGCAGCGTCATCACCATGGGGTCGCTCTTCATGCTCGACTCCACGGACGCGCAGACCATCTGCAGGATCGTCCAGGACGAGAAGATCACTTCGGTCATCTGGGTGCCGACGCTGGCTCAGCGGTTGCTGCAGTACGAGGACCTGGACAAGTACGACCTGTCCAGTCTCAAGAAGATGCACAGCGCCGGCGGGGCGGCGTTCCCCGAACTGGTGCGCGAGGTCTTCGAGCGTCTGAACATGCGTTTCCACAACGGCTACGGCGCCACCGAGGGCATGACCTGCATCACCACGGCGGAGGACAGCATCGACACGGTCTGCTGCACGGTCGGCCGGAAGACCTGCCCGCGCGACGAGTACAAGGTGGTTGACTTCGACGGCAACACCCTGCCGGTGGGCAAGCAGGGGGAACTCCTCCTCAAAGGGCCGTCCGTCTTCGCCGGATACTACAAGAACCTCGAGGAGAACGCGCTGGTGTTCGACAAGGACGGGTTCTTCAAGACCGGTGACCTGGCCGTGATCGACGAGAACGGCTTCATCAAGCTCACCGGCCGCATCAAGGAGATGATCAACCGTGGCGGCGAGAGCATCAGCGCCACGATGATCGAGGGCTTCATAAACAAGCATCCCGATGTGGCGATCGTGGCCGTCGTCCCGATGCCCGACCCGTTCATGGGGGAGAGGATCTGCGCCTATATCCAGCCGGTGGCCGGGTGCGCCCTCACCTTCGAGTCGGTCATCGCCTTCCTGAAACAGGAGAAGGCGTCGGTGCAGGCGCTGCCCGAGCGCATCGAGTTCGTGGATGCCATGCCGTACACCGCGGCTCAGAAGCTGGACAAGACGGCATTGAAGCAGGACATCCGCAAGAAGTTGGAAGCCGAAGGGGTGATCGCGCAGCCGGCCGATCAGGCCTGTGCCGGCAGCACCCTCGAGAACAAGGAGCGATAGTGGCGGCGAAAGAGATACGATTCCACGGCCGGGGAGGCCAAGGGGCGGTGCTGGCCGCGAGGATGCTCGCCTCGGCCGCCGCCGCGGAGGGCAAGCATGTTGCCAGCTTCCCCATGTACGGCTTCGAACGCCGGGGGATGCCCGTGGTGGCGTTCACCCGGTTCTCCGATGAGCCCATCAGGGAGAAGACCCAGATCTACACCCCCGATTGCCTGGTGGTGATCGACCCGACCCTGCTCAACATCAAGACGCTGTTCGACGGCCTCAAGCCCGACGGCATCCTGATCCTGAACAGCCCCAAGGAGTTCCCGGAGCCCCCGCATCCGAGCGTGAAGCGGGCGGCCATCATCAACGCCACCCAGGTGGCGCTCTGCGAGATAGGCCGCGATATCCCGAACACCTGCCTCATCGGTTCGCTGGCCCGCGCGACGGGTTGGGTCTCGCTGGAGTCGGTGCTCAAAGGTCTGGCCGACCACTTGGACGGCGACCTTCTCAAGAAGAACATCCGTAACGCCGAGCGCGGCTACGAGGAAGTGCAGGTGATCTCATGGTAGAGCGCGGAAGCGGCGGGCCGGCCCATGGCGCCGGCGGCAAAGCCCCGGCCGGCCACAACCCGTCCGCTCAGGCGAAGCCCGCGGGCGAGATCTTCGAGACCGAGGCCTCCTGGTCGATATCGAGCGGCGAACTGCTCTGCCTGCACACCGGGGACTGGCGCACCGAGCGCCCGGTCTTCATCAAGGAAGAATGCAACGCCTGCGGCTTCTGCTACATCTTCTGCCCGATACAGTGCATCGTCGACGACGAGGACGGCATCCACTACGCGGCGGACATGGAGTACTGCAAAGGCTGCGGCGTGTGCGCGAAGGAGTGCCCGACGGGCGCCATCAAGATGATGCCGGAGGGAGGCTTCGATGTGTGCAGTTGAGAAGGCCACCGCGCCTGCGGGGGCGCTGCCGGTGCCGGGCATAGTGGCCCAGCCGCAGACCAGGGTCATCACCGGGAACGGGGCGGCCGCCTGGGCGGCCATGCTCTGCCGCCCCGACGTGGTGGCCGCGTATCCAATAACCCCGCAGAGCGAGGTCATCGAGCAGTTGGCCAAGTTCCACGCCGACGGGGTGCTCGATTGCGAGTACGTGACGGTGGAGGGCGAGAACTCCGCGCAGAACGTCATCTGCGGGGCCAGCATGGCCGGGGGGCGGGCCTTCTCCGCCACGTCGTCCTACGGTCTGGTGTACATGTACGACGCCATGTTCAACACCGCGGGCTATCGCGCCCCGGCGGTCATGATCAACGTCAACCGGGAGCCTCCGGGCATCCACGCCGTGTGCTCCGGCCAGCAGGACATGATCTCGGTCAGGGACACCGGCTGGGTGCAGCTCATCGTGGAGAACACCCAGGAGATCATGGACATGACCATCATGGCCTTCCGTCTGGCGGAGGACCACGACATCCAGCTGCCGGTAATCGTCAACTACGACGGCTACTACCTGTCGTTCCTGGCGGAGTCGGTGGAGATCCCCAGCATCACCCAGGTGGACGACTACCTGGCGCCCCTCAAAGCTCAGCCGCCGCGGCCGCAGCTGCTCCCGGGGTCGAACCTGGGGTGCGGGAGCCACGGCATCGGCATGGGCTACGTGGAGCTGCGCAAGAAGCACATGGCGGCCATGGAGCGGGTCAAACCCAAACTCGAAGAAGTGGAGGCCGAGTTCTCGGCGGCCTTCGGCCGCAGCTACGGTGGCCAGATCGAGGAGTACCGCACGGAAGACGCGGACATCGTGCTGGTCACCAGCGGCAGCGCGGTGGGCACCGCCCGCACCGTGGTGGATGCCAAGCGGGCCGAGGGGGTCAAGGTCGGCCTGGTGAAACTGCGTCTGTACCGGCCCTTCCCCAAAGAGCGGATCGCCGAGGCGCTCGCCGGCAAGAAGGCCGTGGGAGTCCTGGACCGCAGCATCTGCTTCGGCTGGGACTGCGGCCCGCTCTACATGGAGACCCGGGCGGCGACGGCCGGCGACGGCTCCGCCCCGATGCTCAGCTTCATCGACGGTCTCGCGAACATGGACATCACCCAGGACCATATCGCGGGCATGATCGACGACATCCAGGCGGCGGCCGAGGGCCGCGCCTACCAGCAAGTGACGTGGCTCCCGTGACCGGCGCCGCGCGGCAAGCGAGGGTATGACATGGCAGACGTACGCAAGAGACAACCCAAGGTCTGCGACTACTACACCAGCGAGGACGGTTTCTCGCCGGGGGTCGCCTTCTGTTCCGGCTGTGTCCTTGAGCTCAACCTGAGGTTCATCTCCCGGGTGCTCGGTCCGGACATCATCTTCGTGGGGACACCGTCGTGCTCGGCCCCGGTGCTCCACGGCCAGAACACCATGGCCTGGCACAAGCACGCCTACTACGCGTGCACCATGACCGGGGTGGCCTCCAGCGCCACCGGACTTTCTCGCTATTACGAGAAGGCCGGCATCGACGCGACGGTCGTCTGCCACACCGGCGACGGCTGCGCCCAGGACGTGGGCTTCCAGACGCTCAGCGGGGCCGCGGAGCGCAACGAGAAGATGATCTACGTCTGCTACGACAACGAAGGCTACATGAACACCGGCATCCAGCAGTCGAGTGCCACCCCGTTCGGCGCCTCGACGAGCACCACGCCCACCGGCCGGGCCAGCAAAGGCAAGACCACCGGCTCGAAGAACATGCCGATGGTGATGGCCATGCACGAGATCCCCTACGTGGCTACGGCCACCCTGAGCCACCTGGAGGACTACGCCAAGAAGCTGGTGAAGGCCAAGGAAGCGGCCAAACGGGGCTTCGTCTACCTGCACGTGTTCGCGCCGTGCGTCCCGGGCTGGAAGATCGCCACCGACGCCTCCATCCAGGTGTGCCGCGACGCGGTCAAGACCAACTACTTCCCGCTCTGGGAAGCCGAGGACGGCGTGTTCCGCATCACCCAGAAGGTCAAGGACGTGAAGCCGGTGGAGGCGCTCACTTCGACCGTGGGCAAGTTCAAGCACCTCAAACCCGAACAAGTGGCGATCCTGCAGGGCCAGGTGGATCAGCGCTTCCGGATGCTGCAGGCACTCTGTGCCGGGTCCGCCGCGGTGGAGGCGCCGGCCGAGTAGGGCTGTGCCGGACAAGGCCGGCGGGGGAGGGACTGGGAAGACCTGGAAAGGGCGCGCCGCGTGGCGCGCCCTTTCTTCGTTCCGCGAGCCGTGTTCGGGCCGCGGCCCCTACTTGTCCTCTTCCCGGGTGTAGTCGGTGCCGTCCCCGGTGGTGATGAACATGAACGGCCGGTCTACCCGGTGCACCACCAACGGGCAGTGAGGCACGCCTGCGGGCACGAAGACCGCGGTCGTCCGGGTGATCGTGCGTTTCTCGTCCCCCACCCACAGCTCCACCTCGCCGTGCAGGTCGAAGTGGTCGTCGGGGTCGGTGCCGAGGAACAGCAGGTACTCGCCGAAATCGTGGGTGTGCGGCACCTGCAGATCGGGGGTGGAGCCCGTGCGGAGCATCATGCACGTCTCGAGGTAGTAGGCGCCGGGAACCTGCCCGTTCACCCCTCCTGAGACATAGAACGTGTCACACCAGGGGATGTCGCTGTCCCTGTCCCGGCTCTGGGGATGGTCCGGGTGCCGGGGCGTCTCGGTGATGAAGAACTTCCCGTAATCCGACTGTTCCATCTGGAAGGCCCTCCTGGCCGCGGCCTGAACCGGGCCGGTGTCGCGCGCCGGAGGCCGGCGCCTTTCTCCCTGTGGCGACGAGTGCCGCCAAAAAAGAACCCCACCCTCCCGTTGCCGGGAGGGTGGGGTCTGTGACTCATCCGATCATCGTGTCGACACCTTCAGCCGTCGCCGGCTGCCGGGTCGGCAGAGACCTCTGGTTACTACCTAGCGTCCCAAGCCTTGAAGACCTGAGTCTGAGCTTCGGCGTATTCCTTCGGGGAGACGATGACGCGTTTGCCACCGATCCACTGCAGACCGAGCAGCGGGATCTCGGCGATACCTTTTTCGTTGTACTTGACGTCACCCATGACGGTGCCGGGGAAGCTGCCGTTGAAGACTTTGTCACGCACGGCGGCCGGTTCGATGGAGCCGGCGGCTTCGATGGCACGGAAGAGGATGTCGGCGTCGGCGTAGGAGAGACCCACGCTCACAGAGGTAGCGCCGTCATGCTCAGCGGTGAAGGCGGCACCGAGTTCTTTGGCGCCTTTGAACGGCAGGTTCTCAGACCAGAAACCGTCGTGGCAGATGTAGTCGGAGTCAGCGCCGAGGCCTTTCATGAACTCGACAGGCCAGAAGCCTTTGAAACCGAACATGAACTGCGGAGCCCAGTTCTGCTCTTTGAGCTGCTTGACGAAGGTAATACCGTCGGCCGGGGAGATGAGGACGATGATGCCCTCCACGCCGGACTGTTTCATCTTGAGGATGATCGAGGAGAAGTCTTTCTGACCTTCCACGAACTTCTCGTAGGAGACGACCTGGTAGCCAGCAGCTTCAAGACCGGCTTTGGTGCCGTCGCCGAAGCCGACGCCGTCCGGGTTGTTCTCGGTCATGACGGCCAGTTTCTTGACCGGGGCAGCCATGTTCTCGACAGCGCCGGTAGCAGCCGCGCCGGCTTTGCTGGAGCGCACGAAGAGGTCGGTGGCCCACTTGAGGTTCATGCCCTCGATGAAGTCAACCCAGCTGGTGCAGATGTGGTAGTACGCGCCGTACTGTTCGGCCACGGTAGCGGCGGCCTGGTTGTACGGGGTGGTGTTGGAGCTGAGGACGACTTTGATGCCGTCAGTCTTGATCAGCTTCTCCATGGCGGCAGCGGCTTCGGTGTCGGAGCTCTTGTCGTCCACGTACTTGAGAACGATCTCGTGCATCTTGCCGTCGGCCAGCTTGATGCCGCCCTTGGCGTTCCAGTCCTTGACGGCCTTTTCCTGAGCCCATTTGTGCTCAGCGCCGGTGAGGGCGTTCACGCCGGACATGGAGTTGATGGCGCCGATGGTGATCGGGTCGCCCTTCTCAGCGGTGCCACCGGTGGTGGCCGTAGTGGCGGCGGTGGTATCGCTCGACGGAGCCGCGGTGGTGTCCGTGGACGGGGCCGCGGTGGTCGCCGTGGTGGCGCCGGTGGTGGTGGTGCTGGTGCCGCCGCACGCGGCCGCGAGGACCGCCACGAGGGCGATAGCCACCAATGCGATGATGATTACCGGCAGTTTCTTGCTTGTCACAATTACCCCCCTAACTCGTTTTACGACCGGATAGACCGGATGGGACCGAAACAAAGAACGTGGAATCGCGCAGACCAGCGTGTGTCTTCATATCATAGACCGACCCCCTCTCTTCCCCCCGGGCGGCGCCTCGGCATTTGCGTAGGCACCCCCTGCCTATGTGAAGCGGATACCTGGCAAACCCCTAGAACCGCCGCGGGTATCGAGACAATTGTATCCGCGTGCTCTGGCGGTCCGCAAGGGGTAAGAGCAAAGTGTGTTTGGGCAAACAAACTTTTTGGGGAAAGGGCCTCCGGCATCTTCCCTAACCTTGGCGAACCTGATAAGGTTTGCCCGCGCTTTCAAGGAAGCGGCTTGCAGTGCGCGATCATCCGGGGGGGAAACTAGTTTGGGCGCACGACTCTCACATCTGGGGGACTTCCCCACTCACACATCCTCGTACGCTTCTGCGCGTCTTCTCCTCGGCACTTCCAGCGGACGATAGGCAGACTATATGGCAGCCGGTGACCCTCTTCTCGTTCTGAACAAAGTCGACAAGCACTTCGGCGGTCTCCACGTGATCACCGACCTGGATTTCGAGGTCCGGGAGGAAGAGATCGTGGGACTCATCGGACCGAACGGTGCGGGCAAATCGACCGTGTTCAACCTCATCACGTCGATCTACCCGATCGACAGCGGGAGCATCACGTTCAAAGGCAAGAACATCGCCGGGATCGCTCCCCACAAGATCTGTCATCTCGGGATCGCGAGGACCTATCAGTTGGTCCGCGCCTTCCTCAAGATGTCGGTCTTCGACAACGTCATGACCGCCGCAGTCTACGGAGGCAGGCATCCGATCAGCCCCAAACAGCGGGCGCTCGAAGCTCTCGACCTCGTGGAACTCGGCGGCAAGCGCGACCTCAAGGCGGGTCAGCTGACGCTGTCCGACCGCCGGCTTCTCGAGATCGCCATGGCTCTGGCCTCCATGCCCTCGCTCGTGCTTCTCGACGAGCCCATGGCCGGCCTGACGCCCGTGGAGATCGACCATCTTCTGGGTGTCATCCGTGCCACCCGTGACGAGCGGAAGTTCGCGATCCTCTGGATCGAACACCGGGTCGACGCCGTCCTCGACTTCTGCGACCGGGTCGGTGTCATCGACTACGGCGTGAAGATCGCAGACGGTTGCCCGGACGATGTAGCGTGTGATCCCAAAGTGATAGAGGCGTACCTTGGCGAACCCGTTGCTTGAGGTAAAAGATCTGAGTGTCTCGTACGGGGACGTGCGGGCACTCACGGGTGTCTCCCTCGAGGTCGAGGAAGGCACCATCGTCGCACTGGTCGGCTCCAACGGGGCCGGCAAGTCCACCTTGCTCAAGGCGATAGCCGGGCTCAAGCAGGCCGGCTCTGGGCAGGTGCTCTTCGAGGGCGAGGACATCACTGCAGTGAGCACCAAGCACCATGTCGACCGCGGCATCGTGCTCGTGCCTGAAGGACGGCGCCTGTTCCAGACGCTGACAGTCCTCGAGAACCTGCGTCTCGGCGCCTACCTGCCGAAAGCGCGCACCACGTTCGAGGAATCGCTCGAGCGCGTGTTCGGGCTGTTCCCGGTCCTCAAGGAGAGGGCCAACGGCAAGGCCGGGCTTCTGAGCGGTGGCGAGCAGCAGATGCTGGCCATCGGGCGCGCCGTCATGGCCCACCCGAAGGTGGTCATGATCGACGAGGCGTCCCTGGGTCTCAGCCCGATCCTCACCCGGAGGATCTTCGAACTCATCGTTGCGCTCAACCAGCAGGGCACCACGGTGCTCCTGGTCGAGCAGAACATCCACATGGCCCTCAACGTGTGCCACAAGGCGTACGTCATGAAGACGGGCCACATCATGATGAGCGGCACGGGGGAAGAGCTTCTGGCCAACCCCGACGTCCGCAAGGCGTACGTCGGCGAGCGGGGGAGCAAGCTGGTATGACTTTCATCCAGGTCGTCATCAATGGTCTGCTCCTGGGGTCGATGTACGGCATCGCGGCCGCCGGCCTCAGCCTCATCTTCGGCACCATGCGCATCATCTTCCTGGCGCAGGGCACTGTCATCGTGTTCTTCGCGTTCGTCACCTACTGGCTCTTCGTCAAGGCGCATATCGACCCATATATATGTCTCTTGATCGTGGTGCCGTTCGCGTTCTTAGTGGGCTTAGGTCTCTTCTACGCCCTGTTCCGCAAGGCTGCGGCCTTAGAGGACAAGAACGTGTCGCTCCTCCTGGCAGTGGGTCTCATGTACCTCATCGAGAACTCGATCCTCAAGGTCTGGTCGGCCAGTCCGCGGGGCTTGGACATCTCCTATTCGGGCATCAGCCTGGTGGGAGGCGGTCTGAGGGTATCGGTCCTGAGGCTCATCCTGCTGGTCCTGGCGCTCGTATCGGCCTTCGTCGTATACATGTTCCTCAAGAAGACGAGGCTGGGGACCGCGGTGCGCGCAGCTTCGGAGGACATGGAAGCGACCACCCTCCAGGGGATCAACTCCGTCTGGGTGTGCGCCATCAGCTTCGCCATCGGCATCGGCCTCGCCGGTGTGGCCGGTGTGGGGATGGCGACGGTCTACTCGTTCGACTACCAGTTCGGGTTCAGTTTCGCCATCAAGGCCCTCGTCGCCCTTGCTCTGGGCGGTCTGGGTAACGTGTTCGGTGCTCTTGCGGGCGGTCTCATCCTGGGCATCATCGAGAACCTCACCGCTTTCTACGTAAGCATCAGCTGGATCGAGGCCGTCTCCTACGGCGTGTTCATCCTGGTGCTCATCTTCCTACCCCAGGGCCTCTTCGGTAGGCGCGGGGTCGTGAAGAAAGTCTGATGGCTGAGGGAATGGAAGAGAGAACCATGAGCTCCAACGACACAATCGCCGTGGCCGCCGCAAAAGAAGGCATCGTCGCCTGGGTGGTCCGCATGAGCAAGAACAAGGTCGCGGGCCTTATCACGGCCATCGTCGCGGTCGTGTTCTTCGCGACCCTGCCCATGTACTACGACGTCCACAACGGCCAGCTGGGCATCTTCTTCTTCACGGTGTTCTGCTACGGCATCGTGGCCCAGGGCTGGAACCTGGTTGCGGGCTACACCGGGCAGATCAGCCTGGGGCAGAACGCGTTCTTCGGCCTGGGTGCCTTCACCACCGCCCTGCTGTGGTTCTGGAACATCACCCACACCGGCTACTGGTTCGACCCGGTGCTCATGATCCTGAGCGCCATCGGGCCCATGATCCTGGCCGTCATTGTCGGGACGCCGCTGCTGTCCCGCCTCAAGGGTGACTACTTCTCCTTCGGGACGCTGGGCATGGGGATGATCATCTCGGTCATCTTCCTGAACGGCGGCCACATCACCGGGGGTAGCGAAGGCAAGTTGCTCATCAAGGTCATGCCCGAGGGCGTCACCTTCAACCTGAGGTCGCACTACTACGCCACGCTCGCGGTGGCCATCTTCGCCACGGCCGTCGTGTACTACATGAGCCACTCCCGTATCGGGCTGGCGCTCAAAGCCATTC
>CAIQPS010000085.1 GCA_903873715.1 uncultured Actinomycetes bacterium
CGGTAGAGCTCCACCGGCATCGGGATCACGCCCCCCGGTCTCCCATAAAAATGCACGTTCGCTTTTCCTCCCAGGGCCAACCGGACGTCTTCCACCATCTGACCGGCACTCATCTCGAACACGAAGAAGTCGTTGCACGTGGCCGACAGGTCCTGAAGGACCTTCTCGGGGAACGGCCATAGGGTGATGGGGCGCACCAGACCGACCTTGAGCCCGTCCTCGCGCAGCCGTTTGATGGCGCCCTTCGCGATGCGGGCTCCCATGCCGTAGGCCACCAGCACCATCTCGGCGTCGTCGGTGAGATAGGTCTCGTAGCGGACCTCGTTCTGCTTGATGAGCTGCAGCTTGCGGTGCAACTTCCAGTTGTGCTCCTCCTGGAGCTTCGGATCGAAGATCAGCGAGTAGATGTACTGCGCCGGACGGCCCTTGGCGCCGGTGAGCGTGTACGGCTTCGGTACGTCGGCAGGCCGTTTGAGGGCGTCGAAGTCGACGGGCTCCATCATCTGGCCGAGCATGCCGTCGCCGAGGATGAGCACCGGGTTGCGGTACTTGTCGGCGAGTTCGAAGGCCAGCGGGACAACCTCGGTGAGTTCCTGCACCGACGCCGGCGCCAGCACGATGGTGTGATAGTCGCCATGGCCGCCGCCGCGGGTGGCCTGGAAATAGTCGGACTGCGACGGGGAGATGTTCCCCATGCCGGGCCCCCCGCGCACCATGTTCACGATCACCGCGGGGAGTTCGTCGGCCACCAGGTAGGAGATGCCTTCTTGCTTGAGGCTCATCCCGGGACCGCTGGACGAGGTCATCGCCCGCGCACCCGCCGCCGAGGCGCCCAGCACCATGTTGATGGCCGCGATCTCGCTCTCGGACTGGATGAACACGCCCCCGCTCTCCACCATGCGCTTGGCCATGTACTCGGTGAGCTCGTTCTGGGGGGTGATGGGATAGCCGAAGTAGGCCGTGCACCCGGACAGGATGGCCGCCTCGCCGAGGGCCGCGTTGCCGCTCATGAGCTTCTTCATACCCGCACCACCTCGATGGCGACCTCGGGACACATCAGGGCGCACGTGCCGCAGCCGTTGCACTCGGTGGGGCCGCCGTCGACGCCGTCGAACACGGCGATGAAGTAGCCCTTGAGGTTCAGTTCTTCGGAGAGACTGATGCTCTTCTTGGGACAGAGCTCGATGCAGAACAGGCAGGCTTTGCAGCGCTCCCCGTCTATGGTGATGCGGCCTTGCAAGGGATAACCTCCGGCGGGTCCAAAAATGGGCGACTTATTGTAGCCTTTTCAGCCTCCCTTGCGCCCGAGCGACCGGGGACCACCGCGCACGCGTCGTCGCGGTGCGACGTCTCCTCATACCGCGCACGTGGTCGTGGCCCATACGATTGTGCGAGATTCCGCACAATCGTATGGCGTAGCCAAGGAATGTGGAACGGCCTAGCTCAGTTGGTGCCGCGGCACCGCTATCTTCGGCTCGCCCTTGATGCTCTCCACCAGGGCGACGGCCTTGTCGAGGTCCGCGGCAGCGCCTTCCATCAGCAGGATGACCGCGCCTTCGTTGCCCTCTATGCCGCCGCACCCGACGATGCGGGCCTTCACCCCGGCGAGTATCGCCAGCGCCTGGATCTCGGTGACCACCAGCACGTTGCTGACCGCCGCGATGCCGACCTTGACGCCCATGCAGTAGTCGAGGGTCGCCTGGCCCCAGCCCTGGATGGCCTCGTCGACCGACCAGACCTGCTTCTCCAGGCCCACCGGGGCGATGATGGTCAGTCCGCGGGCCGAAGCCGGCCCGAAGACCGACCCGATGGCTCCGCCGTTCTCGTTGCTGAGCAGGATACCGACGGTACCCGAGGCATCGACCGCGTTGGCGCCTTTCACCAGGACGTCGCCACGCCCCATGGTCTTGACGAACTCGGCATACGGGACGTCGGACGGCTCGCCGGCGACGAAGGTCCTGCCGTTCGCCCGGCCTTCGGGAAGACTCATCGTGAGCTTGCCGTCGGCGCACATGCCCATGGAGAACTGCGGCACGGGCAACTTCTCGCCCGTCACTTCCTCGAGGACGAACGACGTGGTGCCGCCGGACAGGATCGCCAGCCGGCCGTTCTTGTAGGCGTGTTGGACTTCGGGGAGCGCGGCCACCGCTTTGGCGAGCAGGCGGCGCGACTCTGCGGGGGTGAGGACGACGAGACCTTGTTTGAGGCTCGCGCGATCGCCCAGCGCGACTTCGCACGGATAGAACATGCGGACCTTCTCCTCTCGAGACGAACGATCAGACGGCCGGCCGCGGCATCACGGCGGGCACTTGGCGCAGACCGACCGGAACTGCATGGTGCTGAGATAGCGGTCACCCCGGTCGGGGAGGATGACCACTATGGTGCCGCTGTCGATGCGCTCGGCAAGACGGAGCGCCACGGCCGTGGCCGCCCCACCGGATATCCCCACGAACAGGCCCTCGCGGGTGGCCAGCAGACGCATGGCGTCGAAAGCCTCGCCGTCGTCCACCATCTCTTTGAGGTCCAGCTGGTCCTCGTGGTAGATGCCGGGCTTCATGGACTCGGTCATGTTCTTGAGGCCCTGGATGGTGTGACCCTCCACGGGCTCGACGCCCACGATCTTCACCGACGGCTTAACCGACTTGAGGTAGCGGCCGGTGCCCATGAGGGTGCCCGAGGTGCCCATGCCGGCCACGAAATAGTCGATCTCACCGTCGGTCTGCCGGTAGACCTCGGGGCCGGTGGTCTCGAAGTGGGCCAGGGCGTTGGCCGGGTTGTCGTACTGGTTGGGCATGAAGTACTTGCCCGGGAACTGCTCCATCATGGCGTGCGCGTAACGGATTGCCCCGTCGATGTTCTCCTTGGCGGAGGTCGGATGGACGTGCGCTCCGAACCCCTCGAGGATCATCTTGCGCTCCATGCTCACACATTCCGGCATGCAGAGCTGAACCTCGTAGCCTTTGGCCGCGCCGATCATGGCGATCGCGATGCCTGTGTTGCCGGAGGTCGGCTCGAGGATGATCTTGTCGGGAGTGAGCTCCCCGCTCTCCTCGGCCTTGTTGATCATGTACAACGCCGGGCGGTCCTTGACCGAGCCTCCTGGGTTGGCGCCCTCCAGCTTGCAGAGGATCTTCACCCGGGGATTCGGGTTGAGATGCATCAGCTCGACGAGCGGCGTGTTGCCGATGGCTTCCAGAATGTTCATCCAAGACTCCGACGGGCCGTTAGACTCGACCTGCCGATGCTACCGCATATGGCGCGCGCCGAAAATGCGAGTGCTCACTCGCGTGCGGGTGCGGCGCCGGGTGCGGTGCCGGGTCCGGCGCACGAGGGCCCCGGGCCGGCGCAGCAGCTGAGGCGGCGCCCGCCGCGCCGCCCGCCGGAACCGGCGCGTCACCAGAAGCCGTCCGACGGGCGGCACGACAGAGGGGGCGGCGATCATCACCCGCCCAGAGCAACGGAAACCGAGTCCGCAGTGGGGGTATGAGATGAAGCGCCAACTGTCCGTCCTTTCGAGCGTGATCGTCGGCGCGGTCGCCGTCGTCGCCGCTCTGGCCTTCGCCGTATCGGCCTGTGGAGGCAGCAGCGGCAGCCAGGCGGACGGTTCCAAGCTCCTCGAAGGCAAGACCTGGAGAGCCACGGCCATCGAAGGACGCACGACCGTGCAGACCGCCAAGGGCAGCGCCGCCACCGCGAAGTTCACCGCCGGTCAGGCCGGCGGCCACGGCTCCGTGAACAGCTGGGGCGCCACCTACACCACCGGCCCCGGCAACACCATCCAGATAGCGAGCATCATGACCACCGAGATGGCCGGCCCGCAGGACCTCATGGACCAGGAAGCCGCCTTCTACGCCGCCCTCCCCAAGGCCGCGACCTACGCGGTCACCGAGACGTCGCTCGTCCTCCTCGACAGCAAGGGAGTGAAGCTCGTGACCTTCGAAGCGGTCCCGCCCACGTCGCTCACCGGCACCGAGTGGCAGACCACCGGCTACCACGTCGGGGCGAGCGCCGACGAAGCGGTCTCCTCTGACGACCCGGTGATCACGGCCGTCTTCGGGACCGACGGCAAGCTGGCCGGCAACTCCGGCGTCAACCAGTACTCCACCACCTACACCAGCACCGCCGACGGCAAGATGACCATCAGTGCCGAGATCATGAGCACCAAGATGGCCGGCCCCGAGAAGGCCATGGCGCAGGAGAGCGCCTTCCTGGCCGCGCTGCCCAAGACGGCCTCGTACGCCATCGACGGCGACCAGTTGACGCTCAAGGACGCCTCCGGGGCCCTCGTGGCCCAGTTCACGGCTAAGTAGAGGCGCGGCGGCGCGAAGGCCGCCGCTGCCGGGAATGACCGCCGCGGCCGCCCTTCGGGGCGGCCGCGGCGCTTCAGGTGTCAGTCATGGCCCGGGCGGCCACTCACTTCCGGCGCTTGGCTTCGATCTCCCCGGCCCTCACTTCCAGGACCCGCCGGATGAGTCCCACCGGCAGCGGCTCGTCGAGCGCCAAGCGCATGGTGCCCTTGCCGTGCTTGTAGGGAGCCAGCTCGTCTCCGAGGACTTCCTCCACCTTCCCGACGATCGGGTACATCCCCACGTGTCCTTTGAAGCCGGCGAAGTAGATGAACACCCTGCCGTGCAGGTCGAAGGTGGGCATGCGGTAGCTGATGCGCTCCGCCGCCTCGGGATAGGCCTCGCGGACGACCGCGCGCACGCCCTCGAGCACCCGCCGCACCTCCGGCGGGAACCCGGCGATGTACTCATCGATCGACGTGGCGGCCGGCGCCGCGGCCGGCGCGCCGGCGGCGGTCGCTGCGCCCGGATCGCCCTCGGCGGCCCGGTCCTCGGTCATCGCCGGCTCACTCCTCTTCGCGCCAGTGCCAGTCGCGGTCGCCCTTGAAGACGTTGGCGTTCATCTCGTTGCTCAGATGGATGAGATGGGCGCCGCGGAACCGCTCGGCCATGGCGTAATAGAAGTCGCCGATGGAGCTGGTGCGGGCCAGTTCCTCCTCCGTGGCGATGAGGTAATCCTTGGTGAACTCGCAGGAGCTCATGTCGAACTGCATGCCGGGCCGGGCGTGGCCGGGGATGATCACCTCGGCACCCATGGCCATGATCTTCTCAATGTCCTTGATCCACTGGCCGCGCTCGGGAGCGGTGATCTCGCACGTGAACGGATGGGCCTGGTTGAAGAGCACGTCGCTGGCGTAGAGCGTCTTGATGCTCGGTATCCACACCATGGTGTTGTAGGCCATGTCACCCATCACCCCGGTGATGATCTCCAGGCGCTGGCCCTCCAGGTCGATGTGGTCGTCGGTGAGCGACTCCACGAAGCAGGAAGTGCGGCAGATGTTGTGCGCGCCGATGGTGTTCTCCCAGATCTCCAGCTTGCCGAAGAACTGCGAGTTCATGAGTTCGGCCTCGGACGGGATGGCGACGATGCGCGCCTCCGGGAAGGCCTGGGCGATGACGCCGGCGCCGAAGTAATGGTCGGGATGGGCATGGGTGAGATAGACGGCCTTGAGCTTCTTGCCCGTCTTGATGATCTCGGCGATGAGCTCGTGCGTGGAAGAGAGGGTCCACTGGGCGTCGATGAGGACGCAGTCGGTCTTGCCCATCACGATGACGGACGCGACCTCGAAGGCCTCCTCGTCGCAGTAGTAGACCTTGACCGATAGAGGTTGAGCCGCGTTCGCGACAAGCCGTACTTCCACGATCGTCACCCCCGGATGTCGATTTGAGAGGCTGCCGGCCGGCCGCCGGCCGCGCGAAGGCAGCCATGTGTCGCGAGTCTAGCACCGGAAAAGCGGCGAATCCGGCCCGCGCCCGAGCCCTTGGCCTGAACGCATGCAAGATGGCACAGTATGGGTATGCAGCCGCGCAAACTCGCATAGCAGAAGGAGCCGGGATCCACGTGAGAGTAGTCGCCATCAACGGTAGCCCGCGGAAAGACTGGAACACCGCCACCCTCCTGCAGCACGCCCTGGACGGCGCGGCGAGCGCCGGCGCCGAGACCCGCATGGTCCACCTCTACGACCTGGCTTTCGCCGGGTGCCACAGCTGCTTCGCGTGCAAGCGGAAGGGCAACACCTGCGGCGGGCTGTGCGCTATCAAGGACGACCTGCGCCCCGTGCTCGAAGACATCATCGCCAGCGACGCGGTGGTGGTCGGCTCCCCCATCTACTTCTCCGACGTGAGCGGCGAGACGCGGTCGTTCCTGGAGCGGCTGCTCTTCCCCAACATCTCCTACGACGACCACGAGGCCCCGGCGCCTCTACCCCACCCGCTCCGCGCGGCGTGGGTCTTCACCATGAACTGCCCCGAGGAGTTCGGCGACCGCATCGGCTACGTGGCGATGTTCCGCGGCCTGGCCAACCTATTGCGCATCATCGGCCCAGGCCCGCGGGTGATGGGCAATGTCGAAGCACCCGGCGGCCCGGAGATACTCGCCGCGTGGGACACCTACCAGTTCTCCGATTACTCCAAGTACGAGACGGCCTGGCTGCCCGAGGAGCAGAAGCGGAAGCATCGGGAGGAGCTGTTCCCGCAGGAGTGCCGCGAGGCCTTTGAGATGGGGGCGCGGCTAACTACACCAGTCTGACCAGGTCGCTGCTGTACTGAAGCAGCGTGGGGTCCTCGGTGAGCAGCACCAACGGCTCCGTCATCGCTTGAGCGACCAGCAGGCGGTCGAACGGGTCGCGGTGATGGAGGGGCAGAGTCGCGACCGAGGCGGCGTGCAGCGCTGTCACCGGTAACTCGACGAAACCGCTCTCTTCGATGGAGTTCGCCAACTCCGTGATGTCCCCCCGGATCTTGCCCAGGCCGGACTTGATGGCGACCTCCCAGATCGAAGCTGCGCTCACGCAGACCTCTTCCGCCGCCGCTATCGACCTTCGCGCTTCGGCACTCAGCCGCGGACTGTCGGCCACGCTCCGCAAGAAGATGTGCGTGTCGAGTAGCAGCCTCACTCCGCCCCCTCGAAGGCCGCCAACAAATCGTCGGGCAGCGGAGCGTCGAAGTCGGCGGAGATCTCGATGCGGCCTTTGAGGACGCCGAACTTGACGGTCCGCGTACCTGGCTCCAGCTGACATAGACGGGCGACCGGCTTGCCGTTGCGAGAAATGACTATCTCGTCCCCCGCACTGGCGCGATCGACCATTCGGGAGAGTTGCGTCTTGGCCTCATAGATGTTCACGGTCGTCACAGTCCTCACGGCCGCCTCCTAGCGTTCGACTAGACCAAGTCTAGTCTAAGTGCTCGAGGGCGGCAAGTCGAATGTCATGTCTGGTACGGGTATGGTGCGCCCGCGACTGCAGAGCGCGAATGAGACGTTGGGTCTAGGTTGGCGCCCGGTCGGCGCCGAGGCGCTGCCCGGGCGAAACGCTCGCCCTACCAGCTCCACCCGCCGCCGACGCCCACCTGGTTGTCGACCTCGAGCACGCCGTCCACCTTCGCGGCCACTTCCTCGATGGCGTCCGCAACCTTGGTGTTCGGCGCCACGCCGCTGATGACCACCGCGCCGTCGTCGGCACCCACGCGGATGTTGGCGCCCTTCGTCCTCGGATCCTTGGTCAATTCGGCCCACACGGCACTGCTCAGATAGAGGTCGTCGAACGCCTTGCGCGACGCGTCGGTGGGCTGGAAATCGGCCGACCGCACCATCTGGGCGAGTATGGTGACCGCCCCCTCCACGCTGATGTGGTCGAGGTTGAGGACCACGTCGTACAGGGACGGGTCCTGCCAGTCGACGCCGTAGAGGAACTGCGTCCACTTCGCCAGCTGGACGTCGAGCCTGCGCAGGTGGGCCGTCGCCTGCTTGTGATCCATGCCGAAGTCCTTCATGAGCGCCGCGATGCGCTTCTCGGGACCGGCGATGATCCGGACGCGCAGGACGTGGGGGATCCCGCTGAGCATCAGGTGTCCGGCATAGCCGTGATAGACCAGGTCGCCACCCTGCGCGCGCCGAAGCAGAGCCGTGCGCACGATGTTGAGGTGGGCCGGGATGCGGCCAGGCGTCTTCTCCCAGAAGCGCGGCGGGTCTTCGAGAGTGGAGGTCAACGCCTTCTCGTCCACGCCGGAGAACTCGGCCGCGTCGAGCACCACCTCGCGGCTCACGCACGGACTGCCGAGCTCGCGCGCCAACGCCTCGGCGACCGCGATGCCCTCGGTATAGGAACCCCTGGAAACGGTCACGATGGCCATCTCTACCCCCTACTCGGTCACGGTCTCGGCCACCGCGGCGGTCCGTTTCCGGCCGACGAGATGACTGACCACCGACAGCACCGCCGCTGCCCCCAGCATGGCGATGACGATGACGTACGCGAGATCCGACGAGCCGGTCCGGTCCTTGATGAGGCCGTTCAGCCACGGCATCACCAGACCCGCAGCGCCGAACGCCACGAACAGCAGCCCGTAGTTGAGACCGAAGCTCCGTATCCCGAAGTAATCCTTGCACGCGGCGGGGAAGACCGCCACGTTCGTGCCGTAGTCGAACCCCAGCAGGAAGACGATGACGAGGATCACCGGCACGGAGCTCCCGCCTTTCATCAGGTATAGCACCCCGACTACGACGGCCTGGACGACGAACTCGATGAGCAACGTCCACTGCCGCCCGATGCGATCCGACGCCAGACCAGCCACCACCCGGCCGGAGCTGCTGCCGATGGCGAGCACCACGACGGCCAGGAAGGCGAGCGACCCGAGAGCATGCTTGCCGAGGTCGGAAGCCACGCTGATGAACATGAGGCCGGCGCCGGCGCCGATGAAATACATGACGAACAGCAGCCAGAACTGGGGCGAGCGCAGCATGGTGCGCCAGTGCACCTCTGCGCCCTTGCGCCGCGGCCTGGCGGCCAAGCCCGGTCGCAGCGGCTCGATGAGATGCCCCTCCGGTGGGTTGCGCACGAACAGCGACAGCCCGCCGACCACCACCCAGGTGATGACACCCAGGACGATCATGGTCATGGGCACGCCCTTCTCGACGGTGCCGGCGGCATCCGTGCTCTGGAAGAGACCGAGCAGCCAGGACGTGAGCGGAGCGAGCACCACCGGCGCAAGGCCGAACCCGGCGACCACGATGCCGGTCACCAGGCCGGTCCGCTCGGCCGAGAACCACTTGATGGAGGCCGGCGTGGTGGCCGAGTAGCCCATGCCGACCCCGCTGCCCGTGAACGCCCCGAAGCCGATAATGTAGCCCACCAGCGAGGACCCGCTCAGCCCGCAGATGATGCATCCCAGCCCCGCCAGGAACCCGCCCAGCAGTATGGCGATACGGGGACCGAACCGGTCCTGCAGCCGGCCGGCCGGGATCATGGTGATGGCGAAGAACACCGTCATGAGGGAGTACGGCAGAGCCATGTCGGCGTTGCTCCAGCCCCACGACGCCGGGATGCCGCCCTTGACCACGCTCCACACATACAGGATGCCCAGCACGAGACCCATCCCTGCCGCGGAGAACGCCACCAACCACCCGCGATAGAAGCTGATGGTGATCGTAACCTGGGTCGACTTGCTGGACACGGCCGTCATCCCTCCGGGTTGGTTGTAAGGACTATCATACAGACCATTACCCCAGGGCGATAGTGCCGACGGCCCCTCAGACGACCGGCCGACGGCCCCCGTTCGCGGTAGTCCGTCGGGTCTCTCTCTGCGCCATACGATTGTGCGATATCTCGCACAATCGTATGGCGCCGGAACACATGCGCGCTGCCTGGCCGCACCGCGCGGCCACCCGCTACATCTCGGTGTACTTGGGCCCGCCCTCCCCTTCGGGAGGCGTCCACTCGATGTTCTCCAGCGGGTCCTTGATGTCGCAGGTCTTGCAGTGCAGGCAGTTCTCGAAGCTGACCGTCAGCGACTTCGCGCCGGTCGCCTCGTCGGTGGCCACCTGGTAGACGCCCGCAGGGCAGAAGCGCACACACGGGTAGTCGTAGGCCGCCGCACAGGTGGTGGCGCACAGCTGCGGGTCCTTGATGTGGAGATGACAGGGCTGCGCGTGGTCGTGCGTGGTGCCCGAGTGGTAGACGCCCATCTCCTTGTCGAAGGTGAGGGCGCGGTCGTATTTGATCTCGCTCCCCCGGGCGGCCCGCCAGCCCTTGCCGTGTCCCTCCGTGACCTTCTCCATGTGGGTGTGGTCCGGCCGGGAGCCCAGCCGCTCCTTGAGCAGCCTGCCGCCGCACAGGTACGCGGCGATCACCGTCGGAAGTCCGAGCGGGGCGCCGCGGTCCATGCCCTGGTGGAAGTTACGGGCCCTGCGGAGCGCCTTCATCTCGCGCGTCTTGGCCAGAGCCTCGGGGTACGCGGAGAGCGTCGCCTCCGACAGGTCGCCCGTCAACAGCCCCTTGAAGATGGTCTCGGCGGCCAGCATGCCGGAGCGCATGGCCATGCTTACGCCCTTGACCGTCTGGCCGTTGAACAGATTGCCCGCGTCGCCGATTATCAGCCCTCCGGGAAAGGTGAGCTTCGGGATGGAGAAGTATCCGCCGACGGGGATGGTCTTCGCGCCGTATTGGAGCAGCTTCGCGTCTTGGAGGAGCCCGGTGATGAACGGGTGTAGCTTGAACTTCTGCAACTCCCTGTGGGGATCGATGTGCGGGTCCGCGTAGTCGAGGCTGGTGAGATGGCCCACGGCCACCACGTTGTCCTTCATGCCGTAGACGAAGCCGCCCCCGAACGTGTCCCAGTCGAGCGGATAGCCCATGGTGTGGATGATCTGGCCCGGCTGGACCCTGGTCTCGGGCAGCTGCCAGACCTCTTTCACCCCGATCTCGAAGGCGGGCGGGTTCCTGCCTTCGTCGAGATGCAGATGCTCTATCAGCCCCTTGGTGAGGCTGCCCCGCGAACCCTCCGCGAACACCGTGACCCGGGCGCGGATGTCGGCCCCCGGTTCGTAGTGCGGTTTCTTGTGGCCGCTGGCGTCGACCCCCTTGACGCCGGTACGGACTCCCACGACCTGCCCATCGTCGTAGAGGACCTCGACACCCGCGAAGCCCCAGAAGACGTCCACCCCGGCTTTCTCGACCCGCTCCGCGAGCCAGTGGTCGAGCTTGGTCAGGGACACGACGTAGTTGCCGTGGTTGTTGAGCGGCGGCAGTGGGATGGGTGAGGGGAACTTGCCCGTCTTGGTGAGGATGTAGAAGGACTCCTTCGTCACCTCGGCTTCGAGCGGAGCGCCCTTCTCGAGGAAGTCGGGCACGAGCTCCCGGAGCGGCGCCGGGTCCATGATCGCTCCGGAGATGCCGTGCGCGCCGGCGCGGACGCCCTTGTCGATGACCGCGATCATGAGGTCCTTGAGCCGCGGGCCGTCGGGCTTGGCGTTCTGCTCCTTGACCAACTGCGACAGGCGCAACGCTCCGCTCAGCGCGGAAACGCCCCCGCCGACGAAGAGGACGTCCACCTCGAGAAGTTCTCTCTCCTGTGACAAGTATCGGGCTCCTTACCGTACCGGGAGCCCGTGCAGACGCAGCCTAGTGAGCAAGCCGTCCCCCCTACGGACTCGCTGGGATATCGGCCGAAAGTATATCGTGCCGCTAATGATTCGGCACGGCGTTCGCCGAGACGGCCCTTGCCAGTCCGTGAACGGCGCGGGCGCCGCGCCCCCGAAGGGGCCGGCGCCCGCGCGCTCGGTCGGATGTCGCAGGCCGGTCAGGCGGCGCCGTCGGCGGC
>CAIQPS010000086.1 GCA_903873715.1 uncultured Actinomycetes bacterium
CGGGCAACCGCCGGCTCCCTCCCCGGACCGGCACGGTGCCACGGCTATGGCGATGCGGTGGGACCGCCGGCACAGGACCGGCACAGGAAGGATGGCGCGCATGGATGACGACACGCCCACGGTGGACACCACGCCCTGGCCGGAGACGGAGGGCCCGAAGCCCTCGAACGTGCTGGTGACGGTGGCGGTGGCGAAGACGCCGGAGCTCATCGCGGCCCGGAAGCTCCCGAAGCCCAAGGACGAGCGGGCCTGCGGCTGCTTCATCCAGATGATCCGCAACCCGTTCTACCGCGGGTACGTGGCGCACATGCGCCGGTACCACCCGCACCGCATGCGCAACGTGGCGCACGCGCAGATCCAGTTCCTGGAGCGCCTGGCCCGCGAGATGACACAGCACGTGAACCTGCCCACCTGGCCGGACGATGGCCCGGGCGAGTACGGCACGCCCGGGACCTGAGCCTATTCCTGTTCGCCCAGGCCTCGCTGCACCGCGACCACGAGGTCCGGGAGCTGCCGCGCCACAACGCCCCGGATGACAAGGAGGTCGATCGTCCGGTAGTCATGGACGATCTTGGACCGGATCTCCTTGACCCCGGGCCAGTCCACGTCCGCCACCATTGCGAGCACCGGGGCAGGGACGCGTCGTGCCTGCTCGCCAACCTGGGTGATGCGCATCAGCACCGCGTCCACGGTCTCCGGACTCTTCCACCAGCCCCTCCCTCTGTCCCGGGCGTACCGGATGGCGACCTGGGCGTGGAGGACAAGTGCCTCCAGGTGGGCCCGGTCGCGGTCATCCATACAGGACCACGCCTTCAACCTGGGCCCGTGCGCGGATGGGCTCCCTGAGGAGGGACAGGTCGCTCAGGTCAACGTCACGGTCCAGCAGGAGTTCCAGCGAGGCACGGAGCTCCAGGTCACCCGCGAGGGTGCGTGCGCTGCCCGGCCGGCGGCGCACGGCGACATCCACGTCAGAGTCCTCACGGAAGTCCGCGTGGACGGCTGAGCCGAAGACACGGATCTCAGACAGGCCGTGGTGCTTGGCGATGGCTGCGAGCGCGCGTCTGGATGGTCTGCGGACAGTGGGGTGGAGCCGGTCCAGGAGCGGAGCGTTCGGGTCTGCGTGCCGGAATGGATCAGGAAAGGACCTGGGGACGGAGCCCACCACCACCTCAGCCCCATGGGCGCGTTGGGTCAGTCCACCCGCCCCGGTCCCGCCAACAGAGGCCCCACCCTCGTCCAGGAGCCGCTCGCGCACCTCGTCGTGCGCCAGCCGGTCCACCGGACGGCCGTACCGCAGGAGCGCCGGCTCCAGCGCCGCCTCGTCCACCGGAAGGGCACTCCAGCGCGACACGATGAGGACGCCCCGCCCATCGAGGCCTGCGAACTCCACTGACGGGTTCGCCCGAAGGGCCGCGCGGACCATCGCCTCTCCGTGCCGCGTCGTGAGCAGGTCCAGGAGCGACCGCGCAGCGGCGGCGCCCTTCGCGGTGAGACGGAGCTCGGGCTGCGGCGCCCCGGATCGCTCGATGAACCCGTCATCCGCCAGCGCGGCCACCGCCGCCTGGGCCGTGGACACCCCAACGCACATTGCCCTGGCCAGCGCGGTCAGCTTGAGTCCGTCGCGCGCCTGCTCCAGGGCAGCGAGAGCCACGAGCCCGTGTGTGGAGGCGAAGATGGACGACATGCGCACAAACATACGGCACCAACGTAGAAATGCAACCGCACGAGGATGCGGCCCGCACAGCATCTCGCCGCCCGCTTATGCGCGGCTCAATTGCCTCTTACGTTGGACTCATCCGTTGAGCCCCGGCGGGCCGGGACACGGGCGTCAGCCGCCCGTCACCTCGAGCAGCGTGCCGTCGCCCTTCACGTCCCAGCCATAGTTCGGGTCGGACAGGTCCTTGTTGGTGCAGGACCAGGTCAGCTTGAGGGGATCGCGCTCGGTGAAGGCCCAGGCCTGGTCGGCGTCCAGCGCCGGGCTCTTGTACGGGCAGTTGGCGTCGAAGTCCGTGCTGTCGCAGAACCCTTCCGCGGAGAGGGGGAACACCGGGATGTAGATGCTCAGGACCAGCGGGTACTGCGTCTCGCCGTTGACGTCCTTGATGGCGGTCAGCACCTGCCCGATGGCGAAGGGCTTCTGGTCTGACACGTCCGCCACACCCTCGCCGGAG
>CAIQPS010000087.1 GCA_903873715.1 uncultured Actinomycetes bacterium
CCGGCGACTGCCGCGCCATTCACAGCAGCGGCTGACCGCCACAGATACGGACTCGTTTCGAGCCTCCCGCGCAACAGGGAGGACGGGAACCCTTCTTTCAGGAGCAACTCTGCGATCGCGTCCGGCGCCCCCTCCTCGAGAAGGGTCAGGCGGTCGTGCCACTGCTGGCCGGTGCCGTGTTTGTGGGCGGCCGGATCGATCACCCGCCCGCCGCCGATGGTGGTGATGGGGGTCAGCGAGCGGACGATGAACTGATCGCCGGGGTAGACGAGCACCTGCTCCTCGAACCGGAACTGAGCGTAGCAGGACTCGCCCGGAGCCAGGCTCTCCTGGTCGGCCAGCACCACCTTCACCAGCATCTCCGCCGTGCCGTGGTCCACCCGGGCGCGGAAGACCCGGGGCACCGGGCCGGGAGCGTCGGAAAGCAGGGCCAGGCGGGCGTCGACGAGATAGGTGGGCGCGATGGCCGGGTCCTTGACCACCCATTGGCCGCGGTCCACGTCGTCACGGGCAACGCCGGTGAGGTTGAGGGCCACTCGCTGTCCGCCGGTGGCTACGGCCACGTCCTGATCGTGCACCTGGATGCTCCGCACCCGCACCTCGTCCAGGTCGCCCGCGTGACCGGCGCGCGGCGGCAACACGGCCACCACGTCCTCAGCCGTGAGCGTCCCCGACCAGAGCGTCCCCGTCACGACCGTCCCGATGCCGCGCAGGGAGAAGACGCGATCGACGGGCAGCCGGGTGGCCGGGTAGGACGGGCGGGGCGGCAACTGCGCGCCCAGGCGGTCCAGCCCGGCGAGCAACTCGGGCAGACCGTCGCCGGTCACGCCGCTCACGAGCACTATCGGCGAGCCGGCGTAGCGGGTGGAGGCCAGGAAGTCCTCGACGTCGGCCTTGGCCAGTTCGGCCATCTCCGGGTCGACCATGTCCACCTTGGTCAGCGCCACCACTCCCGCTGGGATGCCCAAGAGCTCGATGATGCGCAGATGTTCGCGGGTCTGGGGCATGACGCCGTCGTCGGCCGCCACCACGAGCAGGAAGAGGTCGATGCCCGTGGCGCCGGCCACCATGGTCTTGACGAAGCGCTCGTGCCCGGGGACGTCCACCACGCTGAGGCGCCGGCCACTTGGCAGGCTCAGCTCGGCGAAGCCCAGCTCGATGCTGATGCCGCGCTCCTTCTCCTCCTTGAGACGGTCGGTGTCCCGGCCGGTGAGGGCCTTCACCAGGGTCGTCTTGCCGTGGTCGATGTGCCCGGCGGTGCCGAGGGTGAGGGGACGAAGACCGGCTCCCGCAGCTGCGGCTGCGCCGGCGGCGGGATGGGGATCTGCGGAGCGCTGGTCGTCCACGGCGCGGCGGCGGTCTAGGCTGACTGGACCTGGCCGAACGCCCAGGCGACGCTCTCGGCCACTACCTCGATGTCGCGCTCGTCGAGGGCGAGCACGTCGAGGTGCAGGCTGTCCTGCGACACGCGGGCGATCAGAGGGATCGGCGCGTGGCGCAGCGCGTTCTCGAAAGCGACGATAGTGGGAGTGGCGGAAGCTGAGGCCGCGGGCGCCTCGGGAAAGCGGATGCGGACCGCGTGCGACGGCACTTCGGTGAGCGGCATGGAGCCGCCTCCAGCCCGGGCGCTGGTCTCCTCCACCTCTGTGATGAACCCTCCGGGCGCGCGCCTGTCGATCGCGGCCAGGAGTGCCGCCGCCAACGGGGCGGTGTCGGCAGGCGTGCGGGACAGAGAGCGGAGCACCGGTATCTCGCGGCGGGCGCGTTCCGGGTCCAGATAGATTCGGAGCGTTGCCTCGAGGGCCGCCAGGGTCATCTTGTCCAGGCGGAGCGCGCGGGCCACCGGGTGCTTGCGCAGCCGCCCGATGACGGCCTTGCTCCCCACCAGGATCCCGGCCTGAGGCCCGCCCAGGAGCTTGTCGCCGCTGAAACAGACCACGTCGGCTCCGGCACGCAGAGACGCTGCGACGGTGGGCTCGCCCCGGTACGCGTCGAGCTCGTTCAGCGCCCCGCTCCCGAGGTCGTCGGCCACGATGACGCCACGCCGGCGGCCCAACTCCACCATCTCGCCCAGGTCGGCCTCCTCGGTGAAGCCCATGATCCGGTAGTTGGAGGTGTGGACCCGCAGGATCATCGCGGTGTCGGGCGTGATGGCGGACTCGTAGTCGCCTATCCGGGTGCGGTTGGTGGTGCCGACCTCCACCAGGCGGACTCCGCCGGCGCGCATGATGTCGGGCAGGCGGAACGAACCGCCGATCTCCACGAGTTGTCCGCGCGACACCAGGACTTCGCGCCCGGGCGCCAGAGCCATGAGCAGTAGCAGGACCGCGGCGGCGTTGTTGTTGACGGCGAAGGCGGCTTCAGCCCCGGTGAGCCGGGTGAGGAGCGCCTCCAGGTGGGTCTCGCGGTGGCCGCGGGCGCCCAGTCCGAGGTCGTATTCCAGGTTGCTGTAGGAGCGGGCCACCTTCACGACCTCGTCCACCGCCTGCTCGGCGAGGGGCGAACGGCCGAGATTGGTATGGATGACCACCCCGGTGAGGTTGAGAAGAGGGCGCAGGCCCGGCGTCTGCCAATCGGCCAGCAGCGAAGCGGCGGCGGCGAGGAGAGTGCCAGGATCGCCGAGGGCGGATCCAGCGGTGGAATCTTTCAGTATCTCCCGGCGCGCGCCTTCCAGCGCCGCCCTCACGGCCTCCACCACCTGGGTGCGCGGGTACGCGGCCAGCAAGGAAGCGGCTGCGGCATGGTTCAGCAACTCCTCCACCGCAGGCAGCGCCCGCAGCGCCTGCCGGGCGGACTCGTCCATCACTTCTCCCGCTCCAGGAAGAAGTCGGCCATGGAGGCGAGGACCTCGCGGGCGGGGGTGTCGGGGATGAAATCGAGCGAGAGCCGGGCCTTGACGATCAACTCGTGCGCCATCCGCCGGGCGAATCCTATCGAATCGTACTTGTAGAGCAGGTCGACGGCCTCGGCCGCGTCCTCCAGCGTCTTGTCGTGGCCTAGATGGAGCAGTTCCACCATGCGGTCCCGGTCGGCGCCCTCGGCCCGCGAAAGGCAGTGGATGACCATGAGCGTCCGCTTGCTCTCCAGGATGTCGCTCAGGTAGTCCTTGCCCATGGTGTCGACATCGCCGAGGATGTTGAGCAGGTCGTCCTGGATCTGGAAGGCGATGGACGAGTCCCGGCCGAAGTCCTGCAGCGCCTCGAGCTCGCGCGACGTGGCCCCACCGATGAGCGCGCCGGCTTTCAGCGGCGCGATACCGGAGTAGTAGCCGGTCTTGCCCAGGGCCATGTGCATGTAGTCACCGGGAGTGAGGTCGTAGACCTCGTCGCGCACCCAACCGACGTCGAGGGCCTGGCCCTCGACGGTGCGGGCACTCATCTCGCCGATGACGTCCAGCACGGCGATCTTGGTGGCGTCGTCCAGAGCCGGGTCCCGCACCACGATGGTACAGACCAGCCCCAGGGCGTAGTCGCCGGCGTTGATGGCCAGCGGCTCCCCATGCACGATGTGCGCGCACTTCTGGCCGCGGCGCAGGATGCTCGCGTCCATGATGTCGTCGTGGATGAGAGCGGCCGCGTGGAAGAACTCGATGGCGCAGCCCGCGGACATGGCCTTCATCGGGTCCCCGCCGACGGCCTCGCAGGCCAGCATGGTCATGGCGGGCCGGGCCCGCTTGCCGCCCCGAGCGATGAACTCGTCCAGGATGTCGTACAGGTACAGCCGGAGGGGGCTGTTACGGGACACCACGTCGAGATAGCCGTGGAGATGCGCGTCGATGTCCGGAGTAGCCCTGAGCAGGTACTCCACAAAAAGTTCGCTACCCATGCCGAGACGATAGCACGGCACCGCCCGCCGCGTCGGCCAGCCGCCGGGACGAGCGCGTCCAGGCGAACGTGAGCGTACGTACTCGTCAGCGTGGTGAGCCGGGACACGCTCGGCCAGGCGCCACTACCCGCGCTTCTTGCTCACGAAAAGCGCCAGCCCGGCGCCCACCAACATCAGGATGATGGAGAACAGATACGTGGTCCGCATCGCGTGGGCGAACTGGTCCATGATCGTGTTCACGTCGAAGAGGTCCTTGAAGAAGGCGACCACCTGTTGTTGCATCGAGGCGGGCACCTGGCTGAGCATGTCCTGCACGTCGGAGGGCATCGCCGCGCCCATCCCGCCGCCGGCCTGCATCTGGCCCATGTTGGTGGCGGAGGAGGCGACCGCGTCGAGGATGGCCTGCTTCGTGCCGGCCGGCAGCGGGAACGGAGCCGCGTCCAGCTTGGCGGCGACACCCGCCTGGATGTAGACGATGGCGCGGTTCATGAGCACGGCACCCATCACAGCGATGCCGAGCACCGAGCCGATCTGCCTGGTGCTCGAGATCACCCCTGAGGCTTGACCGGCTTTCTCCGGCGCCACGGAACCCATCACAGCCGAGGTCATCGGCGGCATGACCATCCCGATCCCGAAGCCGGAGACCGCGAACGGCAGGATGAAGCCCGGCCAGTCTGCGTCGGACACCATCGCCCTGCGTGTCAGGAAGAAACCCACCGCGGCCACCAGCATCCCCGAGAACATCAGCCACTTGGGCCCGATGCGGTCGGAGAGGGCGCCGGACGTCGGCGAGGCGAAGATCACCACGGCCGCCAGCGGCGTCATCACCAGGCCGGCCTTGATGGCGCTGTAGCCCAGCACGGACTGCAGGAACACGGGCAGCAGGAAGAACACGCCCATCATCCCGAAGGACATGATGAGCCCCACGGCGTTGGTGACGCTGTAGGTGCGAATCTTGAACAGGGAGAGGTCCATCAGCGGCTGCACCTGCCTCCGCTCGATGAGCACGAAGGCCGCCATCCCCACCACGGTCGCCGCGAACAGTCCGAGGATCGGCCCCGACTTCCACCCGTAATCCTGTCCCTCGATGAGGGCGAAGGTCAGGCAGAACAGCGACGCCGTGAGCACGCCGACGCCCGGGTAGTCCATCTGCTTGACGGACGTCGGGTCGGTGGATTCGGGAACGAAGCGCAGCCCCAGGATCAGCAGGATCACCCCGATGGGCACGTTGATGAAGAAGATCCACCGCCATGATGCACCGTCCACGAGAAGCCCGCCGATACTCGGACCGAGCGCCAGGGAGATGCCGCTCACCCCGCCCCAGAAGCCCATGGCCTTGCCCCTCTCCTCGGGCCGGAAGACGTTGGCGATGATGGAGAGTGTGTTGGGCATCATTAGCGCGCCCCCCAACCCCTGGATGGCCCGGAAGCCGATGAGCCACCCGATTCCGGGCGCGAGACCGCAGGCCAGCGAGGCCAGGGTGAACAGGCACAGCCCAACGGTGAAGACCCGCTTGCGCCCGTAGAGATCGCCCAACCGCCCCGTGGTGATGAGCGACACCGCGAAGGCCAGCAGGTACGCGTCCATGACCCACTGCACTCCGGCGTAGCTGGCGCCGAACGCTTTGAGGATGCTGGGGATGGCGATGTTGACGATGGTGCCGTCCAGCAAGAGCATGAACACGCCCACACAGAGGATCGCGAGCACCCCCCAGCGCCGCCGGGTGTACCGGATGTCGGAGACCGCGCCGGGCCCACCGCCGGCCGCCGCGCCGCCGGCAGTTCCTGTCGTCACGTCGGTCACAATCTCACCCCCGTCTTCCCACGAGCCTCTCCAGACCTTCCAGGAAATCCCGGCAGGCTCGGTCGTCCATGCCGGACAAAGCCGCTTCCACGTCACGCCTGCGCTCGCTTAGCACCTGGTCGGCCATCGACTGCGCCCGGCTGCTCAGCCCCACCCTCACGATCCGTTGGTCGCTGGCGTCGCGTGTGCGGGTGACGTAGCCCATCTCCACCAAGGGTTTGACCAGCCCGGTCGCGGACGCCATCGTGATCTGCATCCCTTCGGCCAACTCCCCCATCGTGAGGGAGCCGTACTGCGCGAGATGGATGAGCGCCCGCAGTTGCGCCGCCGAGACCTCGCCGGACGCCCCGTTCATGGCCGCAGCGTGCGCCGCCCCCTCCCTGTTGAGGGTCTTGGCCAACTCGGGAAGCACCTTGATGACTTCCCTGATTATGCGTTCGCGCTCGTCCATGACCGGTATGCGACACCCCATCGGCTGTGAGTGTTTGTTTGGTCGCCTAAATATTAGGCCACCTAAGCGCTGAGTGCAAGAGGAGTGCTGCCCCGGCGCGTCGCCCGGCGGCCGCGCCGAACAGACCCCAGAGAATGAGTGGTCGCCCTGGCCCAGGCGCGCCCAGGCGAACGTGAGCGTACGTACTCGTGAGCGTGGTGAGCCGGGGCGCGCCCGGACCAGGGCCCCTACTGCGAGACAGGCACCATCGACTCGGCCATCTTCAGCAGCACGTCAGGCTTGGCCGAATACATCAAGGTGTTCGAGATGAAGTAGAGCACGTCCCCGCTCGTCCACCAGATGTGGTCGGTGCGGGAGTTGGAGCCCACGACGTGGTAGACGACCCCGTTCTTCTCCACCTCGGTGCCCTTCGTGGCCAGAGGCGGGTCGGTCCAGGTGGTGGCGGAGATGCCTATGTAAAGGTCCCGGGCCCCATAGCGGTACATCACCCGGACGCAGGGCTCTTTCCCGTCGCCGGTCTCGATCCCGTACGTCCGGCCCCCGGTCGGGTACGTGTTCGAGTAGGAGTAACCGTCAGGGACGTACGTGGGAGCCTGCAGCTTGAAGGAGATGGACTTCTGCAGCCCCTTCCACATCGCGGCGTCCTTGATCGTGCCGCCCGACGTCGCCGTCAGGCTCGTGCTGGTAGCGGCCACCAGCTGAACGGCCGCCGCCGAGCCTGTGGTGGACGTCGTCGTCGAGGTCCCGGCCTGGGAGGTGCCGGTCTCGGAGCTGCCGGTCTCGGAACTACTGGTGGTGGAAGCGTTCTCTTCCGGAGGCGTGAGGAACTGGGTGACCACTTCCTTCAGCTCGCTGGTGGGGACGAGGACCACCGACTTGCCGTCGATGGTGGGCGTCGTACCGGTGAGGAACAGCTGGCGGATGCGCGACCCGTCCAGCCCGACCACGAACTTCGCCAGCTTGAGGAAGTCGCCGGCGGTGAGGTTGGTGGCCATCCCGTCCATCATGGTACTGATGATGCTGGGCAGCTTGGTGGTGAGGTTCCAGCCGGCGGCCTGTTCGCGCAGGGCTGCGAGCACCCGCTGCTGCCGGCGCTGCCGGCCGAAGTCGGAGTTGCTGTCGTACCTGAAGCGGGCGAAGAGGAGCGCGTCCGTGCCGCTCAGCAACTGATAGCCCGGGTGGATGTCCATGTCGCGGGTGGCCCTGGTGTATTGCCGGTCGATGTCCACGTAGACGCCGCCCAGCGAGTCCACCAGCTGCGAGAACGTCTCGAAGCCGACCTCCGCATACTTCTTGACGTTGATCCCGGTGACGGCCTTGATGGTCTTGATGCTCAGCGCCGGCCCGCCGTACGCGTAGGCCGCGTTGATCTTGTTCTTGCCATGCCCCGGTATGCTCACGTACATGTCGCGCGGGATGGACAGGATGGACAGATAGTCGTTCTCCGGGTCGACGTGGACCAGCATGAGGGTGTCCGACCGGCCACCCGAAGTCGGGTCGTCGGAGCGGCTGTCGTTCCCCACCAGCATGATGTCGATGGCCTGCTCGGATTCCTTGATGGGGACCAGGGTGGTCGGCGGGGCTTCCTCCAACGCCGCCACGGCGTCGGGATGCGTCTCGTTGATACGCTGGTTGACCGGTTCGACCGTTTTGGAGAACCAGAGGTAGGAACCACCGGCCAAGGCGAGAATCAAGACTATGACGCCGATGGCGCTGAACAACGCGATACGGAGACGCCGTCGTCTGCGCGCACCACGCGTGCGATGGATGCGGGGTCTATCATTCCTGTCCGCCATGCTCGGCGCATGATACCAGCAACGGGGATTCGAGGCCGTCATACCTTGACAGTGCGCCCGAAGGGTCACTAATCTCCGTTGGGGCGTTTTTAGACGCAAAGGGACGCTGCACGACAGGAGCGCCATGGATCCGAGAACACGAACCTCAAGCCCTACCTGGCGCTCGAAGCCGGGGCGCGGCCGCGATTCCCGCACACGCAAGTTCCTCGTGATCTGTGACGTGGTGGCAGCCCTCGCCGCGGTCTTCGGCATGTACGTGTACCTCAGATACCGCCGGGCCGGACAGCCCCACGAGGAGGTCGCGATCCTCTTCGCGGCCCTCGTGATCGTCGTGGTGGTGCTTGTCCTGGTCCTGGACGGTCAGTACGTGGGGCGCGGCCGGCTGTCGCGCATCGCGGATGTCGGTGCCCTCTTCCGGGCGACGATCGCCGCGGCTGCCTTCGCCTTCATCCTCAACTTCATGACCAAGGGCTTCTTCACCGGGTTCACCACCATCTCCCGCGTGGGGATAGGCATCTTCTTTGTGATCTTCCTGGCCATCGCCATCCTCGGACGCCTCATCCTGGCAGCCATCGAGCGAAGAGGCTTCTCGTCCGGGCGCGGGGTGAAGACCGTCATCGTGCTGGGCAGCGGGGACGTGGCCGACGAGTTCCGCATGTTCCTGGACCGGCGGCCGTGGCTGGGCACCCGCATCGGCGGGCAGTTGGACTACGTCCACGACCGGTCGACGCTGGCCGAGGCGGCAGCCTCCGGGGACGGTGACGGCGGGACGATGCTGGGCATCATGAGCAACGACCTCGAGGGCCTGCACGTCCTCGACCAGGCGCTGGACAAGTCGGGGGCGTCCGAGATCGTCGTGGCCCTCGATGAGGGTCAGCACGCCGATCTGGCGCACATCGCCACGCTACTGACCCTGGCCCACGTCCCGTTCCGGGTAGTCCCGTCGCTCTTCGAGCAGAGCTACCGGGCGACGGAACTGCTCGGCTACGGGGAACTGCCCGTGATCGACGTCGACGTCGACCCCATCAACCGCGTATCCCGGTCGTCCAAGCGGGTGCTCGACCTCACCATCTCCATCGGGGTCGCCGTCTTCCTCTCCCCGCTTCTGCTGCTGCTGTCCACCGCAGTGGCGCTCGAGTCCGGACTGCCCGTCATCTACAAGCAAGAGCGCATCGGCAAGCACGGACGGCACTTCATGATGTTCAAGTTCCGTACGATGGTGAAGGACGCGGACAAGCAGCTGGAAGCCCTGCTCGAGCAGAACGAGGCCGGCGCCGACGGACTCATGTTCAAGATGCGCCGCGACCCCAGGGTCACCCGGGTGGGATCATTCCTGCGGAAGACCAGCCTCGACGAGCTCCCCCAGTTCTTCAACGTGTTGAAGGGGGACATGAGCGTCGTCGGGCCCAGGCCGCCGCTGCCCCGCGAGGTGGAGTTGTACGAGCAGCAGCACCTGGTACGGCTGCGCGCCTTGCCGGGCATCACGGGGCTGTGGCAAGTGTCGGGGCGGAGCGACCTCACGTTCGAGGACATGGTCCGTCTGGACCGCTACTACGTGGACAACTGGTCGCTCGGGATGGACCTCGGCATCCTGCTCCGGACCTTCGTGGTCGTGCTGGGACGCAAGGGGGCGTACTAGCCGGCTAGCCGGCCGCCGGCGGCCCACCCGGCTAACTGAAGAAGCGCCTGCTTTTGGCCGGCTGACTGCCGGCGCCCATGGGCAGCGGGCGCTGCCCCTTCAGCAGGCGCGCCGGGTTCACGCTCACCAACAACTCCCGGTCCTCGGGCGTCACCCGCTTGCCGAGCTCCTCGAGCAGGGGCCCGACCGTCCACGTGAAGCTGGGCTGGGAGTGGGCGTCGGAAGCCAGCAGGCCGTACCAGCCGCGGGCAAGTATCTCGTGGAAGGGCTTCTGGCTGTCCCGTCTGAATATCTCGCTGAAGCTCCCTGCGGTGCCCTGCAGGATGGCGCCGGCCCCTAGACAGGGCTCCAGGACGTCCACCGACCGGCGCACCCGGTCGTTGCGCTCCGGGTGCGCGATGACCGGCAGGAAGCCCGACGAGGCCAGCCGGGCGATGGTCTGCTCGAACATAGGCGGCCAGTTGGAGAACGGCATCTCTATGAGCAGCGGGCGGGCGCACCGTGTTCCCGTGGCGGCCTCGCCCCCACCGGACGCAGAGCCGCCCGCGGGGTCCTCGCCATCGCCGCTGATGTCGATGCAGACCGAGCGGAGCTGTTCCGCATCCGCCGTCGCCGCCAGCAGCATGCTCACCTCGAACCCAGGGTACAGGCGGACCTCCATCCCTGCCTCGGCCACGGCCGCGGCCACCTGCCGGAAGACCTCGCGAGACCGTGCGATGAGCGCGGCATCGTAGTCGTAGAGGTGCGGAGTGAGGCACATGGCGGTCACGCCCTGCTCGACCGCGAACCCGATCATCCGCAGTGTGGTCTCCACGTCCGGCGACCCGTGGTCCACCAGAGGCAGCGCGTGTGAATGTGTATCGACGATGCTGGTGACCGGCATGGCTCACTTTCTTCTCAACTACTCGGCTCAGTCGGCCGACAAACTATATACCGAGGATTTCGGGTCGACAGAGTTTTGACGAGGCGGGTCCGCGTCTCAGGAGGCTGAGAAGATGTCGTCCTTCATAGCATGGCCGACCATTATGGGAAGCACCTATCTGCTTCCTGCCGTCGTGGTGGTGGTACTGCTACTGACCCTGCTCCTGCTGATGACGGCCCGGCGGCGCTCGAGGGCCGAGAGGGCGCGCCTCGCCGCGGAGCCCCTGTTCGGGATGGATGAGGCCGCACCGGCCTACGCCGACCCGCAGCCGGGCATACCCGTACAGGCCGCAGTCCCCGAGATGAGCCAAGCCTACATGACGCAACCCGTCCCGATGACCACGCAGCCGGCGGCTATGTACTCCGCCCAGGGATCGGTCATCACCCAGCCCGTGGGATTGGCCCACGCGCAGCCCCTGGCGCCGCCGTCCCTCACCCTGGTGCCGCCCGTCGTGCAGCCCGTGTCGGTCGCCGCCGGGATGTACCAGACCGCGGCGCCGGTCATGCAACCGGTTCCGGTCATGCAACCGGTTCCGGTCATGCAGCCCGCTCCGATGATGCAAGCGGCTCCCGCGGTGCAGACCGCGCCGATGATGCAGGCCCAGCCCGTGATGCAGCCCGCGCCCTTGGCCGCAGCTCCGGCAGCCGCCTACGCCGTGGAAGACTTCACCGGCCTGGCCCCAGAGAAGCAGGGGCGGAAGTCAAAGCCCGACAAGACCAAGGACAGACCCGGTCTGTACGACGTCTCCGTGCCCTCCAGTGTCGGCGCCGCCGACCCCATGCAGACGACTATCACCGAAGTGCTGAACGGCTGGGGGGATCTCGCCCCCGAAGACTTGAAGCGCCTCGACCTGTTCCGTCCGGACCGCTTGTATTCGGCCCTCATGGCCGTCCAGGTGCCCAAGACGAGGTCCAACGACGCCAAGCAGCGCCTCGACCAGATGCGCCGGTACGCCCTCGAGATGGAGAGGCGGGCCCAGACGGTGCAGGCCGCGCAGGCGGCTGAAGCCGCTCTGGCCGCCCAGGCCGGGCCGGCGGCGTTCGCGCCCCCGGCGGCATCGGCTGCGGTCCTCGGGGCGGTCCAGAACATCGTCCCGCCGCCCGTGGCCTCTGTGGCTCCGGCCGCCCCCATCGCTCCCGTGGCCACCGCGCCGCAGGAGCCGGTGATGGCCCCGGTACCCATGACGCCGAGCCTCCAGGACGACCCGATCGACCAGCGCTCTCCGATCTTCACGGGATACGCCGGCCCCGGCGGCTCCCCAGCATCGGAGCAACCGCAGATCGACCTCGATCCGCCGCACCTGTGGTCGGACACACCGCCGGTGGCCATGACGGCCCTCGAAGACCAGGACTCCGACTGGACCACCATCAACACCCTGTGGCCGCCGGATTCCGAGCAGGCGGTCGAGGTGCTGCCGGCCCCCGCGTTCGAGGAGATCGAGATGGATCCCCTCGACATCCTGGGCGTCCACGAACCGGCTGCGCCCGTCACCGCGCCGGCGAAGCCGCTCGACAGCCTCCCTCGATTCGACGCAGCCCCGCCTGTCGACGAACTGCCGCCGCTCAGGGCGATGGCCCCGCTCGGCGGGCCGGCCCGTCCCGCAGAGCAGGCGGACCCGCTCAAGGGCTTCGCCGACGGGCTCCTGTGGGACGACGACCCGGTCCCGCTGTCTCGGCTCAGTGTCAAGGTGGAGACCGCGGAACAGTTGCTGGCGCTGCCCAAGGACGAACGGGTGGACATGACGGCGTTCCTTCCTCCCACCGAACTCGCGGCGACGTTCCGGGCGACCAGGGACATGGAGCTCAAGAAGGCCGTCATCGACACGTTGGAGCACATAGGGACGCCGGCGTCACTGAACGCGCTGGGCACCTGTTTCGAAGACACGGACCCCGACATCCAGGTCTACGCGCTGGCCGCGGCCGACCGTCTGCTCGGCGCCGCCTAGCCGGCTGCGCCGCAAGGGCTACGTCTAGGCGAGATCCCTCTGGAGCCGCCGGGCGCGGAAGAGGACCTCGTCCTCGTCGAGTCCGGCCCTCCAGGCCACGAACGGGGAGCGCTTCTCGAGGTCGAGCGGCTGGGCGAAGAGGTCCTGGCCGGTGAGCGACACCGCTCCCCCTCCGGCTTCGCGGAGTATCAGAAGTCCCGCGGCCAGGTCCACCGAGCGGGACCGCACGGCGGCCACCAGCATGTCGGCCACGCCCACCGCCAGGTAGCACAGCGAGAGCGCCAGCGACCCTATCTGGCGGAGCCGCATGTCCCGGCTGGAGCCCACCGCCCCGGCGGAGCTCAGGTCGTGATAGCTGAAGTGGTGCCTGTCGGGCCGTCCGGCCTCGAAAAGGACGATCTCCACGAGGTCCTGCGGCACCGAGTCGCGCGGAGCCGGCGACAGCAGCCCCGAGCCCCGGACGGCGCTGAAGACCCTGGGTCTCGTGTAATCCTCGATGTAGCCCACCCGGACGTCGCCGAGCGTAGGCCCGTCCGCGATAGCGATGGAGGCACAGAACGGCTCCAGTCCGCGCTTGGCGTTGAGACTGCCGTCCAGCGGGTCGATGACCACGCGCCACGCTGCGTCCCCGGGGCCGCGCACGCCCGCCTCCTCCGACACCAGGGAGTAAGGATGAGGCGCCTCCTGTTCGAGGACGTCGAGGATGGCCGTCTCGCAGGCCCTGTCGAGTTCCAGAGTGCGGTCCCCGCCGGCGCCGCGGCCGAGCACGGCCCGGCCCGAAGCGGTGCCATACAGGTCCTGCGCGGCGGCCTTGCCCGCGGCCGCCATGTGGGCCGCGCAGTCGAGCCAGAGTTGTTCGTCGCCGGTCATGTCGGCACACGATAGCACCCGGCCACGGGGGCCGCGCTACCATTGGGACGTGGGAAGCGTGCGGAACAGGACATGGCTAGTAGGGGCGGCGGCCGCCGCCGCAGGCGCAGCTGCCGCCACGTACATGGCCTTCGAGGCCCAGTGGCCCGTGTGCACCGAGGCCACACTGGAGGTCCCCGGCCTGCCGGCTCAGTGGCAGGGCGTGAAGGTCCTCCACCTCTCCGACGTCCACGCGGGGCTCTTCCCCACCAACGAGCGCGGCTTCGCCAAAGTGGTGGAGTGGGCGGCGCCGCTGGAGCCCGACCTGGTGTTCCTCACCGGCGACGTCCTCGGCGACCCGCGCCGGAGCGCCCGCTCTCTCGACCTCCTTCGCGGCCTGCGCCCGCCGCTGGGCATGTTCGCGGTCACCGGTAATCACGAATACGGCCTGGGCAAAGGCCCGCTCGCCCACGCCCGGGACTCGGTGGGTCTCTGGGAAGCGGCAGGTGCGACCCTGCTCGACGACACGTGCACCGCGCTGCCTGAGCGCGAGGGCACCCGGCTGGTCCTGTGCGGCGGCGACTACCTCACCGGAGGGTTCGGACTGGTCGATCCCGCGGCACGGCGGGCATGCGCGGGCCCGGCGAGGAGCGGCGGCGCGGCGGATCCGGCCCCGGCGGCGACCGGCTCATCGCCGGCGGCGACCGCGCCGGCGAACGGCGGCGACTTCCCCATCCTGCTCATCCACGTCCCCCCGGCGTCGGACTCCCCGCTGGCCGGGCGCTTCCCGCTGGCCTTTGCCGGGCACACCCACGGGGGGCAGCTGAGAGTGCCGTCACCGTCAGGGCTGCGGCCGCTGGTGGCCGAGGATGGCGAGTTCCTCTCCGGGGTATACGAGTGGGGAGGAGGCCTGCTGGTGGTCTCGCGAGGGGTCGGCACGAGCTTCCTGCCCTTCCGGCTGCTCACCAGGCCGGAGGCGACCCTGTGGCGATTGGCACAAGGCGTCATTCTTCAGCAGCCTGATAAACTTCGAGACAGGTGAGTCGAAGCATCGGCACCGGAACAGGGGGCGTGATGGCTGAACCGCAAGATGACCGGCTTGACGGCGATCTGCCGGTGGCACCGAGCGATTTCGAGGACGAAGAGCGGCCTCTCCTCTCCCACGACGTGGTGGCCACCTACGTGGCCGACGCTGCGCGGTCGGTGGAGGGCGTGGCCGATCTCCATTTCCCCGCGTGGAAGACCCTCTCTTCCCGAGTGCGCGAGATGCACGCCGGCGGCGTGGTGGTACGCGACGGCGGGCCCGGCGTGGTCGACCTGGACATCCACGTGCGCGTCCTGTGGGGCACCTTCATCCCCGACCTGGCCGCCAGGGTCGAAGATGCCGTCCGGGAGCGGGCCACCGCACTCCTCAGCATCGACCTTGGCACCGTCACCCTCTACGTCGACGAGATCGCTGCTCCGGCGGAGGCCGGTACGGAGGGCTGAACCATGCCCGAATTCCTGCCGCTGAGTGCGTTTCGGCAGGGACTTCTTCCGGAGGATTGCCGCTCCTGCGCGTGGTGGCTCACCACCGAGGGGAGCTCGTCGCTGGGCGAGGTGGAAGCTGCGGGCAGACGGCATGAGTGGCTGTTCGACGTGGAGCATTCCTGGGGGTTCGCCGGATTGCTGGCGCACGAACCGGTGCCCCGGCGAGGCGGGGGCTCAGCAGACCCGGTCGTGACCGGCTCCATCCATTTCGCCCCGGCGTCGACGCTCCCGCGCTTCAAGGTCCTGCCCTTCCCACCGCTGCCGCCCTTCTCCGCCCTGCTCTTCTGCCTGAAGCTGGACGGCGATGCACCCCGTTGGGCCGCGAAGCGCCTCATCCGGCACGCCCTCCACGAACTCCGGAGACGCGGCGTCCAGGAGGTCTTCGCGGTCGCTCACCGGACAGGGGCCGGCGGCGCGGACCGGCCGGCGTGCCGCTATTTCCCGATCGACCTGCTGGCGGACAACGGCTTCGCCGAAGTGGCCGCCAACGGCGACGTCGTGCTGATGTGCGTCGACAACCGGGGGCTGATATCGCTCGCCGACCACGTGGAGTCGGCGCTGCGGCGTATCTTCTCCCGGGAGGAAGAACCGGCTCCCAGCCCGGTCATCTGGGCCGGGAGCGGGGCCGGCCCCGAGCAGGGGGGCTCGTAACCGACACCGGCGGGAAAGCCGCCGCCGAACGACAAGGAGAGGCTATGAGCACTGGAGCGATCACAGGCATCGTCATCGCGGTCCTGGTGGTGATCACCATCCTTTCGATGGCCATCAAGGTCTTCCCGGAGTACCAACGCGGGGTCATCTTCCGGCTCGGCCGCCTCCAGTCCCCCAAAGGGCCGGGCCTCTTCTTCATCATCCCCATAGTCGACAGGGTGGTGCGCGTCGACCTGCGGACCATCACCTTCGACGTCCCGGCCCAGGAGGTCATCACCAAGGACAACGTGCCCGCGCGCGTGAACGCGGTGGCCTACTTCCGGGTGGTGGACCCCTCCCGGTCGGTCGTGCAGGTGCAGAACTTCATCCTCGCCACATCCCAGATAGCCCAGACCACCCTGCGCAGCGTCCTCGGCCAGTCCGACCTGGACCACCTGCTCACCGAGCGCGACAAGCTGAACCAGCGCCTCCAGGAGATAATCGACGAACAGACCGAGCCATGGGGGGTCAAGGTCTCGGTGGTCGAGATCAAGGACGTGGAGATCCCCGCCGGGATGCAGCGGGCCATGGCCCGCCAGGCGGAAGCGGAACGGGAGCGCCGGGCCAAGGTCATCGCCGCCGAGGGCGAGTTCCAGGCTTCGGAGAAGTTGGCCCAGGCGGCGGCGGTCTTGTCTCAGAACCCGGCCGCCATCCAGCTCCGCTACCTGCAGACCCTGGCCGAGATCGCCACCGAGAAGAACTCGACCACGGTGTTCCCCATCCCCATCGACCTGATAGAGCCCTTCCTCAAGAAGCAGCTGGCTCCGTAGAGGGGCCGGCGGGCGCCCGGGACACGAGCAGGGCCACCGCGCCCCACAGGCACACCGCGCACAGTCCGTCGGAAGCGAGCGACGTCCACGCGGCGGCGACCCAGCCGAACCGCGGGATGAGTATGAGATTCAGCACGAAGTTGAACACCGCTATCCCGATCTGGAACCTACTGCGCACCGCCTGCCTGTCGGCGCCGGTGAGGACGCTGGCTGCGAGATAGCTGATCGCACGCAGGAACGGCAGCAACGCGATCCAGCGCAATGCCGAGGCCGTCTCCTGATACCCGGGGCCGAAGACCCAGGGCAGCAACGGGCTGAGGAGGTAGAGCGCCACCCCCGCGACGATGCTGTAGGCGAGGGCCCAGGGCAGCAGGCGGCGCCCGAACCCCAGGCTCCCCCGGATCCCCCGCGCGCCCTCTCTGAAGAAGCGGGCGTAGCTTGCCACGAGCAGGGCCCGCACCGGGGCGTACGCCGCGTCCTCTATGCGGTACGCGGCGGCGTAGAAGCCCGCGGCGGCGAGGCTGTCCATGCGGCCCACCAACGTCTTGTCGATGTCGTTGTAGGCCCCCTGGGCAGCCCAGGACACCGCGAAATAGAAGCCCTCGCGGAAGTTGCCCTTCATGAGCTTGAGGGAGAACGTCCCCCAACCGAGCCGGCGCCGGACGAGGGCCAGGGCGATCGCGCCACAGACCGCGCTGCTGGCGGCGTACAGGACCGCCCAGGTCATCGCGGAGGCCGGGGTGCGGAAGAAAAGCAGCAGGACGATGGCGGCCACAAGCCGGGTGCCGGTCGCGAGCGCCTGGAGGAACGCCACGGCCCGAAGCCGCTCGAACGCCTGGAACGCGGCGGCGGCGATATCCACGAAGCGGGCGAGCAGCAGATCGGAGACGCAGATCATCAGAGGGATCCAGATGGAGATGCTGCGGCTGAACACCAGGATGGTGAGCAGCGCGGAGATCGCCACCAGGATGAAGCCGGACACCACGGTGGTGGCGAGCGACACCCCGAAGTAGGCGGGGAACGCGCTCCGGTCCCGGGCCACCTTCTTGATCATGATGCTGTGGCTGCCCCACGCGGTGAACGGGGAGAAGAAGTTGGCTATCGCGACGACGCCGACGAAGGCGCCGTAGTTCTGCACGCCGAGCTTGCGGGCGATGATGATGAAGTAGAGCGCCTGGATGGCCATGCGCGCGAACAGGCCCGCCGCGCTCCAGGCCGTGTTCTTACCGAGATGCGTGTGCCGGAGACGTAGGACCGGGCTCAGGGCCGCTTTCAGTCTCGCGCTGGCCGCGTGGGACGACATGGGTCAGTCTGCGGCACCTTGAAGACGCCGCCGATACCGGCGGGACTTCCGGGCGGCGGCGGCATAGGCGAGCGCGAGGTTCTCGGCCTCGTTCGCCCAGGAGAACTCCTTGAACCGTTCCTTGGCGCTGACCGACATGGCCGCCTTGCCTTCCTCGTCGTCGATGACGGCGAGGATGTTCTCGGCGAGCGAGACGGGGTCGTTGTTCTCCGCATAGCGGGAGGCGTCGTGCGCGATGCGCCGGTCCTCCACGAGGTCGAACTGCACGATGGGCTTGCCCAGGGTGAGGTATTCGAAGATCTTGTTCATGGTGCAGCCGTCTGTGTAGACGTTCTTGGGATCCGGGGCCACGCAGACATCGCATGACTCCAGGACCCCGGCCGCGAAGCGTCGGTCGACATAGCCGAGGAACTCGACGTTGGCATCAACGCCCAGCTCTCGAGCCAACTGGGTGACGTACGGGTATGCGGGACCGCCGCCCATGAGGACGAACCCGACGTCCGTCCGCCCTTTGGTGCGCACGATGTGCTCGGCCGCCCTGATCAGCAGGTCCACCCCGTCCTGCTCGCCCATCACCCCGAGGTAGCCCACCAGGCGGTCGAAGGGGAACTCCGGGGCCGGCTGGGCGGCGGGAGCCTGGAACTCCTCGGGATCGGGGATGCTGCGGACGACGAACACCTTCTCGGACGGCACGCGGCCGCGGCCGGTGGCCACCTCGGCATGCGTCTGGTTGGGTGCGATGACCACCGACGCCAGTGCGAAGGTCATCCGCTCGGCCGCCAGCAGCCCGCGATGGAACATCCCACGCTTGCCGTACTTGGCCTTGTAGAGCTCCGGACTCCGGTCGTGCTGGTCGTAGATGAGCTTGACGCCGCGCAGCATGTACGGCAATGCCGAGATGAAGAGCGTGTCGGGGGGATTGCAGACGTGTATGACGTCGAACTTCTTCTCACGCCACAGGCGCCGCAGCAGGCGGGACTCGCCCCTCCATGCCGCGTAGTACTCACGGAGGTAGCCCTTGGCCGAGCTCACCTCGACGGGCAGCGGGTGGCGCCGTATGGTGACGCCGTCCAGCGTCTCCTCGGTAGCGTCGAACCCGAGCATGATGGGGCACACGACGGACATATCGACGCCCTTGTCGACCAGGCTCCTGGTCTCCTGCCAGACACGCCGGTCGAAGGGGACGGGGAGGTTCTCCACGAGTATCACGGCTCGCAGCCCTGAGATGTCAGTCTTCGTGAAGTCCTCGCGTGCCAAGCGCCCTGTCTCCGTTCCGTCTCTGTTCAGGTAGCATCTTCTCCCAATCGGGACCGAAAGAAAAGCAATCGCCTGACCGCACGCCCCGCCTTGCCAAGTGCTCGCGCGGGTTGACACCGCTCCGGGCGCTCACTAGCATGCATGCCGACCCCGGCTCGCGGGACAGACAGCGGAGGACCGAGCGGAGGATGGGTATCAGAAGATGGACACTCGGGAGGATAGGCTTCTGTCCGGCAGTGGATAGGGCCTATGCGCTCTGCTACTTCCTGTACCGGCACCACCGCTGGCCTCGCGCCTATCTCTTCAACGACCGCCTCTTCCGCATGAGATGGAACGGCGATCTGCTCGACCCGCTCAGGCAGAAGGTCACCGACAAATACCTGGTCAAGGAATACGTGAGCGCCCGGGCCGGCGCCCAGTACACCGTTCCCACCTTCGCGATCCTGCGGACCGAGATTGAGATCTACGAGTACACGTTCCCCGAACAGTGCGTGGTGAAGCCGTCCCACGCCACGGCCGTCGCGCTGCTGGTGAAAGACGGCACCGTCGACCGCGCACTGGTCAAGCGGTGGCTGCACCTCGACCACTACCGGGTCAACCGCGAGCAGAACTACGCGTTCCTCACGCCGGGCATAATCGTCGAGGAGTACGCGCTCGGCATCCCGGCGGCGGCCGACGACTTCAAGGTCCACTGTTTCCAGGGAGTGCCGAAGGCCATCCAGGTCGACCAGGACCGTTTCGGCGACCACCGCCGCATCATGTACGACACGGAGTGGAACGCGCTCCCCTACGGCATCCACGACCCTATCGGAGTGCCGGTGCCGCGCCCCGCGAACCTCGGCGAGATGCTGCGCGTGGCCGGCATCCTGTCTCAGGAGTTCGACTTCGTGCGCGTCGACTTCTACACCGACGGCACCATACTCAAGGTGGGGGAGATAACCAACTGCCACGGAGGAGCCGGGCAGAGGTTCATCCCGCGGAAGGCCGAGGCGGATTTCTCCAGGCTGCTGTTCGGCTGACGACCGGGCCGGCGGCACGCGGACCGGGCCGGCGCGCGCAGGCTAGACCGGCGGCGCGCCCGCACTTTGCGGCGGATATCCGAGAGCCGCGTACACCTGCTCCACCTGCTCCACCACCCGGTCCGTCTCATACCTGCCGCGCACGTGCTCCCGAGCGGCCCGTCCGAGGCGTTCGCGCTCTTCGGGGTCGTCGAGCAGGCGGGCGATGGCATCCGCAAGGGCCGCGGGATCGCCCGGCTTCACCAGCAGGCCGTTGATCCCGGAGAACAGGAACGACGGGATGCCGCCCACATCGGTGGCCACGCACGGGACACCGGCGATCATGGCTTCCAGCAGCGAGAGTCCGAGGGCCTCCCGGTGCGAGGGCAAGCAGAAGAGGGTGCATCCGCCCAGCAGCTGCTCCAGTCTCTCCCAGGGGACCCACCCGGGCACGGAGACGAGCGCGGGGACCGGCAGCCCTTCCACGAGCGCCTTGAGCCGGCCGCTCTCCTCACCCTCGCCCGCGAGGACGAACTCCACCCGCCGGCCGCGCTCCTGGAGTATCCGGGCAGCCTCCAGCAGGTCGAACACGCCCTTCATGGCCACCAGCCGGCCGGCGAACAGCACCATCTCGGGCTGACGGGGTGCCCGGGCGACCGCCGGGACGCGCACGGGGCTGGGAATGACAGTGGCATCGCCCCGGCCGAAGACCTCGGTCATGGCGGTCTTCCATTGCTCGGACAGCACGACCACCGCGCCGGGACGGCGCAGCAGAGACCTCACCAGCCGCCGCCGCAGCGGACTGCCACCGGTGGCCCAATCGACGAAGGCCCCGCCGTGCACGTGCACCACGAACGGGCAGCGGAAGAGCCAGGCCGTCGCCATGAAGCCGCTCTTCCTCTGGAAGCTCCGGCCTGAAGCGGTGTGGATGTGAAAGAGCGGCCGCGGCCGCGAGAGCGCCAGCGGCACGGCCCTGGCCAGCGCCGACAACGCCACGGTGAGACGGGCCGCGAAGCTGCCCGTCGACGTGGTCCGCAAGAACCGGATGTCGTAGTGGGCCGCGAGCGGGGAGTCGAGGTAGCGCTCGATGACGTTCAACATGCCGCCGGGCTGGCCGGGCCCGACCATGACGACCACGGAACGGCCGGGAGCGCGGGTCACGGGCGCGCCGGCCGCCGTCTGCGCAACCACGCCCCCAGACCCCGGGAGGGCCGCGGTTCGATGACCTTGCGCCCGAAGGCGGCCATTACGCCGGCCAGTCCGAAGAACAGGACATACGCCGGAGGGCTGGTGTACGAGGCCGCGGCCACGGATTCGATGATGAACTCGACCCACCAGGCGCACCCGAGCAGCCCGAGGAACATCACGTAGGGGTCGGGTTTGCGCGCCAGGTGGCGGGCCACGTTGAAGATGGCCACCAGGAAGAGCGCGTATGCGATGAGCCCGAACACTCCCGTCTCGCCGAGGATCGCGGGCCAGAAGGTATCGGTGAGCTCGGTGCTGCCCGGCCCCATCCCCGGTACCTGGTCTATCCCGTACGTCTTGTAGAGCGGGGAATAGTGAGTCGAAGCCATCCAACTGCCGTATCGGGCGAAGCCGGCCCCCAGTGGGAAGAAGTCCACCGCGATCTCGCCCGAGGTCCGGTAGAGGACCACGCGGGCCGCCGGAGAGTCGTTGGCGACGTACTCGTTGTAGGTCTTCTTGACCAGCGTCGAGGTCAACGGCCAGGCGGCGAGCGCCACCACGACCACGATGAGCACGATGATGCCCAGGGTGAGCAACCAGCGCCTGCTGCGGGCCACGATGGGAGTGGCAACGGCGGCGCAGAGAGCGATGAGCGCCTTGCGCCGGAACGTCAGCACGACGGCCGCGGCCGAGAGGACGGCTCCCACCACCGGCGACTTCCATCTGCGGAAGGCCAGGGCGTATGCCGCGAAAGCGGCGGCCAAGAGTGCCGCGACCTGCCCGAGCACCCCGGGATGTACGAAGGGACCGACAAGGCTGCGGAGACTCGCGAACCGCACGCTCGCCGTCGGCGACGCGGTGAACCAGCCGTACCAGCGCCCGGGCAACAACAGGTTGAGCGCACAGAACACGAGGATCACCCCGCCCACAGCCGCACCCCACCTGATGATGCGCTTCACGTCGGCCTGACTCCAGTCGAGTTGCGCGACGGCCCACGTGAACAGGGCCCCTTTGAGGAACAGGTAGGCGTCTTCGGCCGCCCAGACGAGCGGCGAACGGATGAGGGAGGCGATGGCCCCGAGCACCACGAACAGCAGCAGCCAGCGCCAGCCCGGGAAGGCCTTCAACCTCCGGGTGGACCACAGCGTCGTCCCGAGCACCACCACGGCGTAGACGATGATCGCCGCGTCGTCGATGACCTTGGCCGACGACACGTGCTGACCTATCTCGTTGCCGGCGAGACTGGCGAGCACGATCAGCCCGGCCGCGGTCTTGGGATACCGCACGGAAAGAGCGACGAGGACAACGGCCGCGAGTACGAGGGTGACCGTCCGAGGGTAGTAGACGATCCCGACGGAGGCCGCGGCCGCCAGCACCACGGCAAGCACGCCGACGACGAGTTGCATCGCCACTCCCCAGCGGCGACTTCTCGACCTCCCCGTCCCAGGCTCGATGTGCGCGGCGCCGAGGCTATCCATCGGTCTTCCCACCTTTGCGGCGAGTGCGCGCCACTATGCGGGTCTTCGCGAAGACGGCGAGGCCGCCTATGACCAACCCCGCGACCAGCGCCAGGAGGATCTGCCTCCCGAGAGGCGGCGGGAAGAACGGCCGGTCCGCAGCCATCGCCGCTTTGGAGACGGCGAACCCGAGCCTGGTCGGATCGAGCGACTGGATAGAAGCGAGGTCGGTCTGGAGGGGGGTGATCCGATCCTGGCCGGCACCGGACTGCTGGAGACCGCTCAACTCATCCTCGAGCCGCCGCTCCACCGCGGCGACGCGCAGGCTCATCGCGGCTCTCTGGCCTTGGACGTACCGGTTGGCGAAGAGATTGGCGATCCTCGCGGCGGCCACCGGGTCGGCGTTCTCGGCGCGGATGGAGACGAGGGCCATGTTCGCGCCCTTCCCGACGGACACGGACCGGCGAAGGGCGTCGACCGACTCGGCGCCGACCATGTCCGCCACAGGTCCCGCGAGTATGTCCAACGGGACCAGGGTCATCTTGAAGCCGTAGCTGGTGAAGCTCTCCACCGGCGGGAGGAAATCCTGAAGCCCGGAGACTTTCCCCACGTAGGTCCATGTCGCCGGAACGGTCGTCTGTTCGTACTTCGCCGGAGTGCCGCCACGGTTCAGCATCTGCCCGAACAGGAACACCCCACATTCAACGCGGATCGTGCTGGTGCTGTCCGGGACCACCGTCCAGGGGAAGCGCACCTTCGCGACTTTCGTCTTGCCGTCGTAGGACGTGATCTCCCGGCACTGGCCGGCGCCCCGGCCGGAGATGATCTTCACGAGCGCGCCCTTGTAGCCCTGGCTCATGCCGGACGCCCCGGCATCCAGCACGACGGTGTCCGCGCTCCCACCCCGGGCCACGCCCTTGCGGGTGCTGGGCATTGTCTTGCCGCTGGCGTATCCCGGCGAGACGGTCACGTCATACTCGCCCTTGTCCAGGGCTCCTGACACCCTGCACAGGTACCAACCAGCCGGATACCCGTCGTTCCTGGTGATCTGCGCCCGGACATCCGCACCGGACGTGAGGACCTTGCCGGATCTGAGGTCGAAGGCGGCGCTGACCGTGTTGGCCGTTCCGGCGAGCGAGAGGGTGATGGACGTCATCTGCCCCGCTTTGGCGTAGACGGTGTAGCTGTACGTGCCGGCCGGCAGGGACAACCTCTGGATGAGGGAAGGCCCTCGCGAGATCCCATATGCGAACAGGTAGTCGGAGGTCACGTCCTTGCTCAACGGACTGCGTGCGCGATCCGGGTCCACCCCCGCGGCTTTCAAGAGGTAGGCCTTGTCGCTGAGCTGCTCGGAATGGTCGAGCAGATTCAGTGTGTCCCGGAACGGGGCACTGGTGGTGGGCCAGACCTGCAGACCGGCACCGCCCGTCCCGGGCTTGGTGCAGTAGTAGACGTCCCCATCACCCGCGGGGTCGGTGACCACTGAACCGGCCACGTAGGCCGACCCGGTCTTCCACACGGACGCGGGGGCGTCGGCGAGGGACAACGGATCGGCCATCACGAGGGAGAGCACGTGGGCTGGGTCGGCCACTTTGGCTTTCTGGAACACCAGACTGGTGGTAGCGGAGTATTCGGGCGGCCGCGTGACGGAGATGCCCACCACGGCCGCGATCACGACGACCACAGGGAGGACCACCAACCAGGAATCCACCATCACGGCGCGCGTGTCGAGGCCGGACCGCAAGCTCCGCAACCGCGGCAGTATGCGTCGACCGATTGAGCCTATCCGAGCCATCGCCTGCCAGCTTAACATGACCCCCTGCCCCGGCCCACCCTGATGGCCGGTGCCCCCATATGCTATAAATACCGGACTACCTGGGGGTATAGCTCAGTTGGGAGAGCGGCGCGTTCGCATCGCGCAGGCCAGGGGTTCGAATCCCCTTACCTCCACTCTCCGCGCAGGATCCGCCTTCGAGATGGACCCGGCGCCGGTCCGGTCCCCAATACCGAGGTGACGAAGAATGGCCGGTACCACCCTCGAGATATCCATCCGCACTCCGGAGCGCGAGATCCTCGTCGACATCACGAGCCGCGTAGAGGCGGCCATCGGGCAAGCGCACGCCACATTCACCGGTGTGGCCACCGTGTTCGTTCCCCACACCACAGCCGGGGTGACCATCAACGAAGGGGCCGACCCCACCGTCGTCCGCGACATCGTGGACCATCTGCGCCGTCTGGTCCCCCGCGAATCGGGTTTCCGGCACGGCGAAGGCAACTCCGACGCGCACATCAAAGCATCGCTCATGGGCAGTTCGGTCGCCGTCCCCGTGGAGGGCGGCCGACTACGGCTGGGCACGTGGCAGAGCATCTACCTGGCCGAGTTCGATGGGCCCAGGGACAGGAGGGTGTGGATAGTGCCCATCACCGCCGGCTCCGAAGACCAGCGCGCATCGGGAGGACGGCCATGAGCAAGAAGACGGCGACGAGCGGCACCGGCGAGCCGGACCGGCCGCCGGCCATGAGCGACACCGCGGCGCCGGACGGCGCAAGCCTCGCCCGTCTCTGCGAACAGGTGCTGCGCGACTTCATCGCCGACCCGGCACGAAACAACCTCGGCCCCGGCGATCCCGACCCCGCGTGGGCGGGCTTCCTCCTGGGCTTCGCGGCCGGCGACGACCCGCTGTGGCACGAGCTGAAGACCGCGGTCGGACCGGAGCATTGGACCCCGGCCGAGGCATTCGCCGCCGGCCGCGGCGCGGCGGCGGCCTCGGTGGCCTCCCCGAACGCCAAGCAGCCCGCGACTCCCTGGGCGGCGCTGCCTCCTGCCGCGCCGCAGCCCGGCGGCACACGCGTCCCGGACCCGGCCCCGGCCGAGCTCACAGTCATCACCTGGGCGGTCATCCAGACGGAGAAGACCAAAGCCGCCAACCGCGCCGAGTCCCGCGTGCCGGCGGACCCGTGGGCACGCGCCCGCGTGTTCGGGCAGCAGGCCAACCGAGGACTGCACCTGTCCATGCTGGAGGCGCTGCGGGCGCATGGCCTGGACGCACTCGCCCCGGCGATGCTCCCGGCATGGGGAGAAGCTGGGCAGGGAACCAACGAATGGCGGTCCACCTGGTCGGAGCGGCACGTGGCCTATGTGGCCGGGCTGGGGACCTTCGGACTGGCGGGCGGCCTTATCACGGCCAAGGGCCAGGCGGTCCGGTTCGGCTCGGTGCTTGTCCGCGCATCGCTCCCGGCGTCGCCGCGCCTATACGCAGGCCCGTTCGACTACTGCCTGCACTACAGCGGTCACGAGTGCGCGGAGTGCGCCGCCCGGTGCCCTGTCGGTTCGATCGACCCCCAGGGCAGAGACAAGGTGGCGTGCGTGCGCCAACTGGACTTCAGCGAGCGGTACGTGAAGGAGCACTACGGCTTCGACGGGTACGGCTGCGGCCTCTGCCAGACCGCGGTGCCCTGCGAGTCGGGCATACCGGAGGCGCTGCGCCCGTAGAAGCAGCCCTCGCCCTGCCGCCGATGGCGGCCGCCGGAAACTGATACGATGGCCCGCATCGTCACCATCTAGATGGGGTGATCCCTATGGCAGCGGGCGAACCATCCCCCACTCCACGTGCGCGCGTGGCCCAGGTCTTCGCAGCCACGATCTCCACCGGGATTGTCGCGGCGATGCTCATCGTCGCAAGCCGGTACAACTACCTACTGTTCCACACCGCCGCGGAACTCGCCTCGATCGTGGCCGGGTCGCTGCTGTTCATCGTCGCCGCCCGCATGTGGAACATCTTCCCCAACACGTATCTCATGTTGTTGGGAGTGGGCTTCTTCTGGGCGAGCATCATCGACGCCACCCACCTGATGGCGTACAAGGGCATGGGAGTGTTCCCCGACGCCGGCACCAACCTGCCCACGCAACTGTGGGTCTTCGCCCGCTATCTCCAGGCAGCCGTCGTCCTGGTCGCGACACTCGATCTGCCTCGGAAGCGCCGGCGGTGGTGGCCGCTGGCTCTGGTGATAGGGGCGATCACGGCGATCGGCTTGGCTTCGATCTTCGAGGGTTGGTTCCCAACGGCCTATATCGACGGCCACGGCCTGACGGAGTTCAAGAAGGTCAGCGAGTACATCATCTCGTTCATGCTCGTGATCTCGATCGCACTGTTGGTGTCCAAGCGCAGGCACCTGGACTCCTACACGTTCGGGTGGCTGCTTGCGGCCTTCACCTTGAGCGTCATGAGCGAGTTGGCCTTCACGTTCTACGTGAGCGTGTACGGTATCAGCAACATGGTGGGACACCTGTTCAAGATAGCCGCGTATTCGGCCGTGCTCCTGGTGACCGTTCGGGCTATGATCACCCTGCCGGTGGCCGCACTCAAGACGCACGCGCGCATCTGCGCGCGCTGCAAGGCCATCCAAGAGGATGACGGCACGTGGACGCCGGTCGAGAAGATCCTGTCGGAACGCGGCGTGAGTGGGCTGACACACGGTGTCTGCCCCTCGTGCTTCCGGGAACTGTATCCCGAACACAGAGACCTCGTCGACGGCGGATAGACGCGGCGCCGACCGCCTGGTCCCCGACCCTAGTCGTCCCCGGAGGGTCCCTCGTCGATCGTTTCTGGCTCGGCTTTCTTGCGCCTCGGCCGCTTGGGGGCGGGCTCTTCCACCACGACCGGCTCCTCCGCCGGGACCGGAGCGCGCTCTTCCTCCGCGGCCGGCTCTTCTGCGGCCAACTCTTCGGGCTGCTGGTCCTCCACCGGAGCGCTCCAGCCCTGGTCGCCGCTCTCATAGCGGGTGACCGCCGACTGCTCCTCGTCGCTCGGGGCGGTCTCCCCGCTCCGGTCGAGGTCGAAGCCGCGATCGGATTCGAAGCTGCGGCTGAACTCGCCACTGCGGTCGAACTCCCGGCTGTTGGTGAACTCCTTGCTGCGATCGAACTCCCCGGTGAAGCCGGAGGTGTAGGTCTCGCTCTCGTCATCGAGGAAGACGTGGTCCGCGTCGGGCCACTGGATGTCGTCGCTGCGGCCCGAGCCTTCCAGGTACTGCCCGGTGAACTCGTCCACCGGGATGGCCCCCGAGCGGCGCGAGCTCGCCAGCCGCCTGCGGCGGCGCCACAACATGAAGCGCCACGCCGAGATGACGACAAGGATGAACCACGCGATGATCTCCAGCGTCTGGCCGAAGGTGTTGGCCCAGGTGCGGCCGTAGGTCATTACCACGTGGGTCTGGGTCGGGATCACCATCATGAACGACGGCGAAGCGAGGAACGGGCCCTTTGCTCCGCTCACGTGCCAGTTCGGGAAGTACGACACCTTGACCCACACCGGTTTGCCCACGGCGGCCTGATCGACGTCGAAGGTGAACTTCTCGTTGTCGAGCTGTTCGCTCACAACGTGGCCCTCGGTGGTGTACGGCACCTGCGGGATGGTGATGGGCAGGTCGGCGGTGGCTTCATCGCCGGTGGCGGCCTGGTCGCCGCTCGTGGTCTGGTCGGCAGGAAGCACCTGGTCGAGGGTGATGCTGGCGAAGCCGGCGAGCGCCGGGTCGCCATTGTCCAGGATGATGGGAGTCTTGAGGACGCTCATGTCCTCGTACCACTTGACGGCCATGTCGCGCCATTGCACTTGCGGGATATCGATCTTGACGGGCTGGTTCTGCATGACCTCGGCGTAGCCGGTCATCCCCGCGATGCGGAAGATGTTGTAGTCCCCGAAGGTGGCCAGCAGGGTGGTGCGCCCGTCGGCCTTGGTGTCGGCCGTCACCTCCTCGGTGCAGGTGATGAAGTACTCGATGTTCATCAGCTGCATGTGGGTGATCCCGTTGGCCACGTTGAGGGTGGGATAGTCCACCCCGATGATGGCGTTACTGGCCTGCTTGGACAGCTCCGCCTGGTTGATGAAGTGGAACGGCGCGGTGTAGGACGCCTCCATGAGCGTCCCCTCCATCGTCCACATGTTGGTCCAGTACGGGATGATCTCGAAGGCGCGCGGCGTCCCGAACTCGTCGATCTTGGAGTTGTGCTCCACCATCACGCGCTGCCCGCCGCCCAGGGTGTTCAAGTAGTTGTTGATCTCCTGGTACTGCGACCAGTTCTGCTTGCCCTCGTACCCCGAGTAGTTCCATTTGATCCAGCCCATGGCCGTGTGGCTGGTGAGGATGACCACCACCAAGAGCACGAGCGCGACGAGCGGCGTGTACATCCGCCTGGCTGTGATCCCCTTGGCGTCGAACAGGTCGTGGAACCAGACGGTGAACGGCCGGACCATCCAGCTGATGCCGTAGGCCGCCCACAGGTGGATCGACATGTACCAGAACGGCACCACGCGGGCGTTCCAGAGGCGGCCGCTCGGGAGGATCCAATACAGGATGAACACCACGAGGCTCATCCACAGCAGCGGCAGCAACCGCTTCTCGCGCTTGGCCACCGCGAACAGGAACCCGACGATGGCGGGGACGCCCACCGGCGCCAGCCACCAGCCTCCGAGCCCTTCCCACCCCAGTTGGTCCCAGGCCATGTGCGCCGTCCACTGCAGGTTCGCGGCGAACGGGATGGACCAGAAGGCGCTCAGGAAGAACCCGATGGCGGCCACGGCGGCCAGGTAGACCAGCGAGCGCCAGCGGAAGTTCACCAGAAGCAGCCCGGGCGAGACCACCACCAGGACGATGGTGGGCACTATGTGCGACAGCACGAGCGCCATGAGGATGAGGCAGTTGAGCACGAAGAACATGTTGAGCTTGGGCTTCTCCATGCCTCGGTACATCGTCCCCAGCCATAGGAACACCAGGGAGAAACTGAGCATGTAGCCGAACTCGCCCGCCAGCGTACTGAGGACGTTGCCCCCGTAGATGGAGTAGCTCTCCATGAGGAGCATCACCACCGCGAAGACCGCCGCGATCACCGGGAAGGGCCGGCGGATGCGGAACAGGCGCCCGAACGCGTACGCGGTCCAGGGAAGGGCGAACACGCCCAGCACGGTGACCAGCTTGAACGCCAGCGTGTACGGCAGGAACCAGTTGAAGATGGCGATGAGCAGGAACGGGAACGGGAAGTAGAACGTGAGCATGGGCATGCCGGCATACCAGCCCGGGGCCCAACCGGTCAGCCTGAAGTGCGGGAGCAGTTCCTGGATGAGGTACTGCGCGGGGTAGTGATGCGCCCCGGTGTCGCCACCGGCGGTGGTGGTCAGGCTGAAGAGGAGGTTCGGCTTGTAGAAGACGAAGAGGACCGCGTAGATGATGAGGAACGCGACAAGGGTGGGGATCCAATCCCAGAGGTCCCCCTTCTCGACCAGATCCTCCCGCGCGGGGGGGCGCCGAGGCGCAAAGCGCCGCTCGCGCTCAAGCCTGATGCCCTCCTGCGGCGAAGCGTCGTTCTCCAGCCGCCCCTCAGGATCCCGCATTCCTCTCCTTCCACAAGATGAGCCTCAGCCGCAGCAACGCCTTCATGGTGCGCGGTATGCGACGTACTATAGACGAACGCGCTTTCCTTTTCTCCTCGACAGTCACGGGGATCGCGGCCACCTTCACCTTGCCTCGCCGCGCGCGGATGATGAGCTCGGTGTCGAAGATGTCCTGGCGCATCACAGTCTGGGGCGCGTACTTCTGCACCACCTCACGCCGCAGGACCTTCATGCCGTGCGTGTCGTCCATCTTGCGGTCGAAGAGCGTGCGCAGGATGGTGGTGAACCCGTAGGAGATCATATGGCGGATGGGGGAGCGCTTGTCCTCCGCGCCCTCCATCAACTTGCTGCCCACCACGATGCCCGCGTCCTTGGCCAGCAGGTCTCCGGCGGCAAGCATGAAGGGGATGTCGTGGAAGTCGATGTCGAAGTTGCAGACGAAGTCGCCGCGACCCTCGAGCATGCCGGTCTTCATGGCATAGCCGTAATCCGGGATGGGGACCCGCAACGCTTTTATGCGCGGGTTCTCCGAGGCCAGCCGTTCGGCTATCTCGGGAGTGGCGTCGGAGCTGCCGTTCTCGGCCAGGATCATCTCGTAATCGACGCCCTTTGCATCCATCTCCGTGACCATCTCGGCCACCTCGGCCTCGAGGCATTCGGCCTCGTTGTGGATGGGGATGATCACCGAGTAGCGGGGCGCGCCGGCCGGGTCAGGCATCTTGTTCCTTCTTCGTAGGTGACTCTTGGACTGTATCGACGGCCGGACCGGTTTCGGAGAGACCGTCGTGCTTCTTGAGCGCGGTGTGGCGGAAGGCCAGGTACCGGCTCCCGAGGAAGTTCCAGACCACGGCCACGATGGCCGCCGCGAACGTCTCGGCTTCCCGGATGAGGAACGATTCCGACTTGAAGCCCAGGTTGAGAGCGGTGAAGACCACCAGGTTCACCACGAGCGGCGGCAGGTTGACGAGGAAGAAGAACCCGAATTCGCGCCAGCCTTTGCCGGACTTGCCCGCTCCGAACGTCCAGTATTTGTTCCACACGAAACTGTTGGCGATCCCCAGCACGTAGGCGATGGCGTTGGCGGGGATGTCCGGCACGCCGATGACCTTGGCGAGCAGCGCGAAGATGCCGAGAGTGACCAGCGTGTTGCTGACCCCGATGACGATGAACCGCAGCGCCTGTCCGGACGCGCGGTCGCGGCTCAGGAGCCGGGAAACGCGGGATGGTTCACCTCTGGGGATCACGGGCCATATGCTAACATCCGTCGCCCATGGCGACCCCTGCAGAAACAAAGACGGTGGCCTTCCGCACCATCGGGTGCAAGCTCAACCAGTGTGAGACCGCGCAGATGCAGGAGACCCTTCTGGCCGATGGCTACCGCCTCGTCGATTGGGACTCCGCAGCAGACATCAGAGTGGTCAACACATGCACGGTCACGGCCAAGAGCGACCGCACCTGCCGCCACGAGATCAGACTGGCCAAGCGGCTGGACCCAGGCTGTGCCGTGGTGGTCACCGGCTGCTACGCGCAGACGGCTCCGGACGCCGTCGCGGCCATCCCCGGCGTGGACCTGGTGCTGGGCAACCTGGACAAGCTGCGGTTGGCGGAACACCTGGCGGGGATCGGACCGGCGATCGCCGGCGCGCCGGAGACCACGGAGGAACGGGCCGGCGAGGCCGCGCCCGGCGCTGGCAGCCCCGCGGCGCCCGCAGGCGTCGCCGGCACCGAGCCGCGCCATCCCGCACTGTCGGTGTCCCCGTACCCGGAGCACCCCGAGTTCGAAGGCGAGTTCTTCAGCCATTTCTACGGCTATACCAGGGCCTTCCTCAAGGTCCAGACCGGCTGCGACTCCTATTGCGCCTACTGCATCATCCCGATAGCCCGCGGGCCGGCGCGCAGCATGCCCAAAGCAGACGTGCTCCGCGAGGTGGGTCTGCTGGCGGAACGGGGGTTCCGGGAGGTGGTGCTCACCGGCATCAACCTGGGAAGTTGGGGCCGCGACACCGGCGAAGGGTCCATCGCCGACCTGCTCGACGCACTGCTCTCCCGCGACACGGGCGGCGCCCCGGACGTGGTGGGCCGCTACCGACTGAGCTCCATCGAGCCGCTGGAGGTCGACGGTGCGCTCATGGCTTCCATCGAAGCTGCGGGCGACCGGGTGGCGCGCCACTTCCACCTGCCCCTGCAGAGCGGGAGCGACTCGGTGCTGCGCCGCATGAGCCGGCCCTACACGGCGGCCGGATACCTGGCGATCGCCACCGAACTGGCCGCACGGTTCCCCGACGCCGCCATCGGGGCGGACGTCATCGTCGGCTTCCCGGGCGAGACAGAGGCCGAGTTCGCGGAGACCCTGGCGTTCGTCGAGCATGCGCCGCTCACCTATCTGCACGTGTTCAGCTACAGCGACCGTCCGGGCACCAAGGCATCTCAGATGGGCTCCAAGGTGCCCCCTGACACGGTCCACGATCGCAGTGTGGCTCTCCGGGCGTTGGGAGAGCGTAAGAATGTCGGTTTTCGCGATAGGCTGAGAGGGACCGCGCAGCGAGTCCTGGTCCTCAAGGAGCGGGACGCCGCCGGCAGGCTGGTGGGGATCACCGGCAACTACGTGGAGGCCCTTCTTGACGGAGACGACGCGCTGATGAACCGCTTCGCGACCGTGCGCCTGGAGGAACCGGGCGAGGACGGCCGCTGGACGGCCACCCTGCTCGAGGCCGAGCCGGACGCGGGCAACGCCGAGGCTGGGCCGGGCGCAGCGGGGCCACGCGGCGCAGCCGACAGCAGGCCGGCACCGGGCGGCGCGGGAGGCTGCTGATGCGGGCGCTCGTCCAGCGCGTGCAGCGTGCGTCCGTCGAGGTGGACGGGGCGGTCGTCGGTGAGATAGGGCCGGGACTGCTCGTCTTGGTGGGGGTAGGCAAGAGCGACACCGGCGGCGGTGGAGCGGCAGGGCCGGGCGGCGGAGCGGCCGCGGGGCTGGATGCCGGCATCGCCAGGGCGCGCTCCCTGGCGGACAAGGTCGCCAACCTCCGCATCTTCTACGACTCCGAGGGCAAGTCGAACCTGTCGCTGCTCGACACCGGCGGCGCGGCCCTCGTCATCAGCCAGTTCACCCTCTACGCCGACTACCGGCGCGGACGGCGGCCCTCGTTCAGCGACGCGGCCGACCCCGGTCCGGCCGCGACCCTGGTCGACGAGTTCCGAGGGGCTCTGGAGCGCCTCGGGGTCGCGACGGCATCCGGCAGGTTCGCCGCGCACATGGTGGTGTCGCTCGTGAACGACGGCCCGTACACCATCCTCGTCGACACCGACGAGTTGGATTCGCCGCGCCGCGGCGGCGGGCGCCCTTCGGAGGCCTGAGGGTGCGCCTCCCGGACTATCACACCCACACCGTACGCTGCGGCCACGCCCGCGGGACGCCGTCCGAGTACGTGGCCTGCGCTCAGGCCGCCGGACTGCTCGCCATCGGCTGCGCCGACCACCTGCCGCTGCTCCCCGAGCCCGACCCCGAGCTGGCCATGGGGGCGTGCGAACTGGAGGACTACGTCGCGGAAGTGAAGGAGCTCCAGAGCCGGCTCCCCGGTTTCGTGCTCCTGGGGATCGAGGCCGACTACCGCCCCGACACCATCGTGGAGGTCCGGGCGCTGCTCGACAGCCGCCCGTTCGACTACGTCATCGGCTCGGTGCACCATCTCGGGGACTGGGGCTTCGACGATCCCCGCCAGATCGACCGTTACGAATCGGCGGACATCGACGCCATGTGGGCCGAGTACTTCGAACTGGTGGGCGACGCGGCCGAGACCGGCCTGTTCAGCATCATCGGACACCTGGACCTGGTGAAGAAGTTCGGCCACAGGGCCGCGCGGCCCCTGGAGGCGGAGCTCGAGCGGCTGCTCGCCCGCCTCGCGGCGGCGGGGGTGGCGGTGGAGATCAACACCGCGGGACTGCACAAGCCGGTCGGAGAGGCCTACCCCTCGCCGGCCATCCTCAGGAAGTTGCGGAAGGCCGGGGTGCCCATCACGTTCGGCTCCGACGCGCACCGGCCCGAAGAGGTGGGCCGGGACTTCGCCCACGCCGTAGGCCTGGCCCGCGCCGCGGGATACGACTCGTTCGCGGTCCTCGTACCCGACCCCGACGGCGGGCGCGCCCGCCTGACTCAGGCGCCTTTCGCATGAACGCTGCGGTCATCTTCAATCCCAACTCCGGCAGGGGCCGCGCGGGCGCCATCGCCCACACAGTCGCCCTGAGCCTGTCCAAGCGCGGCGTGGAATGCGACCTGCGCGCCACCCGGCGCCCCAAAGAGGCCATCGTCCTGGCCGAGCACTCCGCCCCTCACGTCGACGTCGTGGTGGCGATCGGCGGAGACGGCACCATCAACGAGGTCACCAACGGCATGGCACGCGCCCGGGACAAGGCCGGTCCGGGAGTGCGGCAGCCGATGCTGGGGATCGTCCCGGCCGGCACGGTGAACGTCCTGTCGCTCGAACTGGGCATCCCGTTCCAGGTGGAACGGGCCTGCGCGGTCATCGCCGCGGGCAAGACGATGTCCCTGGACCAGGGCAACGTCAACGGCCGCCGCTTCATGCTGATGATGGGAGCCGGCATCGACGCCCTCACGGTGCGGAACGTGGACCCGGCCGCAAAACGCCGTTACAGAGAGATGGCGTTCGTCACCACCGGCATGAAGCTGGGGTTCACCCACAAGCACCCGGCCTTCGTGGTGGTCGCGAACGGTGAGGAATACCTGGCCACGTTCATGGTGGCGGGCAACAGCCGCTGGTATGCCGGGCGCTTCGGGGTGACGCCCATGGCCGACCCCACCGACGGGGTCCTCGACCTCGTGCTCTACACAGGCCTGGACCGCGCCGGCCTGGCCGGATTCTGGCTGGGCGTGCCGAGCGGGCTGCATCTGCGGGCCAAGAAGGTCCTGTATCTGCACGCCACGAAGGCGGAGATCCGCCCCATCAGCAACGATGAGCCCATCTGGTATCAGACCGACGGAGAGGTGGCCGGCAGATTGCCTGCCCACCTGGAAGTGGAGCCGCACGCCATCGAGGTGCTGATACCTTAGCGGCGGCGTCCGGGGCCGACGGCCCCTGAGGACCAAGCGCAGTGCCCCGGTCGCGGCGCACCGGGGGAGGCAGCACCGCAGCCGGTGCCGGCGGCCCCGCCGGCCCGCGCCGGTCACGCCAGGTTGGAGAGGACGCGCTCCACGAGCCTGTCGATCCGGAACAGGGCGTCCACCACCCGCGGGTCGAACTGCAGCGCCCGCTCCTGTCTGATCTCGGCCAAGGCGGCCGGAGCGCTCCACGCCGGTTTGTACGGGCGGGTATGCAGCAGGGCATCGAAGACGTCCGCCAAAGCGACGATGCGGGCAGCAAGCGGGATCTCCTCACCGCGCAGGCCCCGGGGATACCCCCGGCCGTCCCAGTGCTCGTGATGGGACGCCGCGATCTCCCGGGCCATGCGCAGCACGTCCGACTGCGCCCCACTGAGCAGTTCGGCACCGAGCACGGCATGGTGACGCATGGCCGCCCGCTCCTCGTTGGTGTCGAGGCTGCCCTCTTTCAGGAGCACCTTGTCGGTGACGGCGATCTTGCCGAGGTCGTGCAACGGGGCCGCGTTCGATATCAGCCATACCTGGTCGCGGCCGAGCCCCAGCTCCTCGGCGATCATGCCGCTGAGCCGGCCCACCCGTTTCGTGTGCTCGCCCGTGGCGTCGTCCCGCAGCTCGGCCACCCGGCTGAGCAACTCGAGGGTCTCCTGCTGGGCCTGGCGCACCTCGCTGCTGCGCCGCCGGACCAAGCCTTCCATGATGTTCCTGGCCTCCCGCAGGCGGACGTACACGAATCGGGTGTCTAGAAGGCTGTGGACACGAAGGCGCAGTTCCTCCGGGTCCACAGGTTTGGTCACGTAGTCCTTCGCGCCGGCGCTCAGCGACCGCCGGCCGACCGCCGGGTCGGGCGACCCCAGTGCGAGGATCGGGAGGAACCGCTCGGGTGCCACCCTGGCGATCACTTCGGCTACCAGACCCGGCCCGTCGAAGGCGGGCCCGTCCACGTCCACCACCAGGAGATCGGGGTCGGCGGTCTGTACGTAGCGGCGCATCTGCTCCGGGCCGGTGATCTGGATCAGCCGGGGGTAGCCGGCTCTCTCCAGCACCCGCATGACCGACTCGGCCGATACCGGCTCGGGCTCCACCAAGACGATCTCCGCCTGGGCGTAACTGCGCTCCATCGGGTCCACGGTCACTGGCCCGCCGCCTGGGCCACGGTGCTGTCGACGGTGGACTCGTCCATGGAGAGGGACGTGTACTTGCTGCCCCAGTCGGCGGGCACGAAGCGCTTGGCGGCTCCGTTGTCGATCTTGAACCGGCCCTGGAACGAGCCCATTGGTACGTAGTAGGTACCGGGCACCACGCTGATGTCGCCGGTGCCGAGGAAGAACAGGCACGTGTCGCCCAGTTGGGTGAGCGGCGCCCCATCGACGAGGACCTTCACCTTGGTCTCGGTGTCGGCCTTGGTGGGGCCGCCGAACTTGTCGCCCACGACGTAGGCCTGGGTGGTGATGCCCCCCGGTTCGAGGATGGTCACCTCGTCGCCCACGCCGGCGTCACCTTTGAAGCATTTGGCCACCGTGAGGGTCAGCTTGGTGTACACCACGGTGTTGAAGTCGAGGTAGGAGACGTCGGTGACCTCGCCCCGCACCACCAGGTCAGACACGCTCTTCAGCTGACCCACACTGGTGTAGACGACCGCGAAATCGCAACTCAGGATCTGTTCGGGCAACTGCGCCCCGTCGGCCGCGGCAGGCTCCGCGATCGTGCCCGCTCCGAGCCCGGCGATGACGTCGGCCTGCCCGGGCTGCACCGGGACACCGGACCCGAGCAGCATGAAGGACGCCACGATCGCTGCGGCCAGCACCGCGACCCCTGCGAACGAAGCGATCGCTCTTCCTGACAGCTTCATGGTCATCCCCCTAGTACAGATAGTTGATGCCGTTCGCATCGTCGGCTTGGCATGCGTTGACCGTCCGCCCCGACTCGAGCTGGCACATCACCCGGCTGGTGACGCTCGTGTGCCCCAGCCCCATGACATGACCCATCTCGTGAGCGCAACTGCCCTCTTCGTTGTAGGCGCTCAGGGGGTCGAAGCAGGGGGTGTTCAGCTTGATCTTGGCCCAGTTCCAGTTGGTCGCGAGCGGGTTTATGACCACGTTGTTGAGGATCTGCTCCGTGCTCGCGATGATGCCCGTGTCGGGGTCGTAGTAGATGTTGTGATAGATGTCCATGACGCTCTGGCTCTGCGTGTAGGTGCGCGCCCAGTAGATGGGAGTGGTTATGCCGAGCCGGGACGTGGTGTGGATCCAGGTGTAGACGGCGTTGTTGACGACCGTCTCCTGGTACCCGGCCGATGCCGTGACGTAGTAGTACCGGGGGTTGGAGCCGTAGTTGCCCACGCCCCCGTTCAACACATGGCCGTTGTAGGTGGTGTACGCCGATGCGGTAGCCGGCAGGCCGAGTGCCAGTACCACGGCCGCGATGGCTGCCAGCATCGCTGCTCGTTTGTGACTCACTCCGATCCCTCCCACGTTCATGAGTGCGCGGACCTTCTATCTCTGCTTATGTCCGGCAATGGGCGCAAAATCACAAAGGCCGGGAGACGGCCTTTGCGGACGGGCGGAGAGGGTGCGGGCGGCGGCGGACGCCGCCCGCGGAAGGGGTCACTCGATCAACGAAGAGAGCGCGTCCCGGAGGCGGCTCAACAGCCGCTCTTCCACTGGGACGGTCAGCGGCTTGGAAAGGGAGAACGCCCCATCCTCGGGAAGGATGACGCCCTTGTCCTGCAGGAAACGGACCGCCGCTCCAGGGGACGAGATCGCGGCCGGGTCGACGGCCAGGGTGGGCGACGGACCGTCGGACAGCAGGCCCCCGAACGCCTTCACCAGAAGGACGGCGTACTCGCCCTGGCTCATCGCAGCCGACGCGGACGCCCCGAGGACGGCCTTCTCGTCGACGAGGCCGAGCTTGGCGGCCTGGACTGCCAGGGCGGCGCGATCGCCCTCGGGAAGCATGTCGAGAGGGGCCACCATCTGGTAGAGGGACATGACGTCCGCCACCGCGTCGACGTTGGAGACCCGAGCGGCCTCCTGGGTCGACGTCCCTGTCGCGGCGACCGTGGCCTCAGGCGAGCCGTCATGACCGGCGAACGCGACAGCTATCCCCACTGCGACGGCTATGGCGACGACGGCGCCGGCAAAGGCAAGGCGCGGACCCGCCCACCTGGCGGCAAGCCGCTTGTGCGCGGAACGCCGCGCCGACTCCGCCCGGTCGGCCGCCAGGATACGCTCCAGCACCCGCCGGCCGCCTTCGCTCTCCAGCCATTCCTGACCGGTGGGCCGCAGTTCCGGCTTGGCGGCGCGCACGTCGTCGAGAGATATGGGATCTCGTCTCTTCATTCGTCTCTCGTCTCCACAGGAGAGAGTTTCGTCCCCACTACAGGCGTATATGTCCGGATGACCCCGATTTCTTCCAAAAGTGCTTCCCGGGCCCGCGAGATGCGTTGGGCGACCGCGCCGGGCGAGCACCCGAGGATCACCGCTGCCTCGTCGTACTGGAAGCCCTCCCACACGACCAGCAGCAGGGCTTCTCGGTCTTTCTCCCTGAGTCTGGCGAGCGCTTCGCGCATGATCATCGCCCGGACGGCGGGAGTCGAACCGTCCCAGGCCCCGTCGGAGGCCAGCAGCGCCACTTCCCCGCTTCGCTCCACCAGCGCGTCCCGGCGGCGCGAGCCGCGGAGCTGGTTGGCCAACACTTTGCGGGCCACGGCGAACAGCCAGGGAAGGACCTCGTCGGGATCGAGGGGCGAGTCCTCGAACCGCCTGACGAGGACCATGAAGACCTCGGACACCAGGTCCTCGGCCTCGGCGGCGCTGCATCCCCGGTGATGGGCATAGTCGAACACCCGGGGCGCGTAGAGCAGGAACGCGTCTTCCAGGCGACGGCGGCGTTCATCCGCGGCGTCCTGCCGGTAGCCCGGCACGGCCGCGGTCCGCCGGCTGCCCGCAGGCGCCTGACCCTCTTTCCCCCGCCGGAGGATGCCCATGATTCCCGGAATATAGCACCGGGCCTCGGCCAGGAGCGACGCCGTCACCCGCTGCGGGGGCGGGAAAACCTGTTCAGCCCACGGGCATATCTGTCGATATATGACTCGTGGATGGGCATCATCTACTGGAGGATCCATGTACGCCCTTGCTGTTACACCCGTAGTGACCGAGTTGGACGAAGACGGCTATATAGTCGCGCTGCAAGGCACGGCTGCTCTGGCCTCGGTCGCGCGGGGCTGGTTCAAGACGAAGATCGCCTGGTGGCGGTCCGAAGCGGCCCCGGGCGAGGACATCCTCCTCGACATCCCGAAGTCCTCCAGGGAGACCCTCCTCGGCACGGAGTTCGACGCCGCTCTCTACTGGGCCGAGCGCGGCCCTGGACGGGGTGAGCCCCTATGGGCGGGCAGGTTCCGCGTGCGGAACACGGGCGGCGGGCCCGTCCTCGAAGAGGTGGACACCGGCGCTATCTGTTGACGGAGGCACCTCAGGCGCTGCCGCCGCCTCCGCTCTACCGGCCAGCCCACTCTCGGCGCCGCCCCGCACTGCGCCGGCTCAGTGGCCGCTCGATTCCGCGTAACCGCTCCTGCTCAACGCTGCCGCGTGCCGTTTGAGACGGGCGGAGCGGCGGCGGGCCGCATCGGGATCCTCTTCGTAGACCCCGCTCTTCGGCCGCCACTTGTCCACCGACACCGTCTTCCCATGCCACATGTCGGTGGTGAGCCATAGCGCCTGCGTCTCGCCGCCGACGACCACCACGTTGATGTTCTCCGGCACGCCGTAGGGCGCGATGAGGGCATCGTCGGGAAGGTCCAGCCAGGTGGCGAACGGCTGCATTCCACTCCGTGCGAAGGGCTCGACGAGCGAGTAGACCACGTCGGACCCCCAGAACTGCTTGGCGGTCATCTTGAAGTTCTTCGACAGGTACTCGGACAGCTGGTCCGGATGGTCGAAGCCCTGCTCCTTGATATGTGCGGCCACCAGCGGGTCCATGACCATCGTGATCGCTCCCCGCAGGCAGGGGAACGCCTGCATGATGATGAGCATCTCTTCCTGAGCGGGCCGACAGCAGCCGGCGGCGCCCATGCTGTTGATGGCCGTCCAGCCCTGGAACACGCTGACCGTGCTCTCCTCTTTCTTGAAGCCCTTGCGGACGTGGAACGGCTCCCAGACGCTCCGCTCCTCGTTCTCGGCGAACATCATGTTGTTGTAGTTGATGGTGTTGCCGAGCGAGGCCATGAACGTCTCGCCCAAGCGGGAATCGGCCAGGTTGATGGCCATGAGCGTCCACGCCCGGCCTATGACCGAGTTGGCGTGGTTGAAGGGGCTGAGTGCGCCGAGGCCGGCGTTCATGCCGATCTCTTCGCGGATCGGCCCGTTGACGAACGCCATGCGGCCGAACGAAGTGGTGGAACTGGGGAGCGCGGGCTCCTCGGTGGCGGCCAAGGCGAGGATCACCGGCAGGTGCTCCGGCCCGGCGCCCGCCATGACGGCGTTGACGGCCACCTTCTCCACGGTGTACTCGAGCTTCTCCTGGTGCACGGTGATGGTCATCCGGCCTACGACCTCGTTCGGGTCGGCGGCTGTGCCGGTGAGCATGTGGGCCACCCGCTCCTCGGTGGGGAGCACGATGGGGAGGCCGTCGGTCCAGCCGCTCTCCAGGAACAGCTGGTGCAGGTTCTCCTCTTTGTCGGCGGCGAGGAGGCGCGGGCGCGGAGCCCCGCGCCGAGCCTGCGGCTCCTTCTCCTCCGGGGTGAGCGGCAGGGTGAGGGCCTCGACGACCTGCTGCATGATCGGCCTGCCGGTGACCGGGTCGTCCCCTTCGACGTAGCGGCGCAGCACCTCGCGCGGCCGCCCCACGAGCGGGTACGGGGCGTAGGTGAAGCGCAGGCGCATCCCGTGGTTGAGCGCGTCGTTCTCCACGACCTCGGCGAAGCGGGAACTGCAGATGGGGGCGGTGGGAACGCCGAACTTGGCTTCGAGCTCTCGAGAGTGTGCGGCCAGACTGGTCGCGCAGCCGTCTCAGCCACCGACGCCGAAGATCACGGCGTGCGCATCCCTCCTCGCGTCCTCCCACATCTGGGGCTCGTCCATGAACATGATGCCCGTCTTGTGCTTGAGCACCGTCTTGACGCTCGGCATGTTGCGCTCGAACCAGGCCACGACCTCTTCGAGGAACTCCCAGCCCCCGCCGAAGCCGATGTCGATGAGGTGGATGGTCTTGCCTTCCAGAGAGTCCAGCCGCGGGGCCATGGGCAGAGGCTCGATGACGTTGGTGGGTTGCCCTCGCGGATCGAGGACGGTGACGACAGAACCGGCAGTTTTGAGTGCCATCAGTACCTCCCAGCCAGGCGCGGATCCCCCCAGGGAACGCGAATACTGAATCGAGTTCAGTATCAGTCCGACTGTCATTATCCCGCGGTTTGCGCGGCAGTCAAGAGTGTTCTATTGTGGTGGGGCACTTCCTAATGAATAAGATTCAGGAGGAACCGGTGAAGGACTTCAAAGACAAGGTCCTGTTCGTCACGGGCGGGGGCTCGGGGGCAGGTTTCGGCCAGGCCAAGCTGTTCTCCGAGGCGGGCTGCAAAGTGGTCATCGCGGACGTCCGTCAGGATCACCTGGATCAGGCTGTCAAGTACCTCAAGGACAAGGGCGCCCCGGTGCACGGCATCAAGCTGGACATCACCGACCGGGCGGCCTACGCGGCCGCCGCGGACGAGGTGGAAGCGGTGTTCGGCACCCCGCCGCAACTGCTGTTCAACACCGCCGGGGTCAACACCTTCGGTCCGGCAGAGGCCTCCACCTACGAGGACTACGACTGGGTCATGGGCGTCTGCCTGGACGGCGTCATCAACGGGATGGTCACTTTCGTGCCCCGCATGATCAAGGCCGGTCTGGGTGGCTACATCGTCACCACCGCGTCCATGGGCGGATTCTGGGGCGGCCCCATCACCGCGCCGTATTCCGCGGCCAAGGCGGCGGTCATCAACCTCATGGAGAGCTACCGGGCGTCGCTGGGCAAGTACGGCATCGGGGTGTCGGTGCTGTGCCCGGCATCCATCAACTCCAACATCCACAACGCGGGCGAGACCCGGCCGGCGCATCTGCAGAAGACCGGCTATCTCATGGACCAGGGCGCCATCGACTCGCTCGAGTTCATCTACAAGTCGGGGCTCGACCCGGTCGACCTGGCCAAGTGGCTCAAGAAGGGCATAGAGGAAGAGCAACTCTACATCATCCCCTACCCGGAGGAGAAGGCGGCGCTCGAGGCCCACTTCAAGCTGATCGTGGACTCGGTGCTGCCCGTGGAAGCCGACCCGGTGAACACGCAGCGGCGCGTGGACGCCTGGAAGGCCATGATGGAGATGGCCAAGGAAGCCGCCACCGACCCGGCGAAGGCCAAAACGGGGTTCGGCAGGGCCAATCCGGAACTCGACTGGGTCAAACCGGCGGTGCCGCGGCCTGCCGTGCCGCCGACGGACTAGCCGGAATCATCACGGGCGGGTCGCGATGGACGCGCCGGAGGGCGTGAGGACTGCACCAGCGGCCACTACGGTCGCCGCCGAGTCCATGGTCCAGAAGTATCTGGGCCGCAAGGGCATGGTGGCGTATCTGGGCGCGCTCACGATCTTCCCGTTCCTGTCGACGGACCTCTATCTGCCGGCGCTGCCGGGCATGACCTCGTACTTCGGCGTGGCGGAGTACCTCACCAACCTCACCCTCATCTCGTTCTTCGTGGTCCTCGCCCTGGCGGCCCTCGTCTGGGGACCCCTGAGCGACCGCTACGGCCGGCGCCCCGGTCTCCTGGTGGGGCTCACCATGTATGCCGTCGCCGGCGCGCTGTGCGCGGTCTCGTCCGACGTCTACCAGTTGATCGGCTTCCGCATCCTCCAGGCGCTGGGTGCCGCATCCGCCGGCGGCACCGCGACCGCCATCGTCAAGGACATGTACCACGGCCGCAGGCGCGAGGTGATCATCGCCGCCATCCAATCGATCATCGTCCTCTCGCCCGCCATCGCCCCGATGATCGGGGCGCTCATACTCAGGTTCACGTCCTGGCGCGGGACGTTCGCGGCCCAGGCCATCTTCGGGCTGCTGGCGCTGCTGGGGACCGTGGCCTTCCAGGAGACCATCGCGGAACGGCTCACGGGGCACCCGCTGCGGTCGCTCAAACGGCTGGGAGTGGTGCTGCGCAACCGCACGTTCGACTACTACCTCATCAACTTCTCCCTGCTGGGGATCCCGGCCATGGCGTTCGTCGCTTCGTCCTCGTACATCTACGAGGAGACCTTCGGTGTCTCCAGCCAGGTGTTCAGCTACTTCTTCGCCGTCTACGCCGTGTCTCTGGCGGTCGGGTCGCAGATATACGTGCGGGTGTCGCTCTGGGCCGCACGCGACCCCATCATCTGGGGGTGCCTGGCGATCAGCACGGTGAGCGGCGCCCTTCTCCTGTTCCTGGGCCACCTGGGGCCCTGGATATTCATGATCTGCCTCGTCCCCAGCCAGATGGCGTTCATGTGCATGCGCCCACCGGCCGTCTACCTGATGCTCGCGCAGCACGACCAGGATTCGGGGTCGGTGGCGGCGGTCATGGGCTCGACCCACACGGTGCTGGCCAGCGCCGGCATGGTCATCGTGTCGCTGAGCCTGTGGGGCCGGGTGGAGATGGTGGGCCTTCTCATGCTCGTCCTGGGAGTGGCGAGCCTGGCGATGTGGATGTTCCGGCCTCGTAGAGCAAAGGTGTCGTGACCTTCAGGAATGGAGAGACCATGAGCGGCGGTAGATACGGCCACAACGTCCAACCTCTGCGCCTGCGGACGGAGCTCGTCTACCCGTCCTTCCGCGGCAAGATCTCGGACTTCTCGCTGGTCTACGACCAGGAGGTCCTGCCCGAGGCGCCGGTCTGGATCGAGACCTACCACGCCTACGCCCCCGGCACCGGGGTCATGGCGCCGAGCGACCTCGCCCCGGTGGTGGACGGGCGGCCGGTGGAGGCGCTGCGCGATGTGGGCCAGCACTCCCACGACGACTTCGACGAGGTCTACTTCTTCTACGGCACCGACCACACCGACAACACCCGCCTCGGGGGTGAGGTGGAGATGTGGCTGGGCCACGGGGACGAGGCGGAGAAGTTCGTCTTCAGCGAGCCGACCGCGGTGTACGTGCCCAAGGGGACGGCTCACAACCCCTGGACCATCACCAGGATCACCGACGCGGATCGCCCGATCATGATCACCACCATCGCCCTCACCCGGGACTACAGCCTTGAGCCGGGCAGATGCACGCAGTACCCATACCCGCCGGCGTTCGCGGCGGCCAAGACCGGCGAGCCGGTGCCGGGCACCGGGAAGTACGCGGGGCTGGTGAACCGCCTCACCCTGTCGCGGGACATCTACATCACCCAGCTGATGGGCCGGGCCTGCGTGCCCGGGCTCCTGTTCGACGACAAGGTCTGCAGGGCACCGGTGTGGGCGGAGTTCTTCTTCGTGTACGCGGGGGGCACGGGCATCGGGGTGCCGTCGCTCATGGCCGCGACGTCCGGCGATTCCATGTCCTATTGGGACTTCAGACAGGGCATGCAGCACACCCAGGCCTACGACGAGGTGTTCCTCTACATCCCCACCCACCCGCACGACACGCTGAGCCTGGGCGGGGAAGCGGTGGAGTACCTGGGCGACGAGGGCCACAGCATGACCAAGGCCTCGGCGGTCTACGTCCCCAGCACCGTGCCGCACAACCCCAGCTACTTCAAACGGGTCGACCGGCCCTACTACCTCATCGTCTTCGCCATCACCAACAACTGGCAGTTCCACGAGGGCGCGTTCCACCCGACGCCGGCGCCGGACACCTTCAAGTTCTGAGCAGCTCCCGGAAATGACACCGGCCGGGGCGCAGCCCCGGCCGGTCGACCTTCCGATGAGTGGCCGGCCGCGCCGCCAAGGCGCCGGGCCGCCGCGCCTCCGCTAGATCGCCAGCCCCCCATCCACCGGCAGGATGGCGCCGGTGATGAACGAGGCCGCGTCCGAGCACAGCCAGAGGACCGCTTCGCCCATGTCGTCCTGCGGGTCGCCCCAGCGCTTGAGCGGCACCCCCTCCACCATGCGGTCGGCCATGCCCTCCACCACGGAGGTGATGTTGTCGGAGAGCATGGTGTTGCGGATGGGCCCGGGGCACACGCAGTTGACCCGGATGCCGAGCGGGGCTCCCTCCACCGCGGCCACCTTGGTGAGGGCGGTGAGCCCGGTCTTGGTTGCGCCGTAACCGGCGAAGCCCGGGATCTGCCGGAACGCCTGCGCCGACGAGCAGATCACGATGGCGCCCTTGCCCTGCGCCGCCATCTGCCGCATCTCGTACTTGAGGCAGAGGTAGACTCCGGTGAGGTTCACGTCCACGTGCTTTAGCCACCGCTCCGTGGATGAATCGACGATGGGCTCCATGGGGATGCGCACGCCGTCGGGGCCGACACCGGCGTTGTTGTAGGCGAAGTCGAGGCTGCCGTACAACTCCACCGTCTTGGCCACCATGGCCTCGACCTCACTCTCCTTGGTGACGTCGCAGGGCACGAACGTCGCGTCGCCGCCTGCCTCTTTGATGAGACGGACGGTCTCGGGGCCTCCGGCCATGTCCGCCAGGTCGGTGACCACCACTTTCGCGCCTTCGCGCGCGAACACGATGGATGCCCCCCTGCCGATGCCGGAGCCGGCTCCGGTGACCACGGCCACCTTCCCTTCGATGCCCATACGGTTGTTGTCGCCGTAGCGTCTCATCGTCCCCCCGATCAGAGATGGGTCTTGGCTGCCACCTTCCAAGAACCAGCATAGCGAGGAGTCAGCGCTACCGCCAGCGCTTGCTGAACGAGATTCACCTTCCGCCGATGCGGGAAACACCTGGGCCCGGGGGCCACCTTGTCGACTCTACGCGAAACCTGTATCGTCTACGTACACCGAGCAAGGCGGTCCGCATGAACATCCTTGAGCCAAACGAGTACGCCATCCTGGTCGAGCAGGCTCCCATCCTGGTTTGGAGGTCTGACACCACGGCGGCCTGCGACTACTTCAACGAGCGCTGGCTGGAATTCACCGGCAGGACCATGGAGCAGGAGATGGGGACCGGATGGGCCGACGGCGTCCACAAGGACGACTTCGACGGCTGTCTGGCCATCTACCTCGGGGCGTTCGAAAGACACGAGATCTTCGAGATGGAGTACCGGCTGCGCCGGAACGACGGGGTCTACCGCTGGATATTCGACCGCGGCGTGCCGTTCTACAGGGACGGCGAGTTCGCGGGCTTCATCGGCAGTTGCATCGACGTCGACGAGAGCGTCCGCGCGCGGATGGAACTGGCCGAACGCCATGAGGCCGAGATCGACACGCTCCGAGGCCTGCTGCCCATCTGTGCGCACTGCAAGCGCATCCGCGACGAGCAAGGCGAGTGGCACCAGATCGAGACCTACGTGAGCGCGCACTCCGACGCGGACTTCACCCACGGGGTCTGTCCCGACTGCCTGGAGGAGCATTTCCAGGACTACACGGGGCGGTAGGGGGCACCCGAGCCCAGGCGGTTCCGCGGAGTGACGCGGCCGGGCTGGGCGAGGCCGTGGCCGAGCCCGGCCGACCCAGCCGGGGGCTGCACCCTCGCGCCCAGCGGCCGGCGGCGCGGCAGGTGCCGCATCCGCTCCTCGCCCGTCAGACCTTCCACACCTCCACGGTCACCGGCAGCCCGTTCACTTTGAGGGATTCGGCGTGGGTGCCGGGCGCGGCCGCGACAGCTGCCGCGTCGTCCTCGGCGGCCACAGCCGCCAGATCCACCGCCAACGTCTCCTTCTGCACCCAGTCGCCATGCACGGCCAGCATCTCGGCGACCTCGGCCGGACCGGTCACCCGCAGGTGGATGCGGTCGTCTATCTGGAAGTCCGCGGTCTTGCGGGTGTTCTGGATGTGGTGCACCAGCTCGCGGGCCAGGCCTTCCTGGACGAGCTCAGGCGTCAGCACGGTCGACAGGCCGACAGCCACGCCGCCCTCCCGTTCCACCTTGAAGCCCTCGCGCTCGTGGCTCTCCACGGCGAAGTCCTCGGCGGTGAACTCGTACTCCTGGCCATCCACCGTCACCATCACGGAACGGCCGGTGGCGATCCTGTCGCCGGTCTCATCCGCCGGAAGGGCGGCGACGGCCGCCGCGACCGCAGGCATGTTCTTGCCGAACTTCGGGCCCAGGGTGCGGTAGTTGGGCTTGACTACGTAGCTCACCAGCTCGCTGGCCGCCTCGACGAAGTCTATCCGCTTGACGTTGAGTTCCTCGGCCACCACCGCGGCAAGGCTCTCGACGGCCGCGCGCTGCTTGGCCGCGCACGCGACCACCGCCAGGTCGATGGGCTGGCGGGTCTTGATCTTGGAGGCGTTGCGCGCCGAGCGGCCCAGGTTGACCACCTGCTGGGCGACGCCCATGCGGTACGACAGGTCCTTGTCGATGAGGGCCGCGTCGGCGACCGGCCAATCGATGAGATGCACCGACTGCGGTGCCCCGGGCGTCCGTTCGGCCACCAGGTTCTGGTACATCTCCTCGGCCAGGAACGGGGTGAACGGCGCGAGCAGTTCGGCCACCGTCGTCAGACACTCGTTCAGCGTGAGGTACGCCGCGATCTTGTCGGAGTCGGCCTCGCTCTTCCAGAACCGGCGGCGGCTGCGACGCACGTACCAGTTCGACAGCTCGTCCACAAACTCGTAGATGGCCCGGCCGGCCCCGAAAGCGTCATAGCCGTTCAGCCCTTCGTCCACCTTGCCGATCAAGATGTGCAGCTCGCTGAGGATCCAGCGGTCCATGAGGGTGCGCTCGGATGCCGGCATGGTGGAGGCACCGTCCGGGCCGGTGTAGGAGGCCGGGTCGAAGCCGTCGATGTTGGCGTAGAGCGTGTAGAACGAGTAGGTGTTCCACAGCGTGAGGATGAACTTCCGGATCACCTCGTCCACGTTGTCCGGGCCGAAGCGGCGCGGGAACCAGGGCGAGCTGGCGGTGAACAGCAGCCAGCGCAGGGCGTCGGCCCCCTGCTTGTTGAGGATGGTCCACGGATCGACGACGTTGCCCAGCCGCTTGGACATCTTGCGGCCTTCACTGTCGAGGATGTGGCCCAGACAGAGCACGTTCTTGTAGCAGGTGTGGCCGGTGAGCAGCGCGCTGATGGCCAGCAGGCTGTAGAACCAGCCGCGGGTCTGGTCGATGGCCTCGCAGATGTAGTCGGCCGGGAAGCGGGTCTCGAACTTGTCCCGGTTCTCGAACGGATAGTGCCACTGGGCGACGGGCATGGAGCCGCTGTCGAACCAGGCGTCGATCACCGATGTCACACGCTTGGCCTCGGCGCCACACTCGGGGCAGGCGAAGGTGACCTCATCCACGTACGGACGGTGGAGTTCGAGGGTCGACAGGTCCTTGCCGGCCAGTTCGCCCAGTTCCTCACGGGAGCCGATCACGGTGTCGTGGTTGTTGGCGCAGCGCCAGACGGGGAGCGGCGTGCCCCAGTACCGGTCGCGGGAGAGCGACCAGTCGATGTTGTTCTCGAGCCATTTGCCGAAACGGCCGTGCTTGAGGTGGTCGGGATACCAGTCGACCTCTTCGTTGGCGCCCAGCACCGCGTCCTTGCGGGCGGTGGTCTTCACGTACCACGACGATTTGGCGTAGTAGATGAGGGGCGTATCGCAGCGCCAGCAGAACGGATAGTTGTGCTCGTAGGGCAGGCGGCGCACCAGCAGGCCGCGGGATTCGAGATCCTCCATGATGCCCTTGTCGGCGTCCTTGACGAACAGCCCCACCCACGGAGTGACTTCGGCGGTGAAGCGGCCCTCCATGTCCACGGGCATGACGACCGGCAGGTCGTTCTCCTGGCCGACGATCATGTCGTCGGCGCCGAACGCCGGCGCTATGTGCACGATGCCCGACCCCTCGTCGGTGGCCACGTAGTCCGCGGCGATGACCCGCCAGACCGGCTTCTCCGGCGTGACGAACTGGTAGGGCGGCAGGTAGTGCTTGCCCACCAGAGCGCTGCCGGGATAGGTCTCTTCGATGACGGCCTCGTCGCCGAACAGGCTTGTGACCAGGTCCGCGGCCAGGATGAAGTGCTCGTCGCCCACTTTGGCCGTCGCGTACTGGATGTCCGGGCCGACGGCGGCGGCCACGTTGGAGATGAGGGTCCACGGCGTCGTGGTCCAGACGAGGAGCGACACGGGCAGACCGTCGGCGGCTTTGACCGGCGCCGGCGCGGCGCCCGCCAGGGCCTCTGGCGTGGAGGCATCGCTTTCGGCCAGCGGGAACCTGACGAACACCGACGGGTCGGTGACCATCTGGTAGCCGGATGCCACCTCGTGCGAGGACAGGGCCGTGCCGCACCGCGGGCAGTACGGGACCACCTTGTAGCCCTCATACAAAAGGCCCTGCTTGGCGAACTGCGACAAGATCCACCACACCGACTCGATGTAGTCGTCGGTCATGGTGACGTACGGATCGTCCAGATCCACCCAGTAGCCGATGCGCTCCGTCATGCGGTTCCACTCGTCCACGTAGGCGAGCACCGACTCCTTGCAGAGCTTGTTGAACTTATCGACGCCGTAGGCCTCGATCTGTTCCTTGTGGTCGATGCCCAGGCGCTTCTCGATCTCGAGCTCCACCGGCAGGCCGTGGCAGTCCCAGCCGCCCTTGCGGCCGACGTAGTAGCCCTTCATGGTCCGGTAGCGCGGGAAGATGTCCTTGAAGATGCGCGCCAGTACGTGGTGCACCCCGGGCTTGCCGTTGGCCGTGGGCGGGCCTTCGTAGAACACCCATTTCGGGCTGCCGGCCCGCAACTCCATGCTCTTCTCGAAGATGCTGTTCTCTTTCCACCACGCGAGGATGCGCTCCTCGAGAGCGGGGAAGCTCTGACTCGTGTCGACCGGACGATACTGGCCTGCCATCTGTCCTCCTAGTAGGGGCCGCCGCTCCTGGAACGCGGCGCCGCACCGCAAGAAACAAAAACGCCCCGCCCCGCGCTTGCGCACACCGGCGGAGATTCGCCGGAGCGCCTGCCTGTCCTGCGGCTGGTGCCGCACGACCGGAGCGCGTAGGGACGAGACGTTGCCTCGCGGTACCACCCTACTTGGCCGCGCGCTGCCGGCACCTGGGGCGCCGGGGCGCTGCTGTCCGGGACCGCCTGCCGCTCGCACGGCGCGGCCGCCCGGGCGCGGCCCACTCTGCGGATGCTTTCACATCCCCCTTCTGTAACGGGAAGGACCCGTCCAGGTCTACTTGGCCGGTCACCGGCCCGGCGGCGCAGCACCCTCACAGGGCGACGCCTGGGCGGCGGATCAGCCGTTCGGCTGGCGGCTCGGGGAGGATATTCGGCCGCTGGTTCCCGCCGGGCTCGCACCATCCCCGGCTCGCTCGAGGCCCGGCTTGTCGGCCGGCCCTCGGGAAGAGCAGCGCCTACTCGTTCCCGTCATCGCCTTTGCAGGGCCGTAGTCTACGGCTGTGCAGGGGGAAGTTCAAGCTGAGACCGGCTACACTGGGTGCCTTCGGACACGCCGGACAGGACATCGGGTATGGGAAGAACGGGGAGCACGAGACATCTGCTGGTAGCCATGGCATCGGCCGTGGTGGTCGTCATGGCGCTCCTGGCAGGCGCCTTCGCTTCGCCGGCGCGCGCCGGGTCGTCCCTGTGGACCCCGAGCGGGACCGCCGCTTCGACCGGTTTCTCCGACGTCCAGGGCGGCGAGTGGTACGCACCGGCGGCGCAGGCCGCGGCCGCGAGTGCGGTGATGCTCCGGCACATGGACGGCACGTTCGACGCCGGGGGCACCGTCACCCGGGGCGAGATGGCGTACTACCTGGCCCGGGCGCTGGGACAGGCCGAAGCGCCGGACCAGCCCTTCTCCGACATCCATCCCTGGGATTGGTTCGCCGGATCCGTGGGCGCCATGGTCAGGGACGGTATCGTGGCCGGGAGCACCGGGGCGGAATTCTTGCCCCAGCAGGCAATCACGAGGCAGGAGGCGGCCCTGCTGGTCATGAGGGCCTGGGCGGCACGGGACGGCGCGCTCATCGGATCGGACGCCGAACCGCCGCTGACCCCCAAGGAGGCCGTGCGCTGGCTGAGAGGCTTCCGGGACCGCCGGCAGATAGACCCTGCATGCGCGGCATCCCTCGCCGACGCCTGGCGCCTGGGGATACTCGACAGTCCCACCGACAACCTCCTGGCTCCCGACGCGCCGCTCACCCGGGCGGAGATGGTGGCGATGCTCTACCGGACGTTCCTGGGCCCGGTCTCCACCGAAGCCGTGGACGAACAAGACCTGCTGTCCGGTGACGTGCGCGATCTCCTCGAGGTAGGCGCCAGAGGGACTGCGGTCCGGCTGCTCGAGTCGCGGCTCGACGCTCTGCGGTATGCGTGCGGGCCCGCCGACGGCATCTACGACCATCGCACACGGGACGGGGTGATGGCTTTCCAGAAAGTGGAGGGCCTGGAACGGACCGGACGGGTGACCGCGGAGGTCTGGAAGAGACTCGCCACCGCCACCACGCCGAAGCCCAGGCTGTCGGGCAAGAAGACCCGCTGCGAGGTGGACCTGTCCCGCCAGGTGCTGTTGATGATCACGGACGACCGGGTGACAGAGGTGGTCCACATATCCAGCGGCAGGGGCGGCACCCCGCCCGGACATCACCGCATCGAAGAAAGACTTCAGGGCTGGATAGCCTGCGTCACCGTGAACGACTACATGTACTCACCGGCGTACGTCTTCGACCTGATCGCGGTGCACGGTTACCCGAACGTGCCGGACCACCCGGCGAGTCACGGGTGCGTGCGCACCCCCATATGGATCGCCGACGATATCTACGCCCAGTTGCGGACAGGCACCGTCATCGACATGTACCGCTAGGGGGCCTGGATGGTCAAGGAGTGTTCCCGGGAGTCGCTGTTGTAGTTGGCGTTCCCACCGAAGCTCCAGGTGACCGTGTAGACGCCGACATCCGTGTGGCTGGCGCCGTTGCTGGTTATCAGGCCGTTGAGGTTCTCTCCCGCGACACCCGAGGCGTCAAGGATGAGGTGATGCGAGGCTCCGTCGTAGATGAAGACACTCTGCACCACGGAGATGATGGCGTTCGCCTTGCCGATGACCAGCGTGCCGCTCGTGGACCCCTTGTAGCCGGCTGAAGCGATCGTCGCGGTGAACGAGTAGGAGCCGGCGTTGGTGTGGGCGCCGCCGCTGTAGCTGAACGACACGTTCAGCCCGGCCGGGCTCGTCGTGTACGACGGGTTCTGGGCCGAGCCGTTGTAGGTCTTGCTGGAGTCGGTGATGGTGATCGTCGCGACCTTGGCCGCCGTGGTGGTCGTCCGGTTGGTGGTCGTGGTGCTCCGGGCCGTGGTGGTGGTCGGTATGGTGGTCGTTGTGGTCGACGACGTCGTGGTGTCGGAGGAGAGCGTGGTGGTCGAGTCGCTGCTCGCCGACGAGGTGGTCGCCTCGGTGGTTTCGGTGGTGGTGGGCGCCTCGGTGGTGGGCGCCTCGGTGGTGGAGGCGAGCGACGTGGTCGTCTCGCCGGCGATGGTCGTCTCGGTGCCCCCGCCCATGAGACCGGTGGCGTACGCGACACCCAGGCCGATGGCGAGCAACGCGATCACGGCCACCGCAGCCGCCAGATAGACCAACCAGGCCGGTCGGGAACGCCGGGCCGTGCCGCCCATCGACGCGCCGGCTGAGCCCCCCAGACCTGCCGCGGCCGTGGCCGGCGCCGGCTTCACAACCTTCTTCTGCAACACCGCCGGCATCGCCGCGACCACCGATGGGTCGGCCTTCAGCGATTGCAGGAAACTGTCCGCATCCTGGAAGCGTGCATGCGCTTCCCTGCTGATGGCCCGGTCGATGGTGGGGCCGACGCTGGCAGGGAGGCCCACCAGGGCATCCTCGGGCACGTGAGGCGTCGGCTTGTACAGCACCCGGTAGGAGACGTCGCCGGCAGCCGCGCCGTCGAAGGCGCCGAAGGGGTCCTTGCCGGTGATCATCGCGTACGCGACGATGCCGAGCGAGTAGTAGTCGGTGTACGGGCCGACGGGATCGTGCAGCAGTTGCTCCGGCGCCATATAGGCGGAATCCTCCGCCGTCTTCACCTTGTGGAGCCGCGTCTCTTCCGTGTCGTCGTCGTCGGGGAAACCGACGAGCGTCACGTCACCGTCTGCATCGATGACGATCTTCCGAGGAGAGATGCTGCCGTGGATCTTGCCGGACTTGTGAGCCACCGCCAGCTGCGAGAGCAGCTGCTCCAGGATGTCCAGTACGTGCCCATGGTCCAGCGGGCCCTCAGCGAGTCGCTGGGCCAAGGTGGCACCCCGAAGTTGCGGATCCGGCATCGCACCACTCCTCTCGAGTCGGTGGAACGCACTCAATATTCTATGCGGTTTCCCGAATTCCCGCAGACGCCCCACAGCACCCCGGCCCGGAGCGGCCCGTGTCCCGCGTCCGGCGGAGGCGTATCATTCCCGTCATACAAGGGGAGGAAGTCATGCCCGATTGGTTTTTCGGCCGCTCCAAACCGGCCGATGAGGATCGCTTCCGCGACGATCCTTTCGCGGCGGCCGACGCCGCAGACGATGCCCTGACAGACCACGACCGCACCCACGGCGACAACGGCCGCGGTGCTCCAGGACCCGGCGACAACCAGCCCACCGCCGTCTATACCCTGGGACGCGCGGTGGAGCCGGCGGACGGCCCGGAGCCGCGCAGGCGCCCGCCCGTGAAGGTCCGCCCAGCCCGTACGGCCGATTCCAACCTGGTGGCTCCCCCGGTACTACAGGACGAGGAGATGGTGGACGTCGCCCGGCGCGCGTCCGAGATAGCGTCCGCCATCGGCTCGGTGATCCTCGGCAAGGAAGAGGTCATCCGGGCATGCGTGGTGGCCCTGCTCGCCGGTGGGCACGTCATCGTGGAGGACTTCCCCGGGGTGGGCAAGACCCTGCTGGCCAAGTCGCTGGCCCGGTCCATCGACTGCACGTTCGCCCGCGTCCAGTTCACCCCCGACCTGCTGCCCGGGGACGTGACGGGCGTGACGGTGTTCAACCAGAAGAGCGGCGAGTTCGAGTTCCGGCCGGGCCCGATCTTCGCCAACATCGTCCTGGCCGACGAGATCAACCGGGCCTCGCCCAAGACCCAATCCAGCCTGCTGGAGTGCATGGAGGAGGGCCAGGCGACCATCGACGCCATCACCCACCCCATCGCGCCGCCCTTCATGGTCATAGCCACCCAGAACCCCATCGAGTACGAGGGCACGTACCCGCTCCCCGAGGCCCAGCTCGACCGCTTCATGATGCGGCTGAGCCTCGGCTACCCGGCCCCGGAAGCCGAGCAGGACATCATCCACGAGCAGACCTCGCACAACCCGCTGGCCGAACTGCGGCCGGTGCTCCACGGCTCCGAGGTGCTCGCCATGACCCAGGCCGTCTCCCGGGTGCGGGTGGCGCCGGCGTTGCGCAGCTACGTCGTCGACCTGATGACCGCCACCCGCCAGCAGCGCGAGATCTACCTGGGCGCGAGTCCGCGCGCCGGCATCTCGCTGACGCGGGCGGCGAAAGCGCTCGCCCTGCTGCGCGGCCGGGACTTCGTGGTGCCCAAGGACATCAAGGACCTGGCCGTGCGGGTGCTCGCTCACAGGCTGATGCTGTCGCCGGACGCCAAGGTCCACGGGGTGACGGCCGAGGCGGTGGTCGCCCGGTTGCTCGAGACGGTGCCCGTACCCCAGACCGGGGGGTAGACGGTGGCGCGCCCCACGGGCCGCGGGTTCGGGATCCTCGGCCTCGCCGTCGGGACGTACCTGGCGGGACGGGTGATCGGGACCTGGGAGCTGTACCTCCTGGCGTTCGCCTTCGCGGCCCTGTTCGTGCTGTCCTGGCTCTTGGTGGCCCTCGCCGGGAGACGCATCCGCGTGACCCGGGAGATCGTCCCCGAGCGGCCGGTGGCAGGTGACGAGCCGGACTATTCGCTGACCGTCAAGAACGACTCTCTCGTCCCGGGGCCGCAGTTGCGGATACGCACCGACACCGAGACCCTCGCCGAGGACGACCTGGAAGGCGAGGTGGAGAGCCTCGGGCCGCGGGGGCGCAGGGTACTGCGAACGCGCCTCGGCTGGGTGGCCCGCGGGGTCCACACCCTGCCACCCGCGGAGATCCTGGTGGAGGACCCGTTGGGCATCACGCGGGCCGCCCACCGCTCCGGCGACCCGATGACCGTCACCGTGTATCCGCGCATCTCGTTCCTGCGATCTTCGGTGCTCCACCCCGAACTCGGACTCAAACAGGACTGGGCGGGCCAGAAAGGCCTGCTCACACCGGGCGCCTCCGAGTTCCGGGGCATACGCCAGCATCAGCCCGGGGAGCCCCTCAGCCACATCGACTGGAAGAGCACCGCCAAGACGGGCACGCTCATGATCCGGGAGATGGAGGAGCCGGCCGGGTCGGACATAACCCTGGTGCTCGACGGCAGCGCCGACCAGGTGGTGGGCATGCTCCCGGAGACCAACTTCGAGCTGGCGGTGCGGGCGGCCGGGAGCATCGCTGACTACGCCCTGCGGATGGGGCGGGGAGTCACGCTCATCTGCCACGAGATCGACAAGCGGCAGGTGCGCCTCACCGCGGACGGCGGAGGCCGGCGCAACCTGCTCGAGACACTGGCCGAGACCAGGGCCGACGCCGCGGCGCCGCTGGCTCTGGTCATGCGGCGGCTGCTCAGCGACCGGCTCACACCGCTCCGCTCCCAGTCGCTCACCCTCGTCGGGATGACGCTGGACGCCCAGATGGCCCGGGCCCTCATAAGCCTGCGCGAGGACGGCGTCAATCTCGGCTTCGTCTACGTGCCGGGCTATTCGTTCGCGGGCGGGGGCGGGCTGCTGCCGTTCCTGCCGCCGCGCGAGGGCGGCGGGCTGTCCGGCCAGGACGCCGGCGCGCTGCCGGCCGAGCAGCGCGCCCTGCTGCTCACACTCGCCGATGCCGGCATCCGCTGCGTCACCCTGGCCCAGGGCGACGACCTGGTGCGCGCCCTCTCGGTGTGGCAGACCTCCCGGCCGAGCCGCACGGCGGTGAGGTGAGGCCGTGAAGATCGTGCCCCGCCTCCTCTACCTGGCCGCCCTTGTCGGGCTGGCGATCACCGCGGCGCTGGCCCTCGACCGGTCCCTGCACCCTTCCATGTCCACCGACCTGGTGCGGGCGGTCATCATGGGCGTCGTGCTGGGAGCGTCGGGGTTGGTGCACCGGAAGGCCTGGGCGCTGTCCTTGATCCTGCTGCCGCTCGGCGCGTACGTGCTGTTCCGGACGGTCCTGCCGCCGGGGGCCGGCGTCGAGGGGCTCGGGAGCATCTACCGCTTCTACCAGGCCGCCTTCGCCACAGGCGGGGAGCAGTACGCGGCCAAGTTCTTCCCCTTGGACCTTGCGGGGGCCCCGGAACTGCGGCTGGTGCTGGTCACCGTCGTCTATTGCGTGAGCGGGATGGCGTCGTTCTTCGGGCTCGGCCTGCGGCGCCCGGTCATGGGGATGTCGCTCGCCCTGCTCCTGCTCGGTTTCAGCTTCACCGTCGACACCATCCCCCGGCTGGCGGCCCTGGCCGTCATCTTCCTGGTGCTGGCGGCCTGCGTGCTGGCCCTGGCGCGAAGCCTGGAACGGCGCACCTGGCGGCTCCGCGACGCCGTCCCGGGCGTGCTGGTGGGCGGGGCGGGGGCGGCGCTGGCCGTGCTGCTACTCGGGGCGGCCCCTTCGGCGGCCGCCACCCCCTGGCAGGACTGGCGCACCTGGAACCCGTTCAACCAGGGCAGCGCGGTCTACTCGTTCAACTGGTTGCAGGACTATCCCAAGCTCCTGAGCCCTATGAACGACGCGGTGATCATGCGGGTGGAAGCCATCAAGCCCACCTACTGGCGCGCCAACGCCCTCGACCAGTTCACCGGGAACGCCTGGGTGGCCTCCCAGGACTTCCTGCAGGATCTCCAACGTGGCACGCCTGACGGTGGCACCGGGCAGGCCGGCGCCTTCACCTGGTCGGTCCCGGCGCCCACGCCGAGAGTCTCCGGCACCGCGACCACGGAGCGCTTCCGCCTTCGGTCCGTCTACACCAACTACTTCTTCACGGGCGGAGACCCCGTCTCGCTCACCATGGACCAGGACGTGACCATCCGCATGAACGACACCCGCGCGCTGCACGTGGTGAACGCACTCGGGCCGTCGCTCGACTACACCTTGAGGGCGGTGATCCCCAAGATCACACCCGCGGCCCTGGTGGCCCTGGGCCGCAACTACCCGGAGGGGATGGAGCGCTACCTCGCCCTGCCGTTCCCTGCGGCCGCGCAGGTCCGGTCCGAGGACGGAGAGACGGGCTGGCGCGCCGCCGTTCAGGACCTCCCGGGCGGTGCCCAATGGCTGGACCTGTACAAGGTGAACCAGACCATGATCGGGGACGCCACCGACCCCTACCAGATCGCGCTGAAGCTGGAGGGATACCTGCGCCGCAACTTCGAGTACACGCTGACGCCGCCCACGAGTGACTACTCATCGCCTTTCGCGGCCTTCCTCTTCGACACCAGGGCCGGCTACTGCCAGCACTTCGCGGGCGCCATGGCCATGCTGCTGCGCTTCAACGGCATCCCGTCGCGAGTGGCGGTGGGCTTCACGAGCGGGGAACTCATCTCCGCCGGGGTCTTCTCCGTGGCGGCGAACAACGCCCACGCCTGGGTGGAGGCCTACTTCCCCACCGCCGGCTGGGTGGCCTTCGACCCCACGCCCGGCCGCAACCTCCCGTACCCGGGGGCCTCGTCCACCAGTCCCGGCTTCAGGGACCCGTTCCTGACCTCCTCGTCGGGGTCCAGTACCACCACTACGGAGCCGCTGCCCGACAAGGGCAGCACCGGCACCACCGCCGATCCGGCCACCACGGGGCAGAGCGGGCGCAGCTTCCTGGCGCGAGCCCCGTGGTTCCCCTGGGTGCTCGGGATCGTCGTGATACTCGCCGCCTGGCCCACCGGCAGGCGGCTGTGGCGGGAACGGGCGCTGCGGCGCGGGACGCTCACCCAGCGCTTCGCGGCCTCGCTGCACCTGGTGCGGGCCTCTCTGGCAGCCTACGGGATGGCCGCCACCCGCAGCAGCACCTTCGAGGACACCCTCGACTTCATAGAGGGACACCTGGGACTCACGTGCGACCCGTTCCTCGAAGCGCGGGCCGGGGCGGTGCTCTTCGGAGGGCGGCACGCCCGGTCGGACGACATCGCGCGGGCGGAGGCCTTCAGGCGGGAGGTGCAGGCCGGTCTTCGCCGCCGGCATGGGTGGCTGCGGACGGTCCTGGTGGCCTACGGGGTGCCGCCCGCGAAGCGGCGCGGCGCGGGGAAACCGGCGTTGGCGAAAAATACATCACCATAGTACTAACCTTTCCTTCCTATGGTATACAATCTACCTATGCCTGCGACGAAAGAAAGAGCGGGGGAGAAGAAGCCGGTTTTCGACCCGGCGAGGTGCAAACGCTGTGGCATCTGCACCCACTACTGCCCTTTCGGCGCTATCGCTCAGAAGGAAGATGGCACCCCGTACCTGGCGAAGCCGGAACTCTGTACCTCATGCCGGATCTGCCAGGACATGTGTCCCGACTGGGCCATACGTTTGACGAAGCACGGCTCCGGGGATGCCGAAAAGGAACCTGAGAGGTCTCATGGATAAAGCGATCTACCTAGACCACGCTTCAACGACTCCCACCGACCCGGAAGTCGTCCAGGCTATGCTCCCCTACTTCAGCGAGGACTTCGGCAACCCCGCCACCGTCTACAGCTACGGCCTCAGTGCGGCCGACGCGGTCACGCAGGCGCGGGAGTCCATCGCCGCTATCGTCGGCGCGGACCCGGACGAGATCTACTTCACGAGCGGCGGCACCGAGTCCGACACCTGGGCCAGCATCGGCCCCGCCGACGCCCAGCAGAAGACGGGCAAGCACCTCATCACGTCCGCCATCGAGCACCAC